>JAJZPZ010000199.1 GCA_021847795.1 Nitrospirota bacterium
AACAAGAAAATCGCCCAGTCCCTGCTCTTTACCTCCGGCAACCAGGATTTCGCCTTCCGCAATCCTGCTCCTGAAATCAGGGGTGTCGATAAAAGCCTTGACTGCCTCGGCCCTGGAATCCGCCATACCTGAAAACCTGTTTATATTCAACCGTCCGCTTTCATCCAACAGCATAACAGCGCATTCTTCCACATGGAACCCCATATTTATTGCATGGAGAATCAAATCAACCGCTTCGTCGATGGAATCGCTCCTGTTGAGTATCTCCCCTACGTTGAATAAGGCCAAAAGCTCGTCCATCTGTTCTTTTATCTTCTGATTGCGTGTCTCTATGGCCGCCGCCATATTATCAAACTGTTCATTGAGGATCCCAATCTCATCTTTGCCTTTCACATCTGCGGCCTTGAGTTGTGCGCCGGATAACTTCTTCATTTTGTCCATCAGATGCGCCAGCGGTTTATTTATGACGCTGACGACTACGGTAACGATAACCGTCACGGAAAATATCCCTGCAAGGCCGAGCGCCAGGTAAAGATACTGTATCAATCGTATCCTCCGGAAGGATTCGGTTAAAGGCACCCTGACGCTTATGGCCCCGAGAACGGTCCCTTCATTTACTCTATGGCACGAAAGGCAGTTCTTCCCCATGAAATTCGCCCTTGCTATGTAAGGAAAGACCCCCCGGATATTGTTGCCCTCAAGAACGACTTTTTCTTTGCCTTTGGCGATGACCTCTTTTTCAAGGGGGTCCGTTGCATAGTCCCGGGCATCTCCCCTGCCGAAATCAGCATCAATCACCTCCGACTTCAGCACACGCACATCGGCAACATTTTTCATCTGTTCGAGAAAAAGCCCTTTGCTGTTCTTGTAATCTCCGGTAAGCATCATCGAGGTGAGGGAGTTTAAGACCGTATCGCGATAAGCTGCCAGAGTGCCCTTCTCCGCCTCATCGACAATAATTGATTCGGTCCTGTTGCCGGTAACAAATATGGTTATTAAAATCCCTATCGATACGGCTATAATTACCGGTATTGCAGTTTTCCACTTTATTGAGATGCTTTTTGAATCCACAATATCCTCCTGACTTTTAAAATCTTCCTGAACACGGTGCTGAGACGACTTTAAGGTCCTTTACGAAAAAGGCGGCGCTTGCTTCCTTGTTTGTTATTTCAAGGGTGCTGCTTCCCAGGGTGACTTTCGAGCGCGGGAAAATGTTTCCAAAAACAGCGACCCTCTTTGTTTCCAAGTATTGTCCCACGGCTCTCTTGATCTCAGCCTTTTTCGTCTGTATGGAAAGGACCTCTCCTTCGATCTCCTTGAAACGTTTCACCCCTACGGCCAGCTCGTTTTTCTTCTCCTTCGGGAGTTGCTCGATGTCCTTCCCGAGCTTTTTTATCAGATCTACAATATTCTGCAGCTTTTCCTTTTCCTTCAATATTGCATTTAAAGCTGAATCCAGCTTCAGCAGTTCCTGGGAAAGCTCGCGACATTCAAAGGGCTTTACCATAAGCACCGAAGGGTCGCCGAATTCATCGCCGCAATTCCCCAGCTTTATTGCGGATTGACTGTATACCTGTGAATTACAGGCGGCGCCTTCGATCTTTATTTCCCCGCGTGCGGATATTGAGCTGTTTCGTACGCCCCCGGAAATGTTCATGTCGGCGCTGGTCTTGATATCTGAAAAACTTACGGAATCCTCCGCCCTGCTCTGGATCGAAATATTCTGCGAAGACATAATATTCACCGGGTTTTCTTTGCTCCCACAGACAGAGCCCTTTATCAGAATCCCACCCGTTGCACTGGTAACCGTACAGCCTTCGCCAATCTCACCCTCAATAATGATCCTCTCCCCAGCCTCTATTTTAAGGTTCGGGGGGAGATTGCCTTTTATGTGAATCCTGCCGTCAAAAAGGATATTGCCTTTAATATTGCCGGAATCAATTTCATATACCTCACCGGGAGAGCCCCTGTACCCTTCCGGTGTCTCTATAAGAACATACACAATCCCCCGGTTTTTTAAGCTGTTGATGTAACTCCCGGTAAGGGAAACGCCCCGGCTGATGAAAGGAATATTCGTGCCGATGGCAGCCTCAAAAACATCAGAGGCCACAACCATGCCTTCTATTAATTCATCTGTCCTGACTTTTTTCAGCATATTTTTTGCCCTTCCAGTCTGCAGCCCCACGCACTGCGGATAAAATGTTCGATACCATTATAGCAGATTTACACAGGAGATCATATTCAAAGGTGGGTGTGAGAAAAACCCGTCCGTCAGTGCAGGGGGGCATGAATAATTCATCCTGTTTATGATAGATTAGATAAATTAATAAAGGAACATACCGGGTTTCGTTTTTATGACATCGACAGTTGAAATAATCGTTCGTCTCATCCTGGGGACAATCATCGGCGGGATGATAGGGTTTGAAAGGCAGGCCCATGGCAGGCCGGCTGGTTTCAGGACCCATATCCTTGTCTGTATCGCTTCCGTTCTCCTCATGCAGATCTCTGAGCACTATTATTATCTGAACAGCGCAACCCCCGGGCTCTTCCGGGCCGATCCCGGAAGGATTGCTGCCGGCGCCGTCACCGGCATCGGCTTCCTGGGCGCAGGGGTTATCCTCAAGACAGGCTTTACCATCCAGGGGCTTACAACCGCTGCCTGCATATGGGTCGTGGCAGCCATTGGACTGGCCATCGGAAGCGGTATCTATCTGCCGGCCATTATTACCTCCCTCATCACTATTGCTACGCTTATCTTGCTGAGGAATGTTGAAAAAGGAATGCCGAAGCTCTCCTTCCGGTTTCTCACCATCAGTGCGGATTCCGACATAAAGGAGGAGGACATTGTCTCGGTGCTGAGCAGGTACGGTGTTACCACCAGCAATGTCGACTACGAAAGAAGCGTCGAGAGCAGGGAGGCAATGTTCCACATCACCATTGCCTTTACCCGGAAAATCTCCCTGAAGACCCTTATCGATGAACTTGCCGCTCTCCAATTCATTAAAAGGGTGTATATAAAAAGCAATTAGTTCTCAATGCCTTTCCTTTCTCCATTGCTCAGGGCCTCCTGCCTTTTCGTATGCCCTGCACAACGTGTTGACAAGAAGACGGATTTTGTTTTAATTTACCTTGTTAGTAAGTACTTACATTTGCTTCCCTGCCGATGAAAACAGGGGAGGAGGACAGGGAACGTATGCAGCAGGATGAAGAGACATGTTCGACAAGGGACAAGATACTTGAAACAGCCTTAAGGCTTTTTTCCAAAGAGGGATATCTTGGCGCAACCACCCGGGAAATTGCCAGGGAGGCGGGAGTTGCCGAGGTGACGCTCTTCCGGCATTTCCCTTCAAAAGAGACGCTCTTTGAGGAAACAATAAATGCCAATTCCTTCCTTCCCGCGTTAAAGGGGCTCATGCCGGGGATCAGGCAGATGCCTTATGGGGAGGCCCTGGCAATGATTGCAAAGAGCTTTCTCGAAATCCTTGCCCTGAGAAAAGACACGGTTAAAATAATGCAGGCGGAAATGCAGCGTTATCCCGAGAAAATACAGAAAATCTACCATGCGTTTATAGATGAGATGGTCAATACCCTTGCTTCCTATTTCGGCGAGATGCACGGGAAGGGCAGCCTGAGGGAGTTTGACACGGAACTGGCGGCGCGGTCGTTTTTCGGAATGTTCTTTTCCTATTTCAATGCAGAGGAAATCCTGCTCCGCAAGAATTACCGGCATATTGATGCCGACAAGACCGTCAGGGAATTCGTGGATATTTTCGTAAGGGGGACCCTGAAATGAGACCAGCGGGAAAGGCCTTATCCGCCCGGGCGCAGGGAATGATGCAGGCCTTGGTTTTTGTTCTCGTCCTTGTTGCTGCCGGCCACTGTTACGGGGCAGAGGGACAGGCAGTGCTTACCCTCCCTGAAGGGGTAAAGATCGCCACGGAAGACAACCGCATTGTGAAGATGGCCTCCCGTGAAAGGGACGCCTCCTATGCAGACACACTGATCGCGCGTTCACGATACCTGCCGGGCGTAAATGCCTCTCTCAGCCGGACCTTTCTTGCCTATCAGCCCGGCGCGATCTTCGGCGCCGTGTCCGTGCCCACCGCGGAGAGGAATTCTCTTTCCTACGGCGTTGATGTGCAGCAGACACTCTTTGATTTCGGCGCGAGGTCGTCCCGGTACGGGGCGTCTGAAACAGCGCTGGATGCGGCAAGGCTCAACATAGGCAGGGTCAGGAACCTCGTGGCCCTCGATTTCGTTATTGCCTATTTTGATTTCCTGGAGACAGGAAGAATGGAGGCAGTGGCGCAAAAGGAAGTGGAAAGGCTTGTTTCGCATTTCAATACTGCACAGGACCTTTACCAGGAGGGTGTAATTACCAAAAACGACCTGCTCCAGGCTGAAGTGAGGCTTTCCGATGCGCGGCAGAGGCTCCTGACAATACAGAATCTCAAGACTGTTAATGCGGCGCGGATCAATAATATCCTGTCAAGGCCGCTGAGGGCGGAAGTCCGCGCAGTCGATGTCCCTGCTGAGCCTGCCGCCGAGCCTGACATGGACAAGGCGTGGGAGCTTGCTGAAAAGCAGAGGATTGAGCTGAAGACCCTGGACCATGACCTGAAGGTCCTCGAATTCGAGGAGGTTGCGAAACGGTCCGAATATTTTCCCCGGGTCTTTGCAGAGGGCGGATATACCTATACACAGAACCAATTTCAGCTCCACGAGGACAACTGGGCGCTCATCCTGGGGCTCAATATGAATATTTTCAGCGGCGGCAGGACGAAGGCCGAAATAGCGAAAATAGGGTACAGGAAGGAACGTCTCCTTGAGCAGAAAAAAAAGCTGGTGGAGGATATCAGGCTCGATGTGGAGAGGGGGTATTTTGACATAAAGAGCGCACGGGACAGGATCGGCGTGACAAAAGGCGCTATCAGCCAGGCTGAGGAGAACCTGAGAATCAACAAGGTACGGTACCAGGAGGGGATAGGAACATCTACGGACGTGCTTGATGCCATAACGCTCCTTACCACGGCAGAGACGAACTATTATAAGGCGGAATACGAACTCAGGCGCGCCCGTGCAGGCTATATGTATGCGATGGGTTTCGACCTGGTTGCGGAATACAAATAAATGAGGCGGGCCGGACATACTCGAAACCGGCGGAAGTTTGCAGGTAAAAGG
>JAJZPZ010000200.1 GCA_021847795.1 Nitrospirota bacterium
AAACCTATCCCCCTACCGAGCCGGAATTCGCTGTCGAGATATGCAGCGCGGTAATGGAGGAATGGCAGCCGACTCCGGAGAAAAAGATGATCCTCAATCTGCCGGCAACGGTTGAGATGTCGACTCCGAACACCTATGCCGACAGGATAGAGTGGTTTTGCCGCACTTTCAGGAACCGTGAGCTTGCCGTGATAAGCGCCCACGCCCATAATGACAGGGGGACTGCCGTGGCAGCTACGGAGCTTGCCGTTATGGCAGGCGCTGAGCGCGTTGAGGGGACCCTGTTCGGAAACGGCGAGCGCACCGGCAACGTCGACATGGTAACGCTGGCGATGAACCTGTTTTCCCAGGGGGTGGATCCTGAACTCGATCTGGGAGATATGGACAGGATCATCAGGGTATATGAAAAATGCACCAGGATACCGGTGCATATACGCCATCCCTATGCAGGCGAGCTTGTCTATACCGCTTTTTCAGGATCGCACCAGGATGCCATAAACAAAGGGATGAGGGCGTGCGGCGGCAGGGGAGAGGGCATATGGGAAGTGCCCTACCTTCCTATCGACCCTGCTGATGTGGGGCGGTCATACGAATCTGTGGTCCGCATCAACAGCCAGTCAGGCAAAGGCGGGGTCGCCTATGTCATGGAAAAGGCGTATGGTTTCAGCCTCCCGAAAGAAATGCATCCCGAATTCGGCAGCATCATCCAGGCCGTATCTGATTCGACCGGCAAGGAGGTTGTTCCTGAAATGATATGGTCGGCATTTGAACGTGAATATCTTGCCGACAGGGAAGGCCTGGTCTTCAAAAGCTGCCGCGTGCGTGAATGCCCTGAAGGCAACGGCAGCGGAGCGCACCCGCAGGTGGAGGTGACAGCTCTTCTGGAAGTGCACGGCGCCGGAAGAGAAATAGCCGGGAGCGGCAACGGCCCGGTCGATGCCTTCAGCACGGCATGCGCCGGGGGAGTGGGAGCGGGCTTCAGGCTGATCTCCTACCATGAGCATGCCCTTGAAAGCGGTTCGGATTCAAAGGCCGCCGCCTACATACAGATCGAGGACGGGGCGAAACAGGCCCTCTGGGGAGTGGGTGTTGATACCAATATCGATATCGCATCTTTCAGGGCGCTCGTGAGCGCCCTGAGTAGGTCCCCTGAGATCATGAAGCAGCTGGGTGAGGGACGGAAAACATGATGATAAGGGCACGCCGGGAGATTCGCTCCTGCAGGTTCTTGACCCGGATTGTTTCTTTCATATACTGTATCCCGTGGTGAATTCAGTAATGAAGAAAAACACGAAGATACCTGTGCTGCTTGTCGCGGTTATGATCGTTTTCTGCTGGATGACAACTTCCCGTGCAGCGGAAAACAGCCTTGAAAAGATAAAAAAGAGGGGGGTCCTCCTGTGGGGCGCGGACGCCGAGGGAGGCGCTCCCTATGTTTTCCCTGACCCCGGGGACCCTTCAAGGCTGATCGGCTTCGAGGTGGACCTTGCCGATGCAATTGCAAAGGACCTGGGCGTAGCGGCGAGACAGTCGCAAAATGCCTGGGACAGCCTGGTCCCCGCCCTTGAGCGGGGCGATTTCGATATGGCCATGAACGGCATCGAAATTACGCCTCAGAGAAAGGAACGGGTGCTCTTTTCCCGGCCGTACTATATCTATACCGAGCAGCTGGTGGTGAAGAGCGATGAATCACGGATAAAGGACATGAAGGACCTTACAGGGAAAAAGGTGGGCACCCTTTCCGGTACCGCTGCACAAGCCATGCTCGAAAAGATGGGCGGTGTGGATACCAGGATATATTCCGGGCAGGTGGAGCCCTATGAGGACCTTGAGATAGGAAGGATAGATGCTGTTCTGCTCGACCTTCCCATAGCCGCCTACTATGCAAAGCCCAACCCGAAGCTGAAATATGCAGGGGGGTCTGAAGGAGAGGGGTTTTACGGGATCGCCATAAGAAAAGACAATGAGGATCTCAGGGCAAAGGTCGATGAGATCCTTTCCAGGCTTCTGAAAACAGGGGAGTTGAAGCGGATATATGAGAAATGGGGGTTGTGGGACAAGACCCAGGAAAAGCTGCTCGGGAATACCGGCGGCGGCGGGTATGTGGGGCTTGAGGAAAGCAGGAAAGCGCCCCTTTATACATTTCTCCCCACGCTCCTGAAAGGGGCCGCAGCAACGGTCGTCATTTCGGCGATGTCCATGGCGCTGGCTGTATCACTCGGGTTGGCCATTGCGCTGCTCAGGATTTTCGCGAGCGCCCCTCTGCGCACGCTTGCCGTATCGTATATCGAACTCTACAGGGGTACCCCTCTGCTGATACAGCTCTTCATTCTCTATTACGGACTGCCCAATATCGGGGTCTCGCTGAACCCCCTGACAGCTGCCGTCCTCGGGCTTGGCATGAACTACGCGGCCTACGAAGCGGAGATCTATCGCGCAGGAATAGACGCCGTGCCGAAAGGGCAGATGGAGGCGGCCCTTTCCCTCGGCATGAGCAGGGGGCTGGCCCTGAGGAGAGTGATATTGCCCCAGGGGTTCAGGATAGCGCTCCCTGCGATCACCAATGACTTTATCGCTCTTTTCAAGGACTCCTCGCTGGTCTCGGTCATTGCCATGGTGGAGCTTGCCAAGACATACAGCATGCTCGCTGTAAGCACCCTGAGATTCTTCGAGCTGGGCCTTGTCGTCGCACTCCTTTACTTTGCCATGAGCTATCCGCTTTCCCTGCTTGCGCGGAGGCTTGAAGCGAAACTGAAAGGCGCCGGAAGATGATCACAGTCAGGGATTTGCATAAAATGTATGGTGATCAGGCGCTCTTCAGGGGGATCAACCTCTCCATCCGGAAAGGTGAGGTCGTGGTCTGCATCGGGCCTTCAGGGAGCGGGAAAAGTACGTTCCTCAGGTGCATAAACGGCCTTGAATTTTTCGAGAAGGGGGAAATCGACATAGACGATATCGCCCTCCATTCGATAAACCGGATAAGGCCCTCAAAGGAAGATATGGAGACCTTGAGAAAGATACGGCTCAAGGTCGGGATGGTGTTTCAGCAGTTTAACCTTTTCCCGCACATGACGGTCCTGGAGAACATAGCCGAAGCTCCGGTAAAGGTGCTCGGCATGGCCAAAAGCGGTGCGGATGAACTGGCCCGCTCTCTCCTGAAGAGAATAAACCTGGCGGGAAAGGTGAACAACTATCCTGCCGAGCTTTCCGGCGGTGAGCAGCAGCGGGTGGCAATAGCGAGGGCGCTTGCAATGAGGCCGGAAGCAATGCTCTTCGACGAGCCGACTTCTTCCCTTGATCCCGAGATGGTGGGCGAGGTGCTGTCGGTTATAAAAGACCTGGTCAACGAGGGTCTGACAACGATAATCGCCACCCATGAGATGGATTTCGCGAGGGACGTTGCCGGCAGGGTGGTTGTGTTCGACCAGGGGGAAATCGTGGAGATAGGCAGTCCCGATGATATTTTCACGAACCCCTCTGCAGATAGGACAAAGCTTTTCCTCAGCCGCGTATTGAAGAGATGAACTGATGTAAGGGCGCGGGCGTGGAAAAGAAAGCCGGGCGATAATTAAAGCGCGGAGTTTTTTACCAGCCGTCAATGTTTTTCAGCGACAGTTCGATATTTTTCTTGTAGGGAGTCAGTCCCATATCGTCATAAATCCGCAAGGCGGTATTCAGCGCTGCCTTGGCTTTGGCAATGTTTTCTTTCCGGTCGTGTGTCCTGGAAAGCACAACGTACAGATCACCGATGACCGATTGCACATTGGCAAAATCGAGCGAGCCTTCCGCAACATATTCGAGGGCCTTTTGGTAGAGAGACAATCCCTCCTCCAGGTGCGGCTCATGCTGGCCGATATGATAAAGCTTGATCGTCGCACTGCCGACTTTTTGGTACATGAGGGCAAGATCGCTGTTGGTTACGAATACATTTCCTCCCTTCGGGATATCTATCATCTTTTTGTAGTATTCCGCAGCAGCGGTCAGGGCGGCGTTTTTCGCTTCATTATTCTGGTTGTTTTCTTCTGTCCCTGTTTCAGCGAGGTGCTGGGCCATAAGCATGTATGAATCGCCCAGGTCCTGGATAACGGTGAAAAGCTCGCTCTGCCTGTCGTTCCTTTCAAGATAATCGGCCAGTGTTTTCAGGGTGCCGGCGGCCACAGTCATGAAATTGATGTTCCCTGACAACGCAAAAAGCTTCTTGTAGACGTTTGCATAGGCGCTGAGGATTTCGGTATGTTCCGCAGGGTACTCCTGTGCGGTAAAAAACTGCAGGGCTTTGTCAAAGGCATCTATGGCCTTCAGAAGGGATTTTTCCGCATTCTTGGGGAGTCCTGTATCGGAGGTTTCCGAATATATGACGCCGAGCGCCTGGTATATTGAAGCATGGACTTTTGTAGTATAGTGCTCTTGCTGGTCCGACTCTTCCGGCGACAACGGCTGCAGTGATATCTCGTTGATGAATTCAAGGGCGGCGGTAAGCAGGTGTTCCGCCCTCTTCAGGGAGGTCATCCGGTTCTTCACTTGCGGCTTGTTGATGCAGGAGACATACAGCAGGCCGAGATTGTAATGCGCCTCTATTTTCTTTATGATCTCTTCCAACCCGAGGCCGGGCATGGAGAGATAGCGCAGGAACTCTTCGTAGCATTCAACGGCATTGGTGTATGCCGTAAAGTCATCTGCGGCCTTTCTCTGGAAGTATTTCCCTTCTCCGTACCTGCATAGCGCGTAAACATCCTGAAAGGCGGTCCACTTATTCCCGCTTTTGAGTGAATCGAGTATCTCCTCATATATGGCAAAGCCGTCGTCGTACATGCCGCTTTGCAGGAGGGTCTCGGCATTGCTGATGCGGGACAGCATTTTCAACCGGGTTTTTTTCTGGGACTGCTCAACGAAAAAGCTGTACAGGTATCCCGCGGCAACTAACAGGAACACCCCTGCTATACTTACAAAAAATAGTGTGAACACTCTCAGCTATTCCCTCAAATAAAGGATAATCCGGCGAGCAGGCCCGGGGACCCTTTCCTCGTATCAGCAGTTACAGGATTGCCGTCCCCTCAAGCGCGTCCTTGCATATGCATGTGCTCTCTGCAAAGCAGGTGAAAGTAATATATACCTTTGCGGAGGCTTTTGCAAGGCAGCGCTGAAGAATTGAGGTGATTGATCCATGAACGATGCC
>JAJZPZ010000201.1 GCA_021847795.1 Nitrospirota bacterium
TTGAAAATCTCCTTCTCTCTGCCACTGAGCTTGTCGGCAGGAGCAATATAGCCGATAGAGCTGTGGAGCCGGACGGTGTTGTAGTGCTCGACATACTCTGCCACAAGCCTTCGCGCATCGTCAACGCCAAGTGGAAACGGGCCTTGGAAAATGGCTCAAGGAGAGCAAATGGAACCGGAATTAAGGAGAGTAATAAAAAGAAGGACATTGGACATAGTAAAAGAGATGATCAGGGTTTACAACCCGCGGGCTGCCTTTGAAGGCCGCTATTATGTAGTGGTCGGGGAAGGCAAAATCAAGGGGTGTGTTTCCCTTGCAAGGAGATCATGGTGTTTGACGGAGGTCAGGCACCTCTTCGTCAAAGAGGAGTTCAGGGGCACTGGATTAGGAAAGCATATGGTGACGGAAGCCCTCAGGAAGATCAAGGCTCCGCTTGCCTGCTGCACGGTAAGAGAGGACAACAATGCAAGTCTCCATGTTTTCCTGCACAGGGGTTTTCTGGTATCGAGAAGGTTCAGGAATCCGGAAACAGGCGATACGATACTGTTTCTTTTGAAAGATATGGAGGTGCAGGAAGGGACTGTCTGAGGAGGAGGGCTTGAGCCCCCTCCTCTCCCACCTTCCTTAGAGTCGTCCGTAGAGTCGTATTGAACATCTCATTGTTCTGCACGGCTCTACGGAACTGTAGAGGACTCTACAAGGGAGGGAAAACATGGTCACCATCCGAGTAAATGAGAGTGTATCAGTTGTCTCCTGGGAGGAATTCTTCGATATCCTCCTGGGAATGTATCCGGGAATACCCATAGAGGTTATCGATATCGGGTAACGAAAAGGGGAGAACCTGAAAAAGGGTTCTCCTTTTTTTCTTCTCTTTGTGCAGTTTCAGGGTTTGATTTGGAGTCGTGGACAGGCGTAAGGGGTATTCCGCGGTTTCCCCGGAGGCCAAATTCATGCAACCTTCTTTTTCAGCCGCTCAACAGTAATTGTTGCCGCCTGCTTGCGCGTCTGTGCAAGGTCATAATTCATCTGCATCCTCAGCCAGGTCTCGGCGGTACTGCCAAAAGCTTTTTCAAGCCGGATTGCCATTTCCGAAGTGATGCGGCTATGGCCGGCAATTACTCTATGCAGCTGCTGCCGTGTAACATGAAGCCCCTTAGCGGCTTCGGCGACACTTAAATGCAGTTCGTCGAGACAGGACTTAACCAGTTGGCCCGGATGTGCAGGATTTTTCATCTCCATAGCTCCCCTCCTTTAATGGTAGTCAATAAAATCCACGTCGAAGACATTTCCATCTTCAAATCTGAAAATGATTCGCCAATTCGCGCGGACAGTCACTGATAAAAAGCCTTTCAATGCTCCCCGCAGATGGTGCAAGTTGAAGCCCGGCACGTTTATGCCCTCGACCTCTTGTGCTGCGTGCAGAGTCGAGAGAATAAGCCGGATCCGCTCCAACAGCTCCGGTGGCAGCTTACTGCCATCATCATGAGCCACACCCATTTAGATAAATTGGAGCAATTGTTTGATTTAAACGGACAATTGCCCCATAATAGCCAACAAGGTGGGCACAGAAAAGATCATACATATGGGACTCGGCGTTGAGCTCATCCGGAAGACTCGCTGCGGAAGGACACCGCATTTTCACCTCCTGGGGAGGGTCGCAAAGTGAAGCCCCTCCGGGATAAGACTTGAGGAGGCCCTTATTCATGGACAGGACAATCCCAAAATTGATACAGAGGCTGAGATTGTGGAATACTGTGTGACAGCATCAGCCTTAATTGGTTAAAATTGAATCTGGAAAAATGAGTTCACCGGTTGCTCATAAGTGGAATTTTGCCGCGCGTTTCCGCCGCAATGCCTTTGGGTGGCGCTCGCAGCCGGCCCTGGCACGCGTAAAAGAGGCAGTGGCGGAGATAAAGAAGGCAGCGCGTAAAAATCCTGTCCTGGCTGCCGAAGGCGCCGTGCTGTTTCTGGAGAAGGTATCCCCGGCATTGGCCCACGTCGATAGTTCCTCGGGTGCGATAGGGACTGTGGTGAACAACGCTATCGATGTGCTGGTTCCCATCATAGCCGGGGCTCCGGTGGATGGTCCCGTTCGGGACAGATGGCTGGAACGTCTCTGGCAGGCGGTCGAGGACGACGACATCCCCTACATTGAGCTGCTGCCCGAATATTGGGGGGAACTCTGCGCTACCCCTGAGCGCGCCGCGCAATGGGCCGATTCATTTATCGATATGGTCCGGATGGCATGGGAAAATACTTCTCCGGGGCATTACGCCCATTTCAAAGGCACGTCCGCATGTCTCAGCGCCCTTCTAAAGGCCGGGCGGAATGAGGAAGTCCTTTCCCTGCTTGAACTCTCGCCATTCAAGTATTGGCATTACAGAAAGTGGGGAGTGAAGGCCCTGAGCGCCTTGGGCAGACACGCAGAGGCGATCCGTTATGCAGAGGATTCCCGCGGAATCAACGAGCCCCATGGTGCAATCGCACAGGCCTGTGAGGAAATCCTTCTTTTAAGCGACATGGCAGATGAAGCATATGTACGATATGCGATCTATGCCAACCGGGGCACTACAAATCTGGCTACCTTTCGGGCCATTGCGAGAAAATATCCCCGGAAGACCGCCGGGGAGATACTGCGCGATCTGGTCAAAAGCACACCCGGAGAAGAAGGCAAGTGGTTTGCCTCAGCGAAAGCTGCAGGTCTGTATGACGAGGCAATCGTATTGGCCAACAAAACGCCCTGTGATCCAAGGACCTTGACTCGGGCTGCCAAAGAAGCCGCAGACGAGCATCCCGTATTTGCAGTCGAAGCCGGGATGGCTGCACTTCGGTGGTTGTGCGCGGGATACGGATATGAAATTACCTCTCTGGATATATGGAATGCCTACCGTTATACGATGGAAGCCGCCGCCCATGCCGGCAGTACCCAAGAGACACGCGACCGGATACGCAAACTGGCGCAGACTTCAAGCGTCCGGTTCGTCGCAGAAGTGCTCAGCAAAGAGCTGGGGCAAAAATAGATGAATACTACAGACCGCGATAAGTTCATCGAAGAACTCGACGCTAAGCTCAAGTCTTACGAAGGTCTCAAAGGAGATAAATACAAGGAATCCCTGAGAGAGCAATACGGCCTTGCAAAGCGTTTCTACGGGTTCCTCCTGAAACCCGACGGAGTTCCCGACGGTAAATTGTTCTATGATATTGCAATGCCCATGGACGCCGATGTTATGGGATGGATCGTGGAACTCCCTTTCGCTCTCTTCGATCATGGAGGCATGGTCGACGAGGCAGTTGATATAGGCAACCTTTTTGCCGAGGTCCATTCTCCCGATAATTTCTTTGGCGACATGGCGGCAATCCTTGCCGAAGCCGGCAGGCGTGAAGAGGCGTTCGACAGGATCTCAAAAAATCTTGAAAAGTTCCCTGACGACGCATGGGTAATCATAAAGGCGGGCCATGCATATCAGACAATGAAAGAAACAGATAAGGCGCTTGAGCTTTATAGCCGGGCATATGAGATGACCTCGCCTCTATCCTATGACAGGAACGGGGTGCTTGAGCGTCTGGTTCCCCTGTTACGGGAACTGGGTAGGGATACAGAGGCCGAGGCACTGATTGAAATCGAAGAGAAAGCGGAGAAGGTGCAGAAGGAAAGATACAGAAAGCATGAGAGAGAGGGGACAAGTTACTCCACAGTTGAGAACAAGCAGGAACCGGTGCCGGCAAGTTCCAGGAAGATCGGCAGGAACGAGCCTTGTCCGTGCGGAAGCGGCAAGAAATACAAAAAGTGTTGCGGCAAATAGAAATCTGCCCAGCATGCTTTATCTGACAGCATTTCCCTTTCCACCACTTTCATGCCCTTATTATGCTCCACGTGGTGGAAAAGAGATACATCAGGAGCATCTCTCAGCATAGAGCGTTATCAGAAAGATGTTGCCTATCTCAGCCAACTGCCGGGGTTGCCTGCAAAGGCATTACCAGTTCATGAAAACAGCATACCTGGTCTCCCTTGTAATCCTTTTCTTTTCACCTCTGACAGCATCAGCTTTCTGTTACGAAGAGGCCGGGAATATGTACGGCATATCCCCTGCCCTTCTGGAGGCAATCTCATGGATAGAATCGAGGCATGACAACGGGGCGATAAACTGGAATAGGGACGGCAGTTATGATTACTGCCATATGCAGGTAAACTCGGGCTGGTATGCCAGGATAGGCCGTGACAGGTGGATGTCCCTTGCCGATCCCTGCGAGTGCACCAAGATTGCCGCCGGCATATTGAAAGGATGCATCGATAAATACGGCTATACCTGGCAGGCCGTCGGCTGTTATAACGCATCCGGGAAGCATAAGAGAGTTCAATACGCCTGGAAGATCTATCACACAATGAAATCTTCTTTCGCATACTGACACAGCAAAGTGGCATATGAATTTCCTTCCTCACCCGAAGAACAGGAGCTATGGCTGAAAAATATCAAAACAAAGACTCGCAAATCATAAGAAGCCTCGAAGAAAGGTGCCGGAGAATTTGCAAAGGCGGTCCATGCCTTTCTGCAGATAACAATCATAGGGCCTGTATTACGGATATGCTGATTAACAAGATCTGGCCTGTGAAGAAATTCATCGAGAATGCCATAGATGAAAACAGGTGCAATCATCTTGGCGAGATATTGGAAATGGCAGGAGACGGACTGGATGAATTACTGTCTTTTGCAATCCGCCTCCAGGAAATGCAAAAGCAAAGGGAAACGGAAGCCGACATTCGGGATAGGTGATAAATGCGGATATTCATTGTCAGTCATTTCCCGGAGGTTTCAGGGCAAATCGAATCGTTTTTAAGAAGTAAATGCGGCATCATCAAAAGTGTAAAAAACAGCAACGAGCTACTCCAATTGATGAATTCTGAGGAAATACCTGATCTCGTCATTGTCGATGTGGCCTGCGGTTATGATATCCTCAGAATGTTTCGAGGCGGGGAGCATAAGAATAATTTCCCGCTACTCGCTGTTGCCAGAAAAGGAGAGGTCAACGAGGCAATCAGACTTGGCGCTGATGATATACTGATCAAGCCTTTCAATAAAGCAGACCTCATAATGCGTGCTGAAAGATTGCTCTCCCACTATCGCGTAGTATCAGGCTTGCAGCATGAAAATATTATCAGTCTCTGCAGAATCAT
>JAJZPZ010000202.1 GCA_021847795.1 Nitrospirota bacterium
AGCAATCAAGAAGTCTGACAGCAAGCGAAAAAAAGCCAATGACCCTTCCCTAACGCCTTCATTGATACCCCTGTCGGAATACACAACAGTGAATTTGCTCCTTTTCCCCCCATAATGAGAATTGCTGCGGCCTGTTTCCTAATGATCTTTACAACTGCCGCCCCTCTCATTAAGGCCCTGCATTTGTCGTTACTTTTACTATATTTCGCTGCAAACCGGCAAGCGGCAGGAACACCGGAATAATCTCACATTTGACGGAGGCCGGAAGTGCCTCCCTTTCTTCTTCAAGCTTCGGCCCTTTGCTCAGTACGAAAAAACCGCCGCCCCTTACAACATGCCCTGCTTTCTTCACAAAGTCACCGATACTGAAAAGGGCCCGTGTGACAGCGATATCAAACACCTTGTCTTTCAGATCTTCCACCCTCGCCTCCGCCACGGAGATGTGGGCAAGGGAAAGTTGCCGTTTCATATGCCTGAGGAAAGCTGTTTTCTTCCTGGACGGCTCAACCAAGGTGATGGAAACATCCGTTCTGATAATAGCAAGGGGCAAACCGGGGAACCCGGCGCCGCTGCCCACGTCACAGATATTCCATTGCCCTTCGGGTATTGCCTTCAGGTAGAGGAGAGAGTCCAGGAAGTGTTTAATGACAATATCTCCGGAGCTTGTTAAGGCGGTAAGATTATAGGCGCGGTTCCATTTTTTCAATTCCTGCAGATAGGAATGAAACCGGTCAACAGCAGTGTCCGGGGGATCAATCCCCAACTCCTTAATTCCCCTTGTCAGGAGTTCCCGGTCTGTTTCCACTGCCTCTCCACAGCAACAAGAAGTATGGATACTGCAGCAGGCGTAATACCCGGAATCCTGCTTGCCTGCCCGATGTTTTCCGGCCGGACCTTCAGGAGTTTCTCTACAACCTCCCCGGACAGGCCCGGAATACCCTTATAATCGAACCCAGCCGGAATTCTCCTGGATTCAAACTTCTTCATTTTCTCTGCATGCTCTATCTGCTTACGGATATACCCTTCATATTTTACATTGATCTCAATGGCAGCTTCGATTTCAGGCGTTGTCCCCTCCGCTGCACAGGAAAGAGCCTTAATGAAACCGTACCGGACCTCAGGCCTTTTCAGCAGCTTTTCCAATGAAATGTCTTCCTGCACAGGGGCAGTGCCAAGGCGCACTAAAGCATCGTTCAATTCCGGAGAAGGCTTGACCCGCTGTCTTTTAACTCTGTCCATTTCCGCTGCGACAATTCTCTTTTTCTCCGCAAATCTCTCATATGCCTCTTTTGATACCAGCCCGGTATCATAACCCTTTTCCAAAAGTCTGAAATCGGCGTTATCATGCCTGAGCAGCAGCCTGTATTCAGCTCTTGACGTAAACATCCGGTAAGGCTCGCTCGTGCCGAGTGTTACAAGATCATCTATCAGGACCCCGGTATACGCTTCATTGCGGCCAAGGACCAGCGGCTCTTTTCCGCTGAGCTTCATCGCCGCATTGATCCCAGCCATCAGCCCCTGTGCAGCAGCTTCCTCATAGCCGGAGGTGCCGTTGATCTGGCCTGCAAGGAACAGCCCGCCGATACTCTTGGTTTCGAGGCTGTGCTTAAGCTGGGAGGGATAGACAAAATCATACTCAATCGCATATGCCGGCCTCATTATCTCTGCATGTTCAAGACCTGCGATGCTCCTTACCAGCTTGACCTGCACATCGTAAGGAAGACTTGTTGATATGCCGTTTGCATAGTATTCGGTTGTCTCCAACCCTTCGGGCTCCAGGAACACCTGATGCCTGTCCCTTTCAGAAAATCTTACAACCTTGTCTTCGATAGAGGGGCAATATCGCGGGCCGATCCCCTTGATCCTGCCGCCATAGAGCGGTGACCTGTCGAGATTGCCGAGAATTATTGCATGAGTCTCCCGGTTGGTGTATGTTACGTAACAGGGGAGTTGGGGATTGGTGATTTCCCCTGTTGAATAGGAAAAAGGGACAGGTGGATTATCGCCGTATTGGGGGGTTGTCGTGGAGAAATCAATGCTCCTGGCATCAAGCCGCGGCGGGGTGCCGGTCTTTAATCTCCCCATTGCCAGCCCGCTTTCCCGCAAAGAATCGGAGAGCCCGACAGAAGGAAATTCACCAGCCCGGCCGGCCTGGTAACTTTCAAGCCCGACATGGATAAGCCCCTTCAGAAAAGTCCCGGTGGTGATGACCACTGCCCCGGCGCCGTAATATATCCCAAGGGAGGTCAACACGCCTTTTATGCTGCCATCCTCAACAATAAGCTTCTCAACAGTGCCTTGCTTTATCACAAGGTTCTGCTGCCTTTCCAGGGCCTGCCTCATATGAAGTTTATAGAGAAGCCTGTCTGCCTGTGCCCTCAGGGACCAGACTGCCGGGCCTTTTGAAAGATTCAGCATCCTGAACTGAATGCCTGCCCTGTCTGCTACTTTTGCCATTTCGCCGCCCAGGGCATCTATCTCCCGCACAAGGTGGCCTTTTGCAAGCCCCCCGATAGCCGGGTTGCAGGAAAGGTGCGCGATGGTATCGATATTTATCGTGAAAATACAGGTCTGCAGGCCGAGGCGGGCAGAAGCAAGGGCTGCCTCGCATCCGGCATGCCCTGCGCCTACAATTATCACGTCATAATCTTGCTCTTTAAACATTAACCGATATATTATACCACTAATGAGCGTGCCGGTCTTTGAACATACAGTCTCAGCAATCCGTTCCCACATCCTCAATGAAGAAGAGCCGCTTCAAAAGATTTCGCATCTGATCAAATATGATCCGGGGTTGTACTTTTCACTCCTCAAATACATCAATTCCTCGCCCAGGCGGAATGATACAACCTCCGTGTCGCAGGCAATATCCCTTATCGGGGCAGAGGGGAGTGAGAACTTCATTCTCCAGCAGGACTATTTCCTGAATGAGGACTATCTGTTCCTGTGGTGCTATGCCGTCCTTGCAGGAGAAGCGGCTGCGCTTATCAATGAGAGGGCGGATATCGCCGATGGGGATGAGGCTTTTTTTGCCGGCATCCTGCCTGCAGTCGGGATGCTGCTTATGGCCGGGAAAGCCGGCTACCGGAAAATTGTTGAGCTCTTGCTCAAAGTCCCTTTGGAGCACAGGGTCTTTATCGAAGAGGGCCTGTTTAAGTCCAACGGCATCGAACAACTCGACAAAAGCCTGCTCTCACCAAAAACTTATAAAGACATCATCACTTATATGGGCTGCGTATTTGCCAAGGACGGCCATAGGAAGGATTGCCCGGACCATCCCGCACGATTTTCCATGGCGTATAAATCCTTTGAATTATTCAAACTGATAGAGGTAGCTGATACCGCAGCGCGCTCTCTGCTCTTCCCCCAGGTGGTAGAAGCACAGGAGAAATTCCGGGAGCTCTGCAAGATGTACTTTAAAGTCCCTGAAAGCGAAATCGAGGAACTGCTGGCGGATATCCTGGAGAGGTTTGAAGTTGCCTGCAAGGAATTCGGGGTAGAGAGTTTGTCCGAGCAATTTATCCTGAATGCCGAAGCGTACCGCTCTCCGGGAATCGTATTCCTGACAAAATCAAAGACTCTCACAAAATCCCTTGATGAAATACTTTCTGCAAACCGGAATGACAAGAACATATCTATTTACGGCGAAAGCAGTGTAGGGAAACGATTGCTGGCCATCTTCCTGCATCGCCATCCCGATAACCCCAGAAGAACAAAACCTTTCCTTTCAATCCACTGCGGCACACTGGACAGCGAAACCCTTGAAGTGGAACTCTTCGGCTCAAAAGGCGGGTTCCTCGGCCTTGAAAGGCACAAAGGCACGCTTGAACTGGCGAACGGAGGAACTATTTTACTCAAGGATATCGATAAGATACCCCTGATGCTCCAGGACAAATTCGCTGAGATCTTCAGCAAAGACGAGTTTTACAAAATAGGAGAAACGCGCCCCGCATCCTTTGATATCAAGTTCATCATTACCTCCAGAAAAGACATAGTAGCCGAGGCAAAAGCAGGCAGGTTCTCCAGGATCCTGCTGGACGTCTTAAATCCTACAGGTATTCATATTATCGCCCTGCGGGAAAGGAAAGAGGATATTGAATTTATCGCTGACAGCATAATTGAAAAATATGATCTCAACCTCACTGACCCGGCGCTGCGGCTCGGGTTGCGCGAGTATTACGATTCCCAGCCCTTTGCGGACAACCTGAGGGATTTGAAGAGGCTTTTATTCTATCTTTCCGCCAAACACAGCCTTAAATCTTAAGTACTCGACCAACCCCCATATTCCAGCGACGAAAACAGATAAAAACCAGGCGATTGAAAGGGTCATGGACATTTTAGGCGGCACGCCGATCGACCCGAGGAGAAGGACGAATGCCCCTTCCCTTAACCCGATCCCTGAGATGGACAGGGGAAGAAAGGACACGAGAATGATAATCGGCACAAAGATGAGGAAGGGGAGAAAAGCAACGCCCATGGAGAGGCCGTTCGATAGGATATAAATGGAAAGGACCCCTAAGATCTGGACAAGCAGTGAATAAAGAAAAGCCGGGACCAAAACATCTCTTCTGGAACTGTAGAGCTGAAAATAATCATAGATCTTAAAAAGGAACTTGACCCGCGCTCCGAGCCGGAATTTGAAGAGGATAAGACTTGATACGAAAAAAGCCGCCAGGAAAAACGGGACTATCCAGATAACCGGCCACTGAATTGACGCCCCTTCGAGATATCTCATACCGAACGGGAAGGCAACGGTGCCGACAACCAGGAGGGCGAAAAAACCAATGTACCTGTCCATAAAAACAGAGGCTACTGCAATTACATTATGATCCGCATCATGCTTCTGAAGTGGGTTGGACAGGGGGACCGCTTCAGAAGCGCCGGGAAGCGGGGAACCGCTGGTACGGCCCTTTAATTCCCTGCTCATATAATATGCTTTTACCACATCTCCTCCGACAGCTCCCGGCATATAGGTATTAAAGAAAGAGCCTATCATATACAGGCTGAAGAGCCTCCCTGTACTTATTTCTTCCGGAATGAGCAGCTTCCATCTCAACGTGGAGAGATAGGCCGCAAACAGATACAAGCCGACTGCCGCTGCAAAGGCATAGGGATTCAACAGCAGCATATTCTCAATAAGCGTCCTGCCCCCGACCTTTGAGATCG
>JAJZPZ010000203.1 GCA_021847795.1 Nitrospirota bacterium
AATGGATACGGGCAGGGAAAGTCAAGAGCAGTAGATTTTCTTTGCCGATTTGCTTTATCTTATTAAACAAAATAACCATGGCAATCAGGAAAAGGCGAGTTGAAAAACAAGCATAGTAATCAGAGGGGCTTTTTCAGGGTCGATGCCCATGTCCCGTTTATAAGCCGGCTTGTGCCGGCTGAGGACAAGGAAGACCTTTTCTCCGATATCTTAAGCATAGACAGCGTTCCGGCTTTGACCCGCGCCCCCTTAAAGAAGGTTGACCTCAGCGGCGGGGGGGTGTCCTTCGACACGACAGAGCATTATGTTCATGGCGACATCATAGAAATTCATATGGTCCTCAATAAAGTCCACGAAGGCGCACTCCTTGTGTATGGAGAAGCCGTGAGGGTCGATATGATCAGCCGGAACCTGTACCGGGTGGCAGTCAGGTTTGTTTCCCTGGATGAGAGGATCAGAGACCTGATCATAAAGTTTGTTTTTATACGGGAAAGGGAGATCATTGCCGAAAGAAGGGTGGGCTGGATCTGACCCTTACCGGTGCAGCGCACGCAGTGTTTCAAAAAAACCGGGGAATGAGATGTCCACACACGAGGCATTGTGAATTGTCGTCTTTCCCCCGGCAACCAGCGCCGCTATAGCCATAGACATCGCAATCCGGTGATCGCCATAGCTCTCGACATCGCAGCCCTTCGGTTCCGTCCTCCCCTGTATGGCGATGCCGTCGGGATATTCCTCAAGCTCAACGCCGAGTTTCTTCAGTTCTGAAGCCATTGCTTTAATTCTGTCCGATTCTTTTACCCTGAGTTCTTCGGCCCCCCGTATCTCTGTAATTCCTTCGGCCTGGGTTGCCAGGACGCACAAAACAGGGAACTCATCTATGATGGAAGGGATCTTTTCCTTGCCCACTTTGACGGCCCTGAGATTCCCTTCATACCTGCAATAAATGTCCGCTACGGGCTCCCCTGAAACGTCCTGCCGGTTCTTCAGCTCAACGGCAGCGCCCATCTCCCCGAGGACTTCCAGCAAGCCTGTCCTTGTAGGGTTGATCCCAACACTCTTTATGAGGACCTCAGATCCGGGCACAATGAGGGCCGCTGCCATGAAAAAAGCTGCTGACGAGAAATCCGACGGCACCGACATATCCAGGGCATTGAGGTGTGGTCCTCCTGCTATGCTGACGGTGAGGCCATGCACCCCGATTCCGGCGCCCATTGCCGCAAGCATCCTTTCAGTATGGTCACGGGACTTATAAGGCTCCGTGACAGAGGTCGTGCCGTCTGCATACAGGCCTGCAAGGATCAGGCATGATTTGACCTGCGCCGATGCAACCGGGAGGGAGTGGTCCGTTGCTTTGAGGGGCTTGCCGTTAAGGGAAAGCGGCAGGTATTTGCCGCCGGCCCTGCCGGAGATGTCGGCGCCCATTTCCCTGAGAGGGAGAACGACTCGCGACATGGGACGCTGTTTCAGGGAATCATCTCCTGTCAGCACGGAGAAGAAGGGGTTTCCCGCAAGGACCCCTGATATCAGCCTGGCGGTAGTGCCGGAGTTGCCGCAGTTTATAACGTCAAAGGGCTCGCTGAGGCCGTGGAGCCCTTTGCCCGTGACCAGGACATTGCCGGATTCTGCCTCCTGAATAGTGATCCCGAGATTCCTAAAGGCTTGCATAGTGCTGAGGGGGTCTTCTGCCCTGAGAAAGTTTTTCACCAGGCTTTTCCCTTTGGCGAGAGAGGCGAACATCACCGCCCTGTGCGAAATGGATTTGTCCGGAGGAAGGACAATCTCACCCTTTAGATTTCCGACTTTGCCTAATTCAACGTTCATATCCACTATTTAACCATAGAGATCACAGGGATTTAAAACTCTGCACCCAGGATTACAAATTCAAAAAATTCATGAGAGTTTTTCCGTATCTCCATGCCCTCCAGGGTTTATTTTATCTTTTTCCTCAAAGCCTGCGCTTTTGTAAATTCCTTTTCAATCCCTGCAGTATCGGCTTCCTTCAGCAGGGCCTCCAGCCTTTCCAGGTTCCCTTTGAACAGCCCGATAAGCCGGATAAGATTTTCCCTGTTGAGGATTGAGATGTCTCTCCACATTTCCGGAGAACTCAGGGCAATTCTCGTTGTGTCTTTAAAGCCCTGGCCCGCGTATTCCATATATTCGGCGCTGACATCATCAACGGTGTTCACGAGCGCGTATGCAGCGATATGGGGGAGGTGGCTTACCGTTCCGTATATTTCATCATGCTGAAAGGGGTCGAGCAGTCTGACCCTGCATCCGAGGCTTTCCCATAGGGCGACGATAATGTCCGCTGCCTTTTTGTCAGAGGCTGCCGTAGGGGTCACAATACATTGCGCATTACTGAAGAGGTCTGCCCGCGCATCGCTGATTCCCGACCTGTCGCTGCCTGCAATGGGATGGGAGCCGATATAGTGGGTCCCATCCGGCATAAGCGCTTCAAGTTCGGGCACCAACCCGCCTTTCACGCTCCCCACATCAGTGACAAGGACGCCCTTTTTGACGCTCCCCCTTATATCTTCGGCAAGGCCCCTGAACATGCCGACAGGAGTGGCCAGGACAATAAGGTCTGCATTTTCACTTGCTTTCCGGACATCAAGATGGTACCCGTCTATTATCCCCCGCTCTTTTGCCTGCCTGAGGTTTTGCTCAGTTCTGCCATACCCGTAAATGGAGTTGCATACCGCTTTCTCCCTGAGGGCGAGCGCAACAGATGCCCCGAGAAGGCCCACCCCGATTATCGTTGTGTTATGGAAACGTGGCGCATGCATAAGCGTATATTATACCTTTTATCTGTGTGAAAGAAAATCTCCCGGCAGGAGGCTGTAGAATTTCTTTATCGGATATTGCTAAACTTATAAGAACTATTTCCTGAGAGTGGTAAGGGTATAAAAAATGTAGTGAAAAACGATGAGTAACTATAAAGACAGTAACAAGTTACAAGTAACGAGTTACAGACTAACGACAAAGACTTGTCACTGTCTTCAGATCCTTTACTTGTTACTCGTTACTTGTTACTGTCTTCAAGGTATCGCAGGGAAACTCTTTCCAGTCCCCTGCCCTGCTGCCGGGATTTGTCCGGGATTTGCAGTTTTTAAGGAGAAGAAACGATGATTGTAGTAATGAAGATGGGAGCAACTGAAGAGGAGTTACGCCTTGTCTGCAAAAAGGCGGAAGAACTGGATTTTCATCCTCATGTAATTTACGGCAAAGAGAGGAATGTGGTAGGTCTGATCGGCATTTCCGGCAACAAAGAGGGCATCGGCAGTCTTGAGGAACTGCCGGGTGTGGATAGAATAGTCCCTATCTCAAAGCCCTATAAACTCGCAAGCCGTGAGGTGAAACGTGAGGCCTCCGTTGTTGAAGTCGCAGGAGTCAAATTCGGAGGCGAAGAGATAGCGATCATTGCAGGACCATGCTCTGTTGAGAGCGAAGCACAGATGGTAAAAGCGGCTGAGCAGGTAAAAAGCGCAGGGGCAAAAATGCTCAGGGGCGGCGCTTTCAAGCCGAGGACAAGCCCTTACGCCTTTCAGGGCCTGGGTGAGGAGGGCCTGAAGATCCTTGCAAAGGCAAGGGAAGCAACAGGGCTTCCCATCGTTACAGAAGTGGTGAACCCCAAGGATATTGATTTGGTATACAAGTATTCCGATATGTTCCAGGTCGGCGCAAGGAATATACAGAACTTTGCCCTTCTCTCCCTGCTCGGGCAGGCCCAAAAGCCTGTGCTGCTGAAGAGAGGACTTGCTACAACCATCGATGAGTTTCTCATGGCAACAGAATATATCCTCTCCGAGGGCAACAGGGATGTTGTTCTGTGCGAGAGAGGTATCCGCACATTCGAGACATCAACAAGGAATACCCTGGATATAAGCTCCATCCCTGTTGTAAAGACGAAATCACACCTCCCCATTATTATTGACCCGAGTCATGCGGCAGGGCATGTGCAGTATGTTCCTGCGCTGTCAAGGGCCGCCATAGCCTGCGGCGCCGATGGCCTCATAATCGAGGTGCATCCCGATCCTGAAAATGCACTCTGTGACGGAGCACAATCATTGAACCCTGCCCAGTTTGTGACGCTCATGAACGAAATGAGAGCGATTGCACGGGCTGTCGGAAGATATATCTGAAGACAATCCAAACTTCCTGGGTCCTGTACTCTCACCTGTAGTCCTCAAATTACACCTGTGAAGCCCCGGGCAGTCAACCGCTGCCCGGACTTTCAAAATATCCATCAACCGACACGGCATCTCAAATTGAAGGGTTTTGCCGCAAAGGCTCATTCCCCCGGACGTAAACTTTCAGAAATGATATGCGGAACGAAGCTTCTGCATGAGACATTTCCGGATTCCGGGGACACCATACCGAATTCATATATTTCTCCCAATTAAGTAAGGATGTCCCCGGAATTCCCAGCTTTTCGGCATGCGGGGGAAATTAAGGAGTACAGGTCGGAACTGTTTCACAACAACTGATGAATGCATATTAGTCCACAAGCATTTCCTTAATTACTGCTTTGACCTTCACCACAGTATTTCTATCCAAGGTCCCCAGCTTCTTTACCAGCCTTCTTTTATCAACAGTTCTTATCTGATCAAGCACAATCCAGCCGGGTTTCCCCTGCACTACGGCCTTTACTCGTGTGGGGTAATCGTGAGTTTTGGTGGTCATTGGAGCTATTGTGACAGTGCTCAGATTGTTATTCATTTCATCTGGGGAGATAATAAGACATGGCCTCGTCTTTTTTATTTCGTGTCCTATTGTAGGCTCTAAGTTTATAAGATAGATGTCGTATTGCACCTTACCATTTCCAATCTTTCATTTCGATATCGACGGCATCAGGAATGATGAGTGAGTCCTCTTTCCTTTCATGCATAAGTCTAAAAGCTTTATCCCAGCCCTCTCTTGGTTTTTTAAGAGGTTTTAAGATAATCTCATCATCTTGGACTTCAAGCTCGGCATCCTTGGAAAAATGGCACTGTTCAAGTATGGCTTTGGGAATCCTTATCCCCTTTGAATTTCCTATAGAGACAATGTTTACTTTCATGGAAATCACCTCATTTCGGTTTGTAAGGTAATTATAATGTAATTACATGAGAAAATCAATAAA
>JAJZPZ010000030.1 GCA_021847795.1 Nitrospirota bacterium
GGGTATGCAGGGACATTCAGGATAACCCGGAGCACGCATACAGGTACACCATGAAAGGGAATTCCGTTGCGATCATAACCGACGGGACCGCTGTCCTCGGCCTCGGCAACATCGGGCCTGAGGCGGCAATGCCTGTTATGGAAGGGAAGGCGATGATATTCAAGGAATTCGCGAATATCGATGCCTTTCCCCTTGCCCTGAAGACAACAGACACGGAAGAAATCATTGCAACAGTCAGGAACATATCGACCCCTTTTGGCGGCATTAATCTCGAAGACATCTCAGCGCCGCGCTGTTTTGAAATAGAGAAACGCCTGCGGGAAATCTGCGATATCCCGGTCATCCATGACGACCAGCACGGAACTGCCGTGGTCGTGCTTGCGGGCCTCATCAATGTTTCGCGGCTGCTGCGAAAGGACATCAGGAAATTCAGGGTCGTCATTTCCGGCGCCGGGGCTGCGGGAATGGCCAATGCATGGATACTTTCCGCCTACGGGATAAGGGACATCATTGTGTGCGACAGGGCAGGCGCGATCTATGCAGGGAGGAAGAAAGACATGAACCCCTATAAGAAAACGCTGGCAGGCAGGACCAACCCCAGGGGCATAAAGGGAAGCATAGCGGATGCGCTGAAAGGAGCTGATGTGTTTATCGGCCTTTCCGTCCCCAATGTGATAACGCCTGATGACATCCGGGGGATGGCAGAAGACCCCGTGGTGTTTGCGCTCGCCAATCCCGAACCGGAGATATCCCCGGAAGAGGCCCTTCCCCTGGCGCGCGTCCTTGCCACGGGAAGGTCCGACTACCCGAACCAGATAAACAACATGCTCAGCTACCCCGGGATATTCAGGGGACTGCTGGATGTGAGGGCAAGGGGAGTAAACGAGGAAATCAAGCTCGCTGCTGCCCGGGCCATTGCCCACATGGTGGGGGATGACGAGCTTCATGAAGACTACGTGATCCCGAGTATCTTCGACAGGAAGGTAATACCCGCTGTTGCGCACGCAGTAGCAGAAACAGCCGGGAAAACAGGACTTGCACGGCATTGAAGTAATAAATGTCCGGGGACAGGAGAGGAGACAGTATATAGGAATCAGGATGAGTGGGTTTGCTTTTCCTCTTTCTTTTGGGACTGCTCGGGATACAGTTTTTTAATGCACTCGGGGCAAATACCATGGCTGAACTCCGCCTCTGAATGCTCGGAGATATAAATTTCAAGCTGGCTCCAGTAGCCGCTGTCATCCCTGATCTTTTTGCATAAAGTTATTTTCATAATGTTTCTAAAAAAACCTCTTCCCCGAAGGTAGTATTATTTGACAGTGCCTTATGCGGGAAAGCTTCTGTATTTTCCCCTGAGCAGGAAAGATCGTGTACATAGTGAAAACACCAAAAGTACGGGATAAAAGGCAGGAAGGATTTGCAGGGTATGATGATTCAGGTAAGATGTCCGGTTCTCCCTGATCAGGGCCGGCCCCTTGTTCCGGCACGTCAGGGCCGGCCCCTCGTGATGGATTAAACCCGGGGCGAAAAAAGAACGCAATCGCTATTTCTTTGCAGCTTCAGTTTCCCAAACCCGGTCAGTGATGGCCTGGTTGACATAATGCAGGTGCCGCTGCTCGTCTTCGTAGTTGCGCTGCACAATGGACAGTATGTTCACAGGCAGGTCCCATGTGCGCGCCTCGCTGTATTTCTTGTTGGTCAGTTCTTCGCCGCTCTTCAACGCCTTCAGAGCACCTTCAGTTCCTGTCATGCTGCGTATCGAGGTAAACGCTTTGAGGAGAAAGCCCTTGAAGTCTTTAGTGAGTTCAGGAGGCGCTTCCCCCAGGTTGCGGACAACGGAGGAAAGATCGTTGATATGGCGCTCATGGTCTCCCTGGAATGCAACAACCTGTTCCCGCACATTCGGCACATCGATATGTTCAATAGCCTGTCCATAGGCATGCACTGCGTCAATGTCGAGCTGCACAAGTGATTTCAATCTTTCGGCAATCTCTTTGTTGTTCATAAAACCCTCCTTTGCTTTGGCATTCACTCAGCTTGATTTTCCCTTGGGTTGCTTTTCTGCGGTCCCGGCTTATGCGGCGGGCACTGCAAACATTCCTTCTGCTGTGCTCAGATACTCTACAATTAAATTTTATACCATAAAGAAATATAGTCAAGAAGATGATCGGGCCGATTTCCGGAGAGACTTAGAGGGAGGGCTATTGGATGGGAAAACAGGGGGACAGGGGCGGACGGAGTGTTACACCATCTTTTTCAGGTCAAGGCGGGCGTTGATTTCCTCTTCGGACAAAAGTCCTGACTCGCGCAGCGCCTCTTTTATTTTTTTGCCTTCCTGCAGGGCCTTTTTTATTATCTCTGCGGTTTTTTCATAGCCGAGTACCGGAACCAGGGCAGTGGCGATGATAGGGTTTTTTTCGAGCGCCTCCTGCACCCCTGCGGTATTGACCACCATGCCCTGTATCGCCTTGTCCGCGAGCGCCCTTAACGCATGGGAGAATATCTCTATGGACTCAAGGAGGCAGTAGCCGATGATCGGGAGCATGGCATTCAGCTCGAACTCGCCGAGGGAGCAGGATACGGTTATGGTGGTGTCATTGCCCATTATCCTGGCACATACCATGCGTGCGGCTTCAGGGACAACGGGGTTTATTTTGCCCGGCATGATGGAGGAGCCCGGCTGCACCGCGGGTAACCGTATTTCCGCAAATCCTGCATAGGGACCGCTGTTCATCAGGCGGAGGTCATTTGAGATCTTCATCACCCCTGCTGCTATGGTCTTCAACTGCCCCGAAAGTTCCGACGCGATATCCATAGAGGCCTGGGCTTCAAAATTATTCAGGGGTCTTCTGAACTGTATTCCCGTCATCTCATTGATCACCCTGATCGCCTTTTCCGGGAATCTGCGGTGCGTGTTCATTCCGGTGCCGACGGCAGTGCCGCCGAGTGGAAGCTGAGCCAGTCCCGGTAAGGTCTTTTCGATCCTGCTTATACCGAGCAGTATCTGGGCCGCCCAGCCGGACATCTCCTGTCCGAAGGTGATCGGCACGGCATCCATCAGGTGGGTCCTTCCGGTTTTTATCACATCTTTGTACTCCTGCTGCTTCACGGAAACAGCATCGTGCAGGTGTTTCAGGGCGGGCAGGAATTCGCTCTGCAGTTCAATGTACGCTGCCATGCGGATTGCCGATGGGAAAGTATCGTTTGAAGACTGGCCCATGTTTACATGGTCATTGGGGTGGACCGGCGCTGTCGTGATCCTCTTTCCGCCCAGTATCTCGTTGGCCCGCGTTGCCACCACCTCGTTCACGTTCATGTTAGTGGAGGTGCCGCTTCCTGTCTGGAATATGCTCAGGGTGAACTGCCCCTTGTGTTTCCCCTCTATAATCTCGGTGCAGGCCTGCCTGATGGCTGAAGCAGCATCCTTTTTCAAAAGACCAAGCTCTTCATTGGCAACTGCTGCGGCATATTTTATGACGGCAAGGGATTGTATCAGTATCTCGTGGAACTTCAGGCTGCCGATCGCGAAATTCTCCATGGCGCGCTGCGATTGGGCCCCCCAATATACCCCGGCAGGGACTTTGATTTCGCCCAGACTGTCTCTTTCTATCCTGTATTCCCCGGACACGGCTTATTTTACACCAAAACCCAAATCACAATATCCAAATCCCAAATAAACCGGGAACGGGAAGTAAGAAATTGCATCGGGCGGAGTGCCTTATTTTTGTAACAGATTTTAGTACTTTGGAGTTTGCGATCTGTAATTTGTGATTTGGAATTTTTATTCACGGCATTCCTACGCCGTCGGTTCTTGCGCCGCATTTCGGGCATTTCGAGTCACTCATCTTTACCGACGTAATGGTAAATCCGTATCTTTCAATGAGCAGCTCTTTGCAGGAAGGGCAATAGGTGTTCTCTCCGCCCTCTCCCGGCACATTGCCTTCATAGACATACTTCAGACCTGCAGAGAGCCCGATCTCCCTGGCCCTCCTCAGTGTGCTTACCGGGGTACTCGGCTTGTCGAGCAGCTTATAGGTCGGATAGAACTGGGTCACGTGCCAGGGGATAGCGGCATCAACGGACCTGATGAAGTCTGCCGTACAGTGCAAAAACTCATCTGAGTCATTGTGCCCGGGAATGATAAGGGTCGTGATTTCGACCCATACGCCGAGCTCTTTCATGAGCTTTATCGTATCGAGCACAGGCTGGAGTTTTGCGCCCACGATTTTTTTATAGAAGGCGTCATCCCCTTTCAGGTCAATATTGTTCGCATCGAGGTAAGGCGCGATAAGCCTGACCGCATCAGGACTGGTATACCCGTTGCTGACAAAGACATTCGCGAGCCCCTTTTCATGGGCAAGACGCGCGCAGTCGTAAACAAATTCCATGAAGATGGTCGGTTCCGTATAGGTGTAGGATATGCTCCGGCAGCCCGAAAGTTCCGCCTCCCTGACGACCTGCTCGGGGGTCATGTCTTCTCCCGGGATGTCGGGGCGCTGTTTCGGGTACTGGGATATCTCGTAATTCTGGCAGTGCATGCACCTGAAATTGCATCCTACAGTTGCAATGGAGTAGGAGCGCGAGCCGGGGTAAAAATGGAAAAGCGGCTTCTTCTCTATCGGGTCAACATGCCGCGCAATGATCTTGCCGTATACAAGAGTATAGAGGGCGCCGTCCCTGTTCTCCCTGACCGCGCAGATACCGCGCTTTCCTGGAGATATGGTGCAGTACTGGGGGCAGAGGAGGCATTTAACCTTCCCCTCTCCCAGCCTCTCATAAAGCCGAGCTTCCTGCATGGGGTTTTGTGATTTCAGTCAGCTTTCCTGGCTTTCGTCTTTCTGGGCGCTGCCTTTTTCGCCTCGGTCTTTTTGGCGGCGGGCCTGGCAGCCGGTTTTCTCTTTGCCCCGGCTTCCTCTGTTTCGGCACTCTCCTTTTCTTTCCCGTTCCCTCCGTTTCCATGTCGCGCCTTCACAATCCTTTCCGCCTCGAACCAGTTATCAAGGTCACGCCCCGGGGCCCTTCCGCTTTTTTCAAAGAGCTCCTGAGCTACCTTTGCGATCTCATCATGTGAACTCATTTCTGACCTCCGTATAGTAGTGCTGTTTATTTGAATGATATCACCCTTTTGCCCTCATGACAAGCGTTTTCGGTAGTGTCTCAGCCGGCCTTCCAGGTCATCGATAAATTGCCGTGCCGTTCTTCCGGAATAGCTCCCGTGCGAGAGCGCCCACCGGGATGCCCCGGCCTTCAGCTCATCATCCGGCAGAGTGATGTTTCTCAGCGCCGCATAATTGCGCACAATATCGAGATACATATCCATATCAAAATGAAAAAAGCCGAGCCGTATCCCAAAACGGTCGCTTAAGGAAAGCCGTTCTTCAAGGCTTTCGGAGGGATGGAGTTCCCCGTCGTAGTAAGCCGGCTGGTTGTCGTTCGCCTTTTCGGGCATAAGGTGCCGCCTGTTCGAAGTGGCATAGATGAGCATATTCCCCGGCTTTACCTCCAGACCCCCTTCAAGGACTGTCTTGAGCTGCCGGTATGAACTCTCTTCGTCCTCAAAGGAAAGGTCATCGCAGAAAACAATGAACTTTTCAGTCCTCCCCCTTATCATCTCGGCAATATCGAAGAGGTGGAAGAGAACGTCCCTCTGCACATCGATCATCCGCAGCCCACGGCCGCTGTATTCATTGAGGAGCGCTTTTATTGCCGAGGATTTCCCGGTGCCCCTGGGGCCATATAACAGGACATTGCTGCAGGGAAGGTCCTTAAGGAACTGTTCCGTATTTTCCCTGAGAGGGGTAATGAGGGCATCGACGCCCCTCAGTTCGCCGAACCTTACGGGATCAGGCTCGGCAATCCCCCTGATATGCAGCTTGTTATTCCGGGAGAGCGCCCTGAAGGCAGTGAATTGATCGAAAACCCCGGGGTCCTGGACCGGTATCATGAAGTCAATCAGCCGCTGCAGGTTGCTGTTCAGGGATTTTAATTGTTGGAACATATCATCCATATGTTAAGCAGTTCCTTTTCTGTGAATGCCTGCGGAAAAGCCGGGGTTCCTTACGATATATCCTGGGCGCCATGTACAGTCCTGTCATCAACAGGGCCTACCGGCGCCGGTGGTGTCATATTGTTCAGGCGGTTCTTTGCGATTGCGTACTCAGTTGTTATACCCCTGAGATCGCTGACCCTGTGCATCCAGCCCTTTAAGTACCGGCCGTAACGTGCGGGCCTCAGCTTTGCAAGCCTGGTATAGCGCTGCGCCCTTAATTCCAGGTATTTCTCTGCATTGTCACCGGCCTTGCTCAGGAGCTTCCTTGCGGCAACCGGACTATTGACATAGGTGTCGAAATGAACGAGGCTCATGGGATAGGGCAGTGACGCAGCCCCAGACCTGTCCCACATTTTTTTATAAATGGCCTCTGCTTCGGCCCGGGACATGTTCTTGATGTTTCCTTTGTATCCGAAATCTCTCGCAGTGCTCTGCAGGATGCCGAACTTCGATGACCCCCGCCCCCCATCTCTGCTCACATATGCGCTGCCCTCATGTTTGAGCACCGTTGCTAGGGCCTTGCGAAACGCGCCCTTTCCGTCGGGCGCCTGTATTTCGAGAGGAGCAAGCTCGGGGAGCACAGTGCTGAAGAGGTCTTTTTTGAAATGGATTTCCTTTTCTTCGATCTGTTTTATGGATTCGGTGAGCATGCCGTCAAAAGAGCTTTTGCCGGTCCGGGCGTTTTCCTTTACGGCATCTGCCTTGTCCGGGGTCATCCCGTCCTGGCTGCCGGGTACAATACCATTTACATTATCTGCTATCATGTGCGCCTTTTCTCCGGGGACACTTCGGCACCGGAGGTCTCCCATAAGGAATGAAGTATTATAGCACACCCCCATTTCTCTTTTTCATTTGTCCATAGTCTCACTGCCCCATACGGCAGACACAGTCAGCAGGCGGAGGGAGGTGTGTGACAGAGTCTTTCGGAAGCGATAGAGTTATTGGGATACCTTCATCATTTTAGGCAGTGGGGCAGTCTGCCGGAAAGATCTTTCCGGCGATACCTCGTGAAGTATTGGGTAACTACATCTCAAGCCTGTATGAAAACCACTTCTCTTCTTCAGTCCGACTTAAATGGCTCGGTGATAAACAATATCTTTATCGCATTGGAAAGTCTTTTCGGCAGACTGCCCCACTGCCGATGCACCACACTGGAAGATAGAGGTGGGCGGGGAAGGGAGGCATGGCTCGAGGTCTTTGGGAAATGCGATAAAAGAAATTATTTGAGCGCCTGTTTCTGCTGCTGCATTCCGTTTTGTGGTAAAATCAACGTTATATATCTTTCCATACCCTCGGCAAGGGTAATAGCTGTTTCTGCATATGCTGAGGTGGAGCAGAAAAAATTCACGAAACAGGAGATCAAAAAAATGTCTGAAACAAAAGCTGTCATCGAAACGAAATTCGGGAACATAGAGCTGAAGTTCTTTCCCGATGTGGCGCCCAATCATGTGAACAATTTTATCGAGCTTGCCAAAAAAGGTTTTTACGACGGCACGACCTTCCACCGCGTTATTCCCGGCTTCATGATCCAGGGCGGAGATCCCAATTCAAAGGACCCCGACAAATCAAAGCACGGTATCGGAGGCCCGGGATACACAGTGAAGGCTGAATTTAACGACAAGCCCCATAAAAGGGGAACGCTCTCCATGGCGCGGGCTGCAAGCCCTGACAGCGCGGGGTCCCAATTCTTCATTTGCGTAGCTGACGCCCCGTTCCTGAACAAGCAATATACGGTCTTCGGAGAGGTGGTGTCCGGGATAGAGGTTGTGGACGAGATTGTGAGCCGGCCGAGGGACAGGATGGACAACCCGGATGAGAGAGTTGAGATGAAAGTCAAGCTTGAGGAGAAGCCGTGATATGAAGGTACAACAGGAAGTCAAAGAACTGAGGAAATTGTGGGGGGGCTTCTGGTCCTCACGGGTATTGCTTACGGCAAATAACTTCAGGGTCTTCGATTACCTTACGTCGCCTAAGACGGCCCTGGAAACGGCAAAGGCCCGCAAGACGGACCCTAGGGCCATGGAGATCATGCTCGATGCCCTAACAGGGCTCGGCCTTCTGAGGAAATCAGGCGGGAAATACAGGAACACTCCCCTTGCCATGCGCTTTCTGGTGCAGGGCGGGCGCTACTATCAGGGCGACATCATACGGCATGCCGATGTCCTCTGGCAGAACTGGTCAGGTCTTGACGAGGTGGTCAAAACAGGAAGTCCCAGCCGCAGGGCCCGCGAGCATGAGTCCTTTATCAAGGGGATGCACAATATCGCCTCCCTCAAGGCCCCGGAGGTCATCAGGGCAGTTGACCTGAAAGGGGTGTAGGTCCCTTGACCTCGGGGGAGGTCCAGGGACCTACACCATGGAAATGGCGGGAAAGGGCGTTTCCGTCACGCTCTTCGACATGCCCGACACCATAAAAATCGCAAAGGGTATCATCAAAGCGTCGGGACTGAAGAACATTGATTTCATCAGGGGAGATTTTCTGTCCGACGCCGTCGGGAACGGCTATGATCTGATATTTATAAGCCAGGTGATCCACTCCTTCTCCGCCGAGAACAATGCCGGGCTGCTCGGGAAGTGCAGAGAGGCGCTTAACCCCGGAGGCAGGATTGCGGTGCAGGAATTTTATTTAGACAAAAACAGGGCCGCTCCCGTGAGCAGCGCCCTCTTTTCCGTCAACATGCTCGTCAACACGGCAGGAGGCAGGTGCTACTCACCCCGGGAGATCAGGCAATGGCTTTCAGGGCTCGGGTTCACCGGGATCAGGGAAAAGAAACTGGACGACACGGTGCTGGTTACCGGGAAGAAGTCCGAGTAGCTATCAACTGAAGAGGCATCCTTGGGCCTCAGCATGCCCGAATGCAATGCTCCGTAACGGCAACGTGACCTGAGGGACCGTCCCCGCCGCATGCACAAAAACAACCTTGGCGGACCACTGGCAGCAGCCTTCCGATCAGTCATCCCCGGGACAGAGAGCACAAGCCTGGGCACGGGTTACCGGTAGTACTTTCCGTTAACTTCGCTGCCGATAATCGCAAAAGCCGCACGAGAGGTCTCTATCGGGTCAGACCTCCACGAGAAGCCCAACGACGGCGCCTCGACCATTGCGGAAGCCCGGGCAATGGCGCGATACCCTTCCACCCTGAACTGTTTGCATTTATCTTCAAAAAGGACCTTCTCTCCGGTTGCCTTCCAGACTACCCGCAAGCCCATGCGCGCCGGCGCGGCCTCTGCATCATGGGCCGGCCACCGTGGCTGATCAATTACCTCAACGCCTTTAAGCTCCAGGGTCGCTGACCTGCCGTCGGCGCTTATCACAAGCCCGTTCCGGGGCACCCGTTCAACCCAGTAAAGCCCTGAGGGGGCTATCCGGGGATGAAAGTCATGGATTTTATTTTCAGGGACCGCCGGGCCCTGAAACAGCGTAAGTCATATGTGGGAAAATGTTCCGCGCTGCGGGGCACGGGCTGCATAGTATTCCCCGTGCATGAAAGAAAAATCCGTGCTCGGGGCGCCAAAGGCTATCCGGTTGCCTTTGTTGTCCGTTCCCATGCCGGTAAAATTATTGCAGCGTGCGACCCTGCCTTTGAAATGGTAAATGCTTGAGGGTTCCGTATCAGGCCCTGGTGACTGGTTATGGCTGCCGTTCTTGTCCAGCCAGGGTATCGGGTAAGGGTCCGTGCTCCCATTCAAAGAGGAGCCGTCCGGCTGCTCAGGGCCGCTTTCCGCTCCGCCTTCTTTGGGCAGCCACAAGGCCCCTGCTCCAAGGGCAGCGAGATAAGCGCCTGCCTGAAGGAACTGCCGCCTGCTGCTTTTGCACCTCGGACATACCTGTGGATTTTCAGAATCGGAAGAAGTATGCATCATCACGCGCCTCCCTTGTCCAAGCGTTATAAATAGCCCCACCTTTCCGGCAGGCCTGCTGTTCCCTGAAATGCAGGAGACAGGGCTTGTGCAGAACAGAATGCTTGCCCTCCCTTCTATTACCATTCTAGCAAAGCTGGGCGTCCTGTCAATTATCAGAGACTTGCTGTAGTGAAGATGTGAAAGGACAGGATGGGCCCCGTTACGGTCTCCTGGGTACGAACTCGCCGGTCCGGGGATTAATATACCCGCTTCCTGAAGGGAAATAATACTCGCCGGTCCGGGGGTTGAAAACGCCCTGGCCTGACCGCGGCAGGTATTCACCTGTACAAGGATAGAAAAATTCTCCGCTGCGCCATAGGTTCCTTTTTTAAAGGCAGGGCATCTCCAGGAGAGGTTGTAGGTTGTTTTGTATTAATAAAAGTTTAGCATACAGCAGAATATTTTCAAGCTGCTGCCTTTCAGGCATGGATGAATATCGGGTGAATTAAGCCTCTGATTCCTTCAGAAACCGGCCGGTATAGGAACCGGGGGCATCCAGCAGTTCTTTCGGCGTGCCTTCAAAGATAATCCTGCCCCCCTGGTCGCCCCCTTCAGGCCCGAGGTCAATAACCCAGTCAGCCTGCCGTATCACATCAAGGTTATGCTCGATGATCACGACTGTGTTGCCTGTGTCCACCAGCCTCCTGATTATCTTCATGAGCATCATGACATCGTTGTAATGGAGGCCGACTGTGGGTTCATCAAGAATGTAGAGGGTCCCATATGCATGGGGCCGGGAATTTACGGTCAGTTCAGCGCAAATCTTCAACCTCTGCGCTTCGCCTCCTGAAAAGGTGGGCGCCGGCTGGCCCAGCTTCAGATAGCCGAGCCCTATGTCTTTCATAAGATCGAGCTTTGTCCGTATCTCCACGATCTCATAAAAAAGGTCGTATGCCTCATCAACGGTCAGCTCAAGGATCTCGCTGATGTCCTTGCCCTTATACTTTACCCGCAAGGCCTCGGCCCTGTATCTTTTCCCTTTGCAATCCTCGCACTTTACAAAAACGTCCTCAAAAAAATACATCTCCATCCTCTCGTAGCCCTCCCCGCTGCAGGTCTCGCAGCGGCCGCCCGGTATGTTGAAAGAAAAGAACCCCGGGCTGTACCCGTAGGCCTTTGCCTCCAGCTGCTGGGAAAAGAGCTTCCTGACGGCATCGAAGATCTTGAGATAGGTCGAGAGATTGGACCTCGGGGTTTTCCCGATAGGGCTCTGGTCAATGAGCCGCACCCCTTTTATCTTTTCGAGGCCGTTCAGCCCCTTGTAAGGAAGCGGCTGTTCCGGGTCTATCCTGAAGTGGCGTGCAAGCGCATAATACAGGGTCTCGACAACGAGACTGCTTTTCCCTGAGCCTGACACACCGGAGACAACGGTCAAGGCCTCAAGGGGAAGCCTGAGATTGGCGCCTTTAAGGTTGTTCCCCGAAGCGCCCCGGAGCGCGAGGGAATAATCAGCGGTCCTCAGTTTGTAGTCCTTGCTGTTCTGCGCATCGACAGAAGCGTGCCGGATGCCGTTTGCCGGGAACAGGTCGCCGTTGCCCCGCACATACTGGGCAGTCAGGGTATCGGCTTTCAGGAACTTGTCCATAGGACCGGAAAAGACCACCTCACCGCCGAGATGCCCCCCGCCGGGCCCGAGTTCCACAACCCAGTCGCTCAGCGAGATGATGTCCTTGTCGTGCTCTACAACGATGATGGTATTCCCCCGGGAAGAGAGTTCCCGCATGATCTCCGCAATGCGCCTTGTGTCGCGGGGATGCAGCCCTATGGTAGGCTCATCGAGGACATAGAGGGTCCCGGTCAGCGCCGACGCCAGCTGGTTTGACAGGCTTACCCTCTGGTACTCCCCGCCTGAAAGGGTCTTTGCCTGCCGGGTCAGCGTAAGGTAATCGAGCCCCACCCGTGCCAGGAAGTGCAGCTTCATCACTACCTGCCTGATGGGCTCTTTTGCTATGTCCTTCTGCATAGGGGACAGCTGCAGTTCCCCGAACCATTCCGAGAGCCTGCCCACGGACATATCTGAAAGCCCGGCTATGTCCATGCCGTCTATCTTATAGGAAAGCGCATCTTTGCAGAGCCTTTTCCCTTTGCACTTCGGGCATGTCCTGGGGCTTCTGTACCTGCTGAGCAATATCCGCACATGCAGCTTGTACCTTTTGCTTTCCAGTTCCTCGAAGAAACTGTTTATGCCGTAGAAATTCTGGTTTCCTTTAAACAACGTGTCCTTGTCTTCCTTGGACAAATCGTCATAGGGCGTATTGAGGCTTATCCCGCTCTTCCTCGCCCCTTTGATCATCTGGTCTTTCCACCATTTATACCCCGGCTTGTCCCACAATTCTATTGCGCCTCCGGACAGGGAAAGCGCCCTGTCCGGAACAATGAGGTCTTCATCGTATATGAGAATATTCCCGAACCCCTTGCATTCAGGGCACGCGCTTATAGGATGGTTGAAGGAGAAGAAGATAGGGGACGGTTCCGGAAGCGAGATATTGCAGTAATCACAGGTGTTTTGGGAGGAGAAATTCAAAGTCAGCAGGGCAGGGTGTTTTGCGGACTTCCTGCCCGATGCCTCACGGGACCGCCCTTCGGCCTCATCCCGCTTGTCCTCCAGCGACCTGAATATGATCACCTTGAGCCTTTCCTTTCCTTCCTTCCATGCCTGTTCTACGGAATCGGAAAGGCGGGGTTCGTTGCGGACAACCAGCCTGTCGAGAACCACCTCGAGCGGCCCGGAAAAATCTTTCGGCAGCTCCGTTATATCGAGGATCTCATTGTTCAGCCATACCCTGTGGAACCCCCTGTGCTTTAAGGTATCCGCAGGCTCTGCTGTTTCAAAAATAATGACGGCCTTTTCATCGGAGTACCGTTCCAGGAGTTCGGTGACTGTCTGGGACACGTCCCATTTCCGTATCTCAAGCCCGCACTTAGGGCAGTGGGGAACGGCAATCCTGGAGTAGAGTATCCTGAGCAGGTCGTATATATCGGTAAGCGTGCCGACCGTGGAACGCGAGCCTTTGACCGGGTTTTTCTGTTCCAGCGCTATTGCCGGCCTGATATTGCGGATAGATTCAACTTCGGGCCTGTCGAGTTTCTCGAGGAAGAGCCGCGCATAGGTTGAAAGGGACTCTATGAACCGCCACTGGCCTTCGGCAAAGATGGTATCAAAGGCCAGAGAGGACTTCCCCGAACCCGAGACCCCGGTAACGGCTATTATTTTATTATGGGGGAGTGAAAGGCTGATACCCTTGAGGTTATTCTGCTTTACACTCTCAATAATAAGTTCACGGTTTGACATTTATGTATTCTAACATTTTCCGGGCCAGAGAAAAAACAGCCGCCTCCATGACTTACACGTTGAAGAGAAAATGCATCACATCGCCGTTGCATACGCCGTACTCCTTGCCTTCGGTGCGAAGTCTGCCTGCGGTACGCGCCCCGGCCTCCCCTTCGTGGGCAATATAATCCTCAAAGGCCACAACTTCAGCCCGGATAAACCCGCGTTCAAAATCATCATGGATAACGGATGCGGCTTTGGGCGCTTTCCAGCCGCGCTCAATTGTCCAGGCACGGACTTCCTTCGGCCCGGCTGTAAAATAACTGATCAGCCCGAGCGCATGATACCCATGGTGAATGACCTGGTCGAGTCCGCCTTCGGAGACGCCGAGGGACGCGAGAAATTCATTGCGCTCCTCGTCGTTCATCCCGGCCATCTCCTCCTCGATCTTTGCGCAGATCTTCACTGACTCGGCATTCTGTTCCGCCGCATATTTATGGACAGCCCTGACATGCCCGTTGTCTTCACCAAGGCCGTCTTCATCGACATTCGCCGCGTATATCACCGGCTTTGCCGAGATAAGGCTTATTTCCCCGGCAAGCTCCAGGAAAGCCTCGGATTCACGTTCGTCAAAACTGCCTGCCGGTTTGCCGGCGCCCAGGTGCTCAAGCACCTTCTTCGCCATATCCAGAAGGGGCTGGGCCTTTTTATCTCCCCTCACCTGTTTCTCAAGGCGGGATATCCTGTTTTCAAGGGTCTGCATATCGGCAAGTATCAGTTCCGTATTGATTACCTCAATGTCGCGCAGCGGGTCAACCGTGCCGTCAACGTGGATTATGGTTTCACTTTCAAAACACCTGACAACATGCACAATTGCCGAAGTTTCCCTTATGTGCGAAAGGAACTGGTTGCCAAGCCCCTCGCCTTTTGAAGCCCCCTTCACCAGCCCTGCAATGTCCGTAAACTCCACAATCGCGTTTTGTATTCTTTGCGGATTGACGATACGCGCCAACTGTTCCAGGCGCTTGTCGGGAACTGCAACAACGGCCTTGTTCGGTTCTATGGTGCAAAACGGGTAATTTGCCGCAGCGGCATTCCGGGCTTTTGTGAGTGCATTAAACAACGTCGATTTCCCTACATTCGGGAGGCCGACGATTCCGATACTTAAGGCCATGGTCTTCTCCTGTGCATATAAATTGTTTGTTCCGGCCGATAAAGAGGCAGGCGCTGCAAACCCCTTGCTCCTGTATTTTCCAGTCACTCCGCCAAAGCCGACAGTAATTTTACTACATTTTCACCAAAATTCTCTAATCTCCGCTGCTACACACCTGCACACTTCCGGATTTCCCGGGGAAAAGCTTTAGATATATCTGCACGAGTCTTGTTATAATGGAGGATGCTAGCTGCAATCAGGCATAAAGTCCTCTCAGGCACACGGCTGACGGAAGCGGATGCCCTTGCCTTGTTCAGAAGCGACGATCTCTTTGCCATCGGGCGGCTTGCATCGCACGTTGCGGAAAAGCAGAACGGCAGGCATGCCTGCTTCATTGTAAACCGGCACATCAACCCGACCAACATATGCGTCAACAGATGCAAGTTCTGCGCTTTCAGCAGATCAAAAGGCGAAGAAGGCGCCTTTGAGCTGACCCTTGAGGAAATTCTCGCAAAGCTCGCGGATGCCTCAAAAGCAAAGCCGCGCATAACGGAAGTGCATATCGTCGGCGGCCTTCACCCGGAATGGCCTTTCGAACACTACCTCGACATGATCTCCGCTGTGAGAAAAAACCATCCCTCCCTGGCCATCAAGGCCTTTACCGCAGTGGAAATAGACTACATGGCAAAGATCAGCGGCCTGGGCATAGAAGACATTTTACGGGAACTGAAAAAAAGCGGCCTTGACTTCATGCCCGGCGGCGGGGCCGAAATATTCGCCGAAGGGATCAGGAACAGGCTCTGCCCTGAAAAGATATCCGGAGACCGGTGGATCGAGGTGATGGAGGCGGCGCACAGGACAGGGATAAAAACCAATGCCACCATGCTCTACGGGCACCAGGAGGGCATCGAAGACCGGGTAGAACACCTCCTGAGGCTGCGGGAACTGCAGGACAGGACCGGCGGGTTCCAGGCCTTTATCCCGCTTGCATACCATCCGAAAAATACCGAGATCGGCGGGTTTTACTCGTCGGGGATCGATGATCTGAAGACCATTGCCGTAAGCAGGCTTGTTCTCGACAACTTCCCGCATATCAAGGCCTACTGGATCATGCTGGGAGAAAAAGTATCGCAGACAGCGCTGCTTTTCGGGGCCGACGACGTTGACGGCACCATCATAGAGGAAAAGATCACCCACATGGCAGGGGCGATGACCGGAGAGGGCATGACAAGGGATGACCTGGTCCATCTTATCAGGAAGGCGGGGAAAATACCTGTCGAACGGGATGCGTTTTATAACCACTTGAAGGTATATGATTACTGACTGATGTCTTAACGATATGAACAGAAAAGAATTAAAAGACAGGACAATGAAGAGAATAGACAACAAGACCGCACTGGACCTTCTTAAAACCGCCGATCTCCTTGATCTCGGCGAACAGGCGGACAATATCAGGAAAGACCTGCATCCTGAAGGCAGGGTGACCTTTGTGGTGGACAGGAACATCAATTACACCAATGTCTGCATCAACAAATGCACCTTCTGCGCCTTTTACAGGGAGGCAGGCCACCCTGAGGCCTATGTTCTGTCCGATGATGAGGTCTTCGGTAAAATAGACGAGACCCTTGCCCTTGGAGGCACCCAGATACTCATCCAGGGGGGGCTCCATCCTGAGCTGGGCCTTGATTACTATACCGGGCTGCTGAAGGCGATCAAGGAGAGATACACGATCAATGTCCACGGCTTTTCACCGCCCGAGATCAGCTACCTTGCGAGAAAGCATGACCTAACCGTCAGGGAGACCTTGCTGGTCCTCAGGCATGCCGGACTCGATTCCATTCCCGGCGGCGGGGCTGAAATACTCTCGGACAGGGTAAGGGAGATCCTAAGCCCCAAAAAGATAAAATCATCGGAATGGCTGAAAGTCATGGAAGAGGCCCACAGGATCGGCATGAGGACAACGGCGACCATGATGTTCGGAAGCGTGGAAACCCCTGAAGACATTATCGCGCACCTTGATGCACTCAGGAGCCTGCAGGACAGGACCGGCGGCTTTACCGCCTTTATCCCCTGGTCATTCCAGCCGGGGAACACTGAATTGAACAGGCAGGCGGCAGCCAAAAAACGCAACGCAAAAATCCATCCGGCAACTGCCGTGGATTATCTCAAAGTGCTTGCGCTGTCGCGGATATATCTCGACAATATCAGAAACGTGCAGGCCTCATGGGTCACCCAGGGGCTGAAGCTTGCACAGGTGGCCCTCAGGTTCGGGGCCAATGACTTCGGCTCCACCATGATCGAGGAAAACGTCGTGAGGGCAGCAGGTGTAAGCTATACAGTGTCAAAAGAGGACATCGTAGAGGCGATAAAGGGCGCAGGCTTCACCGCTGCGCAGAGGGACACCTACTACAGGATCATACACTTCTTTTAAATTGCACTCAACGCTTTTCTGAGTATTCTACCTGCTAAAGCCAGAGCTCCGGCTCTTCTGTTTTCTGTTCCTGGATAGCTAGGCTTCTTTTCCAGATTTGCTTCTCCTTATCGACCAGTTTGGAAGTTGTTGTCTTCTCCACTTTTCTCACATAAACGGAAAAATCATCATGAAAAAAGTAAACCACTCTCCCCCTGTTTCCCCCCAGATCAGCGCTTACCAGGGGGATCCCCTCATTTTTCAGGAACTCCTGGACAAAACGCGTATTGACCTCGCCTACGCAATTGAAATTGTCCCTGCCTTCAGAGCAACTCAACATGGTCCCCCCGCCAAAAGCCTTGGCCTGCAGGTCCTCCCGCCGGGCGCCCTCCTTGAGCATCGCATTGATGAGCAGTTCCATTGCGTGAATGCCGTATCTTCCCGCCTCGGTAACGGGGAAAGGCAGGTTCCTGGCATATCGCCTGTTGCTTAAGAGAAAATGGTTCATCCCGATGATCTTCCGGACCGGATCATACAAGCAGGCAGAGACACAGGAGCCCAGTATCGTATATACAATCGTATTGCGGCCCGATACGCAATATTCCCCGGGGTTGATCCTCACGCGGGGGAAGCCCCTCACGTCGTTAAAAGTCCGGGATATCTTATCCAATCTCATGGTACTGCCTTCTCCCCCGCAGAACTGTTCCTTTGATCATAAAAAAGCAATCCTGCCGTCAAAAAACCTGGTGCGCCAGCCTCCGGAAAACATCATCGTAAAAAGCCGGCTCTGCACTGAAGCCGATTTCGAGATAAAGAATCCGCTCCGGCACGTTTAATTCCCTGAGCTTTACCATGTCCTTTTCCGTTGTGACCAGGAAATCGCAGCCCGAATCCCTGCATTGCCTGCCGAGGGAAAGGACATCTTCGGCGGTGTAGCGGTAGTGGTCTCCGTATGCTTTAAACCCGGACAGCCGCTCGGTAAGAGATAAAACCGTCTGCCTGAAGGATTCGGGATTTGCAATGCCGCAGAAGGCATAGAGCTTCCTGTTCCCCAGTTCACCGGCCGATACCGTGTTGCCCGCAGCGTCTCTGATTCTCACGAGCCTGTGCCCGGAGAAATAGAGAGGCGCTTCCGGTTTCTTATCCTTCAGCTCAGCCTTGAGTTCCTCATTGCGGACCTTGGTGATCACAAAAATATCGGCGCGCCTCAACTCCTCCAGCGGCTCTCTCAACGGCCCGAGGGGGAGCAGCTTTTTGTTGCCGAAAGGGTTTGAGCCGTCAACAAGCAGGATGTCGACATCCCTGTGGAGCATCCAGTGCTGGAATCCGTCGTCAAGGATGAAGAGAAAGGGCTTGCGTGCCTCAAAGGGGATCCCCCTGAGTGCAAAAACCCCTCCGTCGTACCTGTTTGCACATTTGACGATCGGGATATTCTTCAAACGTTCCGCCATGAGGACCGGTTCATCTCCGGCATCCCTGACCGTATGGGCAATATTGTGGGGATTACTCGAAAAATTCTTCAGGGGGTACCGGGGTGAAGCCACAAAAACCGGCCCTTTGACCCTTCCCTTATAGCCCCTCGTCAGGACAACAGGGCTGTACCCCCTTTTCCGCGCCTCTTCTGCAAGGGCAATCACTGCCGGGGTCTTCCCTGTACCGCCGACCGTGATATTGCCGATACTGACCACTTTGAAGGGAAGGCGCTTCTGTTTTTTCAAAACAGATTGCTTCCTGAGCGAATAACCGATGCGGTAAATAAATTCTAACGGGGTCAGAGCCGGTGCACCCTCCCTTTTCTTTCCTATTATATCATTTACCGGAAATAATCACGTATCAGCTTGTACTCTTCAGACCAACTCGCAGTCGTGACCAGAATTCACACAATTCCATGTATTTCCAGCATGTTACGAATCAGAGGAAAAGGGCAGGCCCCGGGTCCTAAACTTTTCCCTGTTACAGCCGAATAAATATAGTATTATGGCGTATTAGCCCCTTATACACATGAAAAAAACCCTTTATATATATATATCAATAGGATGCATGGTGGCAGCGCTTATTCTTGCTGCATATGCCGAACTGTACCCGCTGGAGTTGATCGAGCATAAACTGTACGATGCGAGAATGGAATTGCGGCGGGAAACAGCCCCTCCTCCCGTCACTCTGGTATTGATTGACCGGGAAAGTATAAAAAAATTCGGCCCCTGGCCCTGGCCGAGAGCATATATCGCGTTTGCAATACAACGCCTCCATGCGTATAACGCCAGGGTTATCGGCACCGACATCCTCTATGCTCAACGGGACCTGAACCCGGGCCTTGCAGAGATAAGGGATGTTATGAAAAAAATCAAGAACGGGCCGAAACTGCAAAGAGACAATGACCTTGCAGGTGTAATCGCTGCGTTGAAGGAGGCTGAAAAAAAGCTGGATAACGACTCGGCGCTCGCTTTATCCCTGTCCACGGCAAAAAATGTCGTATTGCCCGTATCTTTCACCCTGGGCGGACGCGCCGCAGGGGACCGGCATGATATGGGGAAATTTTTTGCCGGCGGCCCGACAGCAGCTTCCGGCAGAGATTTCTTTTCAGCACGGAGCATTACTGCGCCCCTTCCGGAGTTTTCGGCAAACGCCTCGGGATTCGGATATATAAACCATATACCCGACAGAGACGGGACCATCAGGAGCGAGCCCTTGTTCATATCCTATGCAGGCCGTCTATTCCCCTCTCTTGCGGTGCAGCTCATCGCCGAATACCTGGACCGCGATATGAGCGCGGCAACTTTCGGCAAGGACGTTGTCAGGGTCGGGGATGTGGAGATCCCCACCTTTAAAAATCATACGCTCCTCATCAGTTTTGCTCATGGCAACTCTTTTCCGCACTACTCGTTCTCGGACCTTGCAACCGGGAAAGTGCCCCGTGAGATGCTGACAGGCAGGATTGTTCTCCTCGGCCTCAGCGCACCGGAGCCCGGCACATCTTTGAGGACCCCCGGCGGCCATGCCGCATCAAACCTTGACCTCACAGCGGCAGTCATCGGCACTGTTCTCGGTAAAGATTTCATCGTGCGTCCTGGTTGGGCCTTTCCCCTCGAAGCAGGAGTGCTCGTCCTCTCCGGGATACTGCTGGCCGCAGTTGCCCTGAGACTAAGGGTGAGCACCGGCGCGGCTGTTGCGCAGGCCCTCTCATTGGCATGGGCCGCTGTTTCGCTCTTTCTCTTCCTGGAATACGGATACTGGCTTAAAATATCCTACCAACTCGCACTGATGTGTCTCGGCTATCCCGTGTTGCTTGCAGGCCGTTATATGTTCAGGGAGCAGGAGCCTGTTGAAGCCGAATTAATTGAAAGCAGCGAATTAAGGCTGGTTGTCGGCGTAAGGACCGACACCGGGCTTGTGCGAAAACATAATGAAGATAATTTCTGCATAGAAAAGTCCAGCGGCCTGCTGGCCGTTGCAGACGGAGTCGGGGGGCAGATGTCCGGCGAGGTCGCCAGCAAGATGGCAATTGACACAGTAAGGGACTTCTTGAGAAATGCCGAAGCTTCAGGTGAGTGGCTGGACAACTCCAACGGCGGCTATTCTGAAGCTACAGGCAGGCTGGGCACAGCAATAAGCGCGGCCAACAGGACAATCTACGAGGCCTCGCAAAGCAATCCACGGTGGCAGAAGATGGGGACCACCATAGCAGCGGTGGCGCTGAAACAAAACAGGCTGAGTGTCGCCCATGTCGGCGACAGCAGGGCTTACCTTGTAAGGTCCGGGCATATCGAGCAGCTTACCGACGACCACAATCTGAAAGAGGCGACAATGAGGCACATCCTGTTAAGGGCCCTCGGGACAAGCCCTGATGTGGAGGTGGACCTCACGGAACTGACCCTATCGAAGGGGGACATCCTGGTCCTCTGCACCGACGGGCTGAACACCATGGTTTCCGACGGCGATATCCTCTCCGCGGTGAAGTCCGTGCAGGACCCCTTCAAGGCATGCACCAGGCTTGTGCACATGGCTAACAAGAGAGGCGGCAAAGACAACATAACAGTCATTGTAGCGTATGCTCATAAAAAGAAATAGCTCGGAGAAAGGGAGGCGATCATGAGTAAGATTCTTTTAAGATTTCAGGATAAAGTACTGAAGGAAATCCCGCTTGACAAGGAGATCCTTACCATCGGAAGAAAGCCCGGGAACAACATACATATAGAGAACCTGGCTGTTTCAGGTTTTCACGCAAAGGTGTTTAAAGACGGGGACAGGTTCATCATCGAGGACCTGGGCAGCCTCAACGGGACCTTCGTTAACGGCAAAAAGATCTCGAGACATGTGTTGAGGAACGGTGACAGCGCCATTATCGGCAAACACACCCTGGGCTTCGTGCTGCCCGAGACGGAAGACGCCGTTGAGCAGGCAATTACCGAAAGGAACATCAAGGTTGATGAAACCCTTGTGCTGGACGCCCAGCTCCAGCAAAAAATCCTGAACAAGACCTATGATGTCATGGCATCCGGGGGGGGCAGGGACGTACTCGGCGGCTTTACCGTTATCGAGGGCCCGACGTATAAAAGCGAGTACGAATTAAAGGACCGGGTAACCACGATCGGCAAGGCGCCTGATTCCGCAATACGCATGAAGGGACTCTTCGCTCCCCGGGTTGCGGCCCTCGTAAACAGGAGGAAGGAAGGCTATTTCATTAATGCCGTAGGCGGCACGACCGTTAAGGTGAACGGGGAGAAAATAGCTGAAAAATACGATCTGAAGGACGGCGATATCGTCGAAGTGGGAAAGATCAGGATGCAGTTCTATATTAAAGAATAGCAGTATGGTGAGCGCGACAATACCTGGTAAAATAGGGAAGTATGAGGTTGTTCAAAAACTGGGACAGGGAGGCATGGGTATTGTATACCTCGGCTTTGACCCGTACAACAACCGCCCTGTTGCCATTAAGGTCGCCCTGGAGAGTTCATTCCAGGATGAGGAGAGCAAGAAGAGATACCAGAAGATGTTTTTCAATGAATCCCGCATTGCCGGTATGCTGGACCACCCCAATATCCTTACGGTCCATGACGCCGGTGTGGATGACAACCAATACTACATTATCATGGAGTATGTCAGCGGCAGTAAAACCCTGAAAGGACATTGCAGTGTGGACAACCTGCTTCCCATAGAGAAAGTCGTGGAAATCATTTTTAAATGCTGTAAAGCCCTTGACTACGCCCACCGCCTCGGGGTCATCCACCGTGACATCAAACCGGGCAATATCATGATGACCGGGGACATGGATGTGAAAATAGGCGACTTCGGAATCGCCCAGATCAGCAAGGCAGGCGAAACCCAGACCCAATTCATGGGTCTCATGGGCTCGCCGTGCTATATGTCGCCGGAGCAGGTGAGGGAAGAACCGCTGACAAGCCAGACAGACCTCTTTTCCCTCGGGGTCGTCATGTACGAGTTGTTGACCGGGAGGTCCCCCTTTCACTCCGAGAACTTCTCAAGCGTTGTCCGCAAAGTGCTCTTCCATGACCCGAACCCCTTGCGGCTCTACCGCTCCGACATCCCCAAAACACTCGAAGTCATTGTCATGAAAGCCCTGAGCAAAAAGCTCTCGGAACGCTACAAAACCGGGACGCAGTTTTCCACTGATCTGCGGCTGACCTATATCAATATCAATTATTCCGAAATCGAGATCGATCACCAGGAGAAATTCAATTCCCTGAGAAAGCTCAGCTTCTTCAGGGAATTCCATGATTCTGAAATATGGGAGGTCCTGCACGCGATCCTCTGGAGAGAGTACCCTCCGGAGCACCCGATCATAACAGAGGGGAACCTGGATGAGACCTTCTACATCATCGTCTCGGGGGAAGTTGCGGTGAGAAAGGGCCAGGGCGGCACTGCAGCCACACTAAAAAGCGGGGACTGCTTCGGCGAGATAGGATACCTGACCAAGACCAGGAGAACCGCCGATATTGCATCCATCTCCGATGTGACAATCCTGGAGGTCAACACAACGATTATCGAACAGGTCTCGCCTGGCTGCCAGCTCCGCTTTCACAAGGTCTTCCTTAAAAAACTGCTGGAGCGCCTTTCACGGACCACAGAGGAATTGTCGGAGTTCTAGCAGTTTAAATGGCGCCGGGCTTGCATTCGTGCATTTACTTAGCTTCCACAGATGCATAGATGCAGGCCCGGCACTATATACATTCGGTCCCCTTAAATATCCTGTACTGCCAATGCAACCATGCGGATAGTTGGATCAAGAACTGAAGATTCTTGGACATCGAACCATGCGACTTCTTTATACTTTTTAGAAACCAGGCGCTCTATCTCTAACTCCTTTACTTCCAACGCAAAGACGATAGTCAAGCAATGCCTACCATTTTGTTCGGGTGGCTGCCTCCGGTGAGAAAAGACTGATGAGTTTATGCACAGGAGCTTAAACCTATCGTGTCCTGTTCCTGTAATGCCGAATTCCTCAGATAAGGCGCGACTTGCCGTCTCATAGGGAGATTCACCCGGGACCATTCCCCTGCCGATAGTCCACCATGTCTTCGGCTCTTCGTGTCTCAAGCCAAGGAGTATTTTTCTGCCGGATGGTTCATTTATTATCGGCACAATATCAACACACGCAATAACGAAATTATCATAAAACCTTCCGACCTCCTCTGGCGATAATTGGCTCGTCCGCCTCTGAAAGAGGCCATGAATAACATGATTTATCCTTGCATTTGCCATTCTGCCCAATCCCCTTTTTTATCAAATTACCTATGTTATTCTTGTTGTCGCCTGGCCCTCCGGACGGCTTTCACTTCGTCCTTATATGGATCATTTAACGTACACGGTATCTGAGTTTCGTCTGATTAAACAATATTGTATCCCCCCTGAACATTTTGCAGATCACCGTTCATGACTTTACTCACCAGTGACCTGAACTTCTGATAATCAACAGGCTTTATCATGCAGTAGTAATTATCGAGCCTCTCAAGTATACCGATGAGCTCGCCATCTATATGGTCGGAGAGGATAATGGTCGAGATACTTCTCTTCTTGATCTCATCAAAAAATGCGGCGCCATATGGATAGCTCGTTATGATCAGGTTAATCTCACCGCTGTCGAGCTTATCGCGAATGCAATTGGAATCCGTAACGGTACGAATCTCGTATCCTTCAAATTCAAGAGCCGCGACGCATATGCAGGAGTATCCCGGATCGTCGATTATCAATATCACAGTTCCATTGCCGCCTTTTTAAATTGTCTGCCCCTGTCCTCAAAGTCCTCGAACATATCGAAACTGGCACATGCCGGCGAAAGCAGAACCACATCGCCGGGCGAGGCCGTGTTTTTCGCCTTTTCGATTGCCGCCTTGAAGTCGTCCTCAATAAAAGTTTCCTTTATATCACTGAGCGCCTTTCTGATTTTCTCCCTGGCCTCTCCGATCAGGACAAGGGCTTTCACCCGGTCTCTTACAAGGGATCTCAATTTTGTGAAATCGCTGTCCTTGTCCCTTCCGCCAGCGATGAGTATTATCGGTTCGCTAAAGCTCTCAAGGGATTTGACCACAGCGCCCACATTCGTCCCCTTCGAGTCGTTGATGTATTTCACCCCGTCTATTTCGCACACGAACTCAAGCCTGTGCTCAAGCCCGGGGAAACTCTCCAGTGTATCCGCGACTGCGTCGGGGGGACAGCCCGCACGGAGCGCCATTACGGATGCCGCCATGGCGTTTTCTATATTGTGGACGCCCTTGATCCTGAAGGTTTCAGGGTTCAGGGAAACGGATTGCGCGATACCGGGCAAATTGAAATGAACAGCTCCGTCCTTGAGATATGCCCCTGCAACCTCTTTTTTCCTGCTGAAATATAAGACCTCCGGCCTTTTATTCCTCGCCCATACTCTATTGCCTCTGTCCAACAATGCAGCCGTTGCTGGGTCATCGGCATTCAAAATAAGGGCATTCCCTACTCCCTGGTTCATGAATATGCGGGATTTTGCCTCGATGTAATCAAATATCGACGGGTACCTGTCCATATGGTCAGGCGTCACATTCAGAACCGTGGCCACTTCAGGCCTGAATTCCGAGATGGTTTCAAGCTGAAAGCTCGATGCCTCCACAACGATGAAATCGGCAGTTAAAATGCTTTCCGATAAGGGATACTCGCCCTTCATGGCCTTCAGAACCTCGTCGGTCAGCGCGTTCATGATGTTACCGCCCAAGGCAGCTCGGAATCCGCTTTTCTTCAGCATCTCGAATAGCAAAGTAACAGTTGTGGATTTGCCGTTGGTGCCGGTCACTGATAGGATTTTGGGAGCCGTTAAACCATGAGCCAGGGGTTGAGATAGTATTATTTGATATGCTAACTCCAGTTCCCCGATTATCTTGATCCTCCTCCTCAAGGCTGCCTTCAGCGGAGCTATGTTCAGGGGAACCCCCGGGCTGACCACAATAAGATCCGCATGCTCGAATATCTTACCCGGATGTCCGCCGAGCGCAGTGCGAACTCCCCGGTCAAGCTTATCAAGATACGTCTTGAGCTCTTGAGGGATTTTCTCATCTGTCACCGTTACCGAGGCACCGAGATGAGCAAGCAGGTTTGCAGCGCAGACTCCGCTCCTTGCGAGGCCTACAACAATCACCGCTTTATTTTGAATATCTTCCATCACCACCCCTCTTGGGCAACTTATAACTGCTCAGTACCATCAGGCAGGCTTTTAATTAGAGCCGACCCTTTTTTTGTTGTAATCGCTCGTGCAATTTGTTTGAGAATTGGTTTGCAGTTTCTTCCACCGCCAAAGGCACGTACACTGAACCACGCTTGACAGTGACATCTACATTTCGATTATCTGACCTCACTCTTACTTGTGCCGTTATTCCAGTTACCGGCATACCGAATGCTCCAAATTCGACAATGCCGTTAGCTGGATCAAATTTGGTTACTTCAGGAAAATTCATGGATTTGGCTACGTCCACAGCCAATTCCAATATTTCTGCCCTGTTCTGAATCTGATTGTCTACCGGAATAGTTTTAGTCGCAGTAGGGAAAAAAGCACAACTTGAAATCAGTACTAATAACAATACTGCTGTCGCTCTGATAAACTTCATTTGTAAATCCTCCTTATCAAATCTTTTGAAATGCATCATTGTTTTTTAAAAGTGACGGTCAAATTGGCTGAACTCGTCCACACCATTGTGTCTCCTGAGATTTGTACTTTAAGAGTGGCGCTTTCCGATGCTGAACTGGATATGCCCGCTGCACTTACAGAAGTGAAGTTGTATGAAATATTTGTATTGTCATACTGGTATGTTCCATAAAATGTGCGCGCTAATCCAGGTGAGAGCGGGACTTCTGTCGCCTGGATTTGTCCGTCACTTGTAAACGTTACGACATCCCAGGCAGGAATTCTATAGTCATTTTGCGTAACTTTCCATGTTCCGGCTATGCTCTGATTAAGATTTTCTTTCGTATAATCGATTGCCGTTTGCCCTATGGTCAGCGTATTCTTGGCGCCGTTCAAATAGGAAGCGAGATCGTTGGTGTTTATCTGGTTGGCTTTAACATTTTTCAGATCACTGGTCATATCGGCCCCTGAACCGGTGTTCGTGCCCGCCTGATGAAAGATGGCAGTAATTTTCAGAGCCTTTGCTGAATCTCCTCCGGATAGCAGGAGAGGGGTAATAGTTACATTCGTTGTTGCTTTATCCGCGGAAATCGAACCGATGGGGACGGTATCGATAAGCAGCGATAATTTCTTGCCCTGGGCATTCTGCAAGGAAAAGTTACCTTTGCCTGTCGTTGCGGCACAATTTTCATTTGCTGTACCAACGGTTTCATCCACACAAACCCTTACGCCATTGATATAGCTTGCCTGCACCTGACCGGAAACAGTAGTTGAGCCGACAGGAGTTACCGGCACCGAAACAGTTGAACTGTCACCTCCTCCACCACCTCCGCAGCTTGTTAAGGCAAAAACAATAAAAAATACGATTACTGCCAAATGCCTCTTTGCCATCCACATAGAACCCTCCTCATATAATGATGATTGCTGATTGCCAGTCCTCTAATGTGAACCCGCTTTTACTTCTGAAATATGCTCAAATTCGCATTGCCTCTGTTATCCGTCTGAATGGCGATTCCCAAATCTTTCCCGCTATTCAGGAAGCCGTGGAAACTTGGAATCCAAGTCGAACTGGAGCCTATGGTTCCGTTTTGATTAACACTCAATGACGTCGGTAGAACTGTACGCCCATTACTGCTCTGAATATTACTGCATGTTGCATTGCCATTCGAATCAATATCATAATTGCAGTAATACCAACCTATTAAGTTAGGTCCAGCTGAAATATTGTGCATATACCATGCACCGGGCAGATCGGTGCCGCTGTATGCAATATTTGGATCAGCCTTTTGCATTACTAGTAAACCATACTCGGTTCCACTCGTACCTGTTGCTATGATCAAATTCTTGCTCTTATTCATGAAACCGTGGAAATCGGAATCTGAAGAATCTGTCACTATTCCATTTGAATCTATGGACAACAGACTGGAGCCCATCCTGCTACTTCCATCATGGTAGCTAAATGTTGGATTATCCGTTGTTAGACTACTGCAAGTTCTTGTAGCCGTGGCTTGACCTGTCCGGTCAATACTCGTTTGTGCATAGCACCATCCATTCCAGCTTCCTGAAACGATATCGTGATAAATCCATGTACCGGCAAGATCGGATGTGGTATAGGTTGTTGTAGGATCATATTTCTGCCCTATGGTCAGATAGTAGCTGTTCCCGCCACCATATGTAACCGTCATAGTACCGACGATCAAATCTTTACTTTTACTTATATAGCCCTGGAAGCTTGGCCTACTGCTAAGGCTGATCATCCCGTTTGAGTCTATGGAGAACATCCCGCTTTGAGGGTTAGTAGTTCCATCACTGCAAAGCTCCGTAGCTGGCGCGATAGTTCCACTGGAGCTGACATTTAAATTGTCGCGGCACCAACCGTTCCAGCCAGGTCCGGAGGCTAGGCTATGGATATTCCATGTGCCTTGGATATCTGCCGTGCTATATGTAACTATGGAATTCTTGTATTTATCGTAGATCACCTGCATCTTGAATTTATCTATAAAAGATTCTGCTCCCAAATAAACGAAATATTTATATGTAGGGCCGCCTTTTTGTACATAAGCTTGAAAACCTCCTAAGTCATTTGCTCTGATCTTGTACTCCGTAGAATTATCAACACTGTCGTATATTTTGAAATATTGTCCGTCAGCATCATGTCCTGTGCCATATACCAATACTGCATGAGCTGAATAAGTTGCATCCTTTGGACATCCAACATCTGTACATAGGCCCAATATTTGCGGTCTATTTGTCAACACGAGTTACGCACCTGAAAGTCAGGGTAGCGATGAAGTAAGAAGAACAAAAGGCTTACAACCTGCGATAATGAAAGTTGCCAAACAAACATTACGA
>JAJZPZ010000204.1 GCA_021847795.1 Nitrospirota bacterium
AAAGCAATCCATTATATGAGCCGGCGCTCGGAAGGCCCTTTCATCAAATTCAACTGCGCATCGATCCCCGAAGGCCTACTCGAATCAGAACTCTTCGGTCATGAAAAAGGCGCTTTCACAGGCGCGATGTCCCTGAGAAAAGGAAGGTTCGAACTCGCCGCCGGCGGCACCATATTTCTAGACGAGATCGGGGACCTGCCGCTGTCTCTGCAGCCGAAAATACTGAGGGTCCTTCAGGAGAAGGAATTCGAACGGGTCGGGGCGGAAAAAACCATAAAGACCGACATCAGGCTGATTGCGGCAACGAGCAGGAACCTTGAGGAATTCGTGGCAAGCGGCAAGTTCAGGGAAGACTTATATTACCGCCTGAATGTGGTGCCCATATTGCTGCCTCCCCTCAGGGAGAGGAGAGATGATATTCCCGTGCTGGTCGAACACTTCATGAAAAAATACAATGAGGAAAACGGGAAAGCCGTCACCATATCCTCCGATGTCCTGAACGTCTTCATGAGCTACGAGTGGCCGGGCAATGTCAGGGAGCTTGAGAACACGCTGGAAAGACTGGTAATCATGTCACGGGCGAAGGTTGCGTCCCTTCATGACCTGCCGTTCAACATAAAAGACCAGTCGCTCAAGGCGCGTTATGCGGTCCAGATAAAGGACGCCCTGCCCTCTGCAATAGAGGACATCGAAAGGACCAAAATTCACGATGCCCTGAAGAAAACCGGATGGGTCCAGGCAAAAGCCGCGCGGCTTCTCGGCCTTACGCCGAGGCAGATCGGCTACAAGATAAAGAAATACAATCTGGAACAAAGCAACCCGTGAAAATGGCAACAGGGCAGGGGTTTGGAATTTGGGACTTAGGATTTGGAATTTATTTGTGATTTGGTGCTTGAAATTTAGGATTTGCCTTTAAGGATGGGGAAGATAATCGCAATAACCAACCAGAAAGGCGGGGTCGGCAAGACAACAACGGCCCTGAACCTCTCGGCATCACTTGCGCTTGCAAATGAAAACATCCTTGTTATTGATTCCGACCCCCAGGGCAACCTCACCAGCGGGTTCGGGATGAAGAAAGACCAGATTAAGGCGGGCCTCTACGAAGTTTATACCGGCAAGGCCGCAATGGAAGACGCCGTACATCAGACCTTGATTCCCAACCTCTATGTCGTGCCTACCTCCATGGACCTGTTTCTTTCAGAAATAGAACTCCTCGAAAAAGCGGACCGTGAGACCAGGCTGAGAGCATTCCTGAAGCCGCTGAAAGACCGGTTCAGGTATATCCTTATCGACTGCCCGCCGTCTTTCGGGATATTAACGCTCAACGCGCTTGTGGCAGCCGAATCTGTCCTGGTGCCTGTCCAGTGCGAGTTCTTTGCCGTGGAGGGCCTGAGCCTTCTCATTAAGCTCCTATGGAGGATACGGGGCGGCTTCAACGAAACCCTCGACCTTGAGGGCATACTGCTTACCATGTTCAACAGGCACCTTGCGCTGTCGCGGCAGATCTCGGAAGAAGTGAAGAGGGTGTTCAAATCAAAGGTCTATGATACGATAATCCCGAGGAATGTCATTCTAGCCGAATCTCCCAGCCACGGGAAGCCCGCAGTGCTCTACGCTCCGAATTCCACGGGGGCACAGGGCTATATCGCATTGGCAAAAGAAATCCTGAACGAGCATAATCTGCTCTTCTGAACAGCAGCGATCAAAACAGCAGTTCCTGTCCTTTCAGCTCCCTTTTCCGCACCTCTTCGAAGATCTTCACCTTGCCGAATTCTCCGTCAAAGCCGGGCGCAATATATACGTTGCCCGAGCGCACCCTTGAGACGGCCTTTCTCAATTCCGGAGTTCCGGCCTTTTCAATCTCCCTGAGCGGCACATCCATGAGTATGGCAAATTCATTGCCCAATTCTCCCAGGAGCCTGAGATACTCTCCGTTTACCTTCTTGCTGCCGACCCCTGTTTTCAGCACCTCGGAAATTATCTCCGGCAAAGGGATAAGGGAATGGAAAGGCGGAGCGCCTTTCAGTTTAAAGCCGTGTTTCCTGTCGGCCAGTTCCTCCACCCGGTGCATTACGCCTATGGTAACCTTCTTGCCGCAGACAGGGCAAAGGTAGTTGTGCTTCAAGGTCTCCTCAGGGGAAAGGCTCACGCCGCAGAGCCTGTGCCCGTCATAATGGTACTTCCCCTCTTCCGGGAAAAACTCTATGGTGCCTGAGAAGCCCCTCCTCGTCTTTATTGCGTCCGCAATGGACCAATAGGAGATATCGGCATCAAAAATATTCGCCTCACGCCCTATCTTTGCGGGAGAATGGGCATCGGAGTTCGATATAAGGGTTAGCCTGTCGAGGGAAGAGAGCTGCCGGTTCATGGCCGGGTCTGAAGAAAGCCCTGTCTCTATGGCATAAATATGAGGGGTAAGCTCTTCAAAACACTCTTCGAGGGAATCAAAGCCCGAGTTTGCGCCGAACACCGAGAAATGGGGCGTCCATGCATGTGCCGGAACGAACATGCCGTCAGGGGAATTGCCGAGCACTATCCTGAGGAGTTCCTTTGCATCAAGTCCGAGTATCGGCCTTCCGTCGGCATTCAGGTTCCCTATCCTGGACAGTTCCCTGCTTATCTTCACTGCATCGCTGAAATCCGGGACAAAGACAAGCGAATGCACCTTGCGCACCCTCCCGTTTTTCTTGTAAATGCAGCTTATCTCGACAGAAAGGAAAAAGAAGACATCGGCCCTGCATGCCTCAGGGACATCATCCTGTTTACGGAAACCCTTTTTCAGCCTGTACAGGCCGTTTCCGCATGACTCGAGCTTCTCCTGCAGTTCCTTGAACCACTTCGGATGCGTAAAGTCGCCTGTGCCGATAACAGAAATCCCCTTAAGCTGCGCCCATTTCCAGAGCGATTCCGGGTTCAGGTCCTTGCTTGTGGCCCGTGAGTATTTGGAATGGATGTGAAGGTCGGCAATAAAACGCATGCGTTGATTATAACACAGGCCCTGAGAGGGACTAATGCAGTTTGTGGATGTTGTTCATTTCAACCCATCCTGTTTTATCTTTGCAGATGCCGTCTAAAATAGTTACCCTCATGTAGTCGCCCATCGCGCCGACATGCCTCCTGGTACCCTCAAATACTTCCACCAGTGTGCCGTCAAGGGCATCGCATATCTTGTTCGCCTCCAGTGCCGACAAGGGGTCCCCCCGCGTCAAGCCGCTCTCTATTGCATCAAGGTCGCCGATTACCGGGACGCTCCCGCCAATCCTTGAGCCGAGATAAGCGGGTGACCCCTCTGTTTCCGCATGCACTGTCTGGAATGGAAGAGCGAGGAGGGCCAGGACGAAAAGGGATTGAAAGCACCTGCGCATAGATACCTCCTGCAGTGAGCGCTATATTTCAGGGAGCGTTATGAAATACAACAGGGCATTCCCTGTCAGAACAAGCTGCGAGACAGAGGCCCGGATATCGTACTTAAATGATAGCACAGAGTTGCCCATACAACCACCCGGCCGGGGCCCGGTTTTATGGGGTGCGGCAATCCCGCCTTTTCCTCCAAAGTCCTGCGCCGCGCAACACTGTTTTCTTTGACAGCCTTTTGCGTTTTATGGTATAGTTTTAGACTGTATAAGAGATTGATTTCGCCTGCATTTGGGGAGTCGTCCAATGGCAAGACGGCAGACTCTGGCTCTGCTTATAGGGGTTCGAATCCTCTCTCCCCAGTTTTCACTTTAGTAAACAGTAATAAGTGATACGTAATGAGTGATGAGTTAGAAAAGCGACTGGTCATGTCCACTTATAACTGCTTTTGATGGTCCCATCGTCTAGAGGCCTAGGACGTGGCCCTCTCAAGGCTAAAACACGGGTTCGAATCCCGTTGGGACCGCCATTTTTTCTTACGCAGCTGAATTATTTGTGTTCTAAGAGAAAAGCATCGAATTTTCTGAATTTCAGCCGCCCTTTACGCATCCTTTCAAACTCTGCCAGGCATTTCTTATCCTCAAGGCGATCAAGCATCTTGTAATAATCCTTGACATTGATTATGACGGCATCAGGTTTGCCGTTTTTCAGGATCACCTGTGGCTTTGTTTTAATAACCTTGCTCATCTGAGACCTTTAGTGGTCTGCTTTTTATATGGATTGACGATCTTCAGTGATTTCTCTATTGTTTGCCCATCCTGCATATCTTCGGAGAACAGGATAGTACAGTTATTTTCCAATGCTGCCGCTACAATCAGGGAATCCCAAAAAGAATATTTATAAGTTTTCCTTATCTGCAGGGCCTTGCTGATCGTGCTTTCCACAACGGGAGCGAATTCAAAGGAATCCATAAAGCCGCTCAATAATGTTCGCACTTCGTCCTCCGGCAGGAGATTCTTTGTAAGGCATATGCTTGCAAATTCGCTGACGACCTGGGAACTGACAACGCTGTCGGGATAGGAGAGAATTAAATCCTTTGCCTTTGGTTTCTTCGTTTCATCATTGCTTATAGAATAAATCAGGATATTGGTATCGATAAAGACCCTATCGGGCATGCAACTTTTCCCGTTTGAACTTGTAATTCTTGGGGAGGGCTACATTGTAGCGGTTGAAAATGTCCTCAAGAATTTTTCTACGGTCCTTAACGGATTTAAGAATCGTTATGTGCTGGCCCTTCAAAATCTTAGCGACTTTTTTCAGTTCGTCGTCGTTTGCCACTTCTATTAAAACTTTCATAAACTCACCTCCCTTGCAGCTTACTTAACCATACTCTTAATTATAACGGTTTTTCAAGAGAAATAATAAAACCTGTTAGAAAGGCCCTTAGCTGAACTGAGGTTTTTAACAGACAGCGAGACCATCTTTGTACTCACCAGCAACAAGAAGGCAATAATAGATACCCTGAAAAGCGGACAGATTGTCTTTTCCATCGCCTTAGGCGACATCGTGGAGGACTTAAAGTGCGATATTACAGCTCTCCGGAAAGACCGGAGATATGCTGTCACGGTAAAGGGCAAAAAATATTCGGTAATTATACATCCGGACGAAGAGGACGGCGGGTACTGGGTAGAATGTCCTGCGCTGCCGGGATGTTCGTCACAGGGAG
>JAJZPZ010000205.1 GCA_021847795.1 Nitrospirota bacterium
CGATCCAAGATAAGGCAAAATAAACGGAAAGGATCAATGATCAGCCGCCATTTGGGGCCGAGGAGAAAGGAAATTACTTCCGTAGCTACTCCTGCAAGGCCCAGGAAAAGGGGGAAGGCAACGAAAGAGACGACCCGGATAGTCCGGAGGAGGTTAACCTGAATACGTCCGAGGTCATCCTGGATCCTCGAATATGCGGTAAATGAAAACTGGGTGATTATCGGTAATATCCTGTCTATAGGCAGCGAGGCTAAATTGAAGGCAATAGCATAGATCCCCAGGGCCTCCTTTCCCAGGAATCTTCCTGCTATTATCTTGTCCGACTGGGTACACAGGTAATAAAGGAGCTTGTCCCCGGTAACGGTGATCCCGTACCGGAACATTTTATTTGAGCCTTTCAGTCTGAAAACAGGTTTCAGCCATGGCCTGCGGATCACATTGTACCAAACCGCTTTTGTCGCATATTGAGTGATTTCCCCGACGACCAGTGCCCAAATGCCCATATGCTTTAATGCAAGGGCAAGGGTAAGCAGGGCTGTGACGATGCGTGTTGCAATGTCGATCCCGGCCTTGGTCCTGAAATCCATTTCGCGTGTATAGAGCGACTGCGGAATAATGAAAAAACTGATTAAAAGAAAATTTACGCTTAACAATCTGATGAGCATGGTCAGCTTCTGCTCATGGAAAAAAAGCGCGACGTATGGGGCGGCCCCATACGATAGGACCCATATGACACCATTTGTGATGACCATGAGACCGAAAATTCGGCGTATTTCATTTTCGTCCACTTTCTGCGACTGGACTATTGCAGAGCCGATTCCGAGTTCACTGACCATTTGCATGAATCCGAGAAACGGCAAAGTCATGGCCATGAGACCGTAATCTGAGGGGGCAAGCAGGCGGATTACCGCAAGAGTCGAAATCCAGGATATGAATTGCCCGACAAAGGTTCCGGTAGTGAACCACGTAAAGCTTCTAATGACTTTGGTTTTGAATTGGTTTTCTCTGCCCATGACTGTTGATCATGCGGAACTGTCTTAGCGCATCGTAGGTGACCATGTTGTGTAGGTTTCTCCTTTCAGATATTTCACCAATCCCCAAAGGATCGCGGCATTCGCTACGACAAAGGTATGGACTGCCGAGGCAGAACCGGGAAGATAATCGGTTTTGACATTGATATGGTTGAGCCATGCGACAAGGTAGAACAAGAACTGACCGGCAAGTGCTGCGGCATAGAAGGGCCCGCCGGCACTGAGTAGCATATTCGTTGTGAGCAAGCTTATCAGGAAGAACGGGACAAGAATCCTGCATATTTTGTGGGAAAATAATTCAAAAGAAAATTTTCCGAACCTAAAGGGGTTGAGCAGTTTTCTATTATTGAAAATCGCCCGGATTGTCCTGTTGTTGATCCTTACCTGGCGGTGGAACTCACCTTTTACCCCTTCAACAGCGCTTTCGTAGCAAAATGCCCGTTCTTCGAGCTTTCCCCTGAATCCCTGCTGCACGACTTTCAAGGGGATCACGAAATCATTGATATCGTAATTCCTCAATGGCAGGAACAGTTCCTTGCGGATGGCGAAGATGGCGCCGTCTGCTCCAATGCAGGAGCCGATCCTGCTCTCGAGTATTTTCGTGGTCTTCTCAATTCCGGAGTATATGCCCAGGGAACTTCCACCGCCTGCGCTTTTGGAAAGATATTTTGTCCAGCCGGTCATGAATCCTATTCCAGGATCAACAAAATGCCCTACCAGTTCGCCTATAGCCTCCTTGTTGTATTTTGAATTCGCATCGGAGAAGACAATGATGTCGCCGCTGCTCAGGGGGACCGCCCTGTTGAGGCATTCGGTCTTTCCGATTCTGCCTTCATAATGCCTCAGGGTTACTCCCCTGTCGCGGTACCGCGCGGCTATTTCATCGGTCCTGTCGGTCGACCCGTCCGATATGACGACGATCTCCAGCAGTTCCGCGGGGTAGTTCAGCGACAGGGAGTTGATGATTTTTCCCTCAATGACAGCCTCTTCGTTATAAGCCGATATGAGGAGAGATACCCTCGGCCTGAAGCCTTCCGCCGTCCCGGGCCGTGGCGCCATGCTGCCGAAGGAAGCCCTCAGGAGTGAAAGCGAATACAGGACGGCAGGGTAGCCGAAGTAGGCATAAAGTATCATCAGTAAAGAGCCCCAGAACAGGATTTCGGTAAAGGTCGTCATGGTTGATGTCTTAATGTTAAAGGGAGGTGCCGTTACTGCTGGTAAAGGTCAAACCAGGTCTGGAAGACCAGGAGAGACCAGATCAGGGTGTCGTTATCTTCCCTGCCGCCGTAGTGGTCGTCCATGATGGTCTGCACCGTCCCGGGATTGAAGATATTATGTTTCCGTAAATTGTTTCCCGATAATGTCTGAAGGGTCAGTTCCTTCAGGTCTGTCTGGAGCCATTGTGCCATAGGCCCGACGAAGCCCTGTTTGCGGTGATTGAGTACCGGTTTAGGTATCAGGTGTTTGACTCCCTTTTTCAAGAGATATTTTTTGCGGAACCATTTCATTTTCATTTCCGGCGGTATGGTTGCGCAATACTCAAGGAGTTTATGATCGACGAAAGGAGCCCTCACTTCCAGGGAGTGGTGCATGCTCATCCTGTCGGTACAGGCGAGAATGTCCTCCGGGAGGTATGTTTTTATGTCGCTGTAAAAAACCTTGTTCAGGGGGTCTTCTGCTTTTGCATGATTGAACATGGTTGTGAACCTTTCCTCTGCCGAATGAAAAGCGCCGGCACAGCGTTTCCTCTCCCCTGAAAAAAAGGACTCCCGGTAGTTTTTGTTCATTTTCGTGATAAACCCGAGGTATTGCCGGGCATTGCTTGCCGAGGACGACCTGACAAACCTCTTCAGGTGGTTTGTTCTGAACCCGAAGGAAAAGCCGTCCGGGACCCTGAGGACCAGCCTGCGAATGATGTCTTCCCTGATGATTTTAGGGACCTTGTTGTAAAGCCGGCCCATTTGAAAGCCGAGGTAGCGCTCGTACCCGGAGAAGGCCTCGTCGCCGCCGAGCCCGGACAGGGCCACAGTCACATCTTCCCGGGCCATTTTGCATACATAATATGAAGGGATTGTCGAATCATCTGCAAAAGGCTCGTCAAAAGCTGTTGTGATTTTTTTGATCAGCCCGCCTATGTCGGGCTTTACTTCATATTCTTTGTGGTCGGTCTTATACTGCTGCGCAACATGCTGCGCATATCTCCGCTCATCATCGAAATTCCCGGTATTGCCCCCGAAGCCGATGGTAAAGGTCTTCACCGGTCCGGGGCATTTGCGGCTCATAAGGGCAACGACCGCACTTGAGTCGATGCCGCCGCTGAGGAATGCGCCCAGCGGGACCTCGCTGACGAGCCTGATCTTTACGGACTCCTCCAGTATGTCCGAAAAGGTGCGGATGATGTCGCTTTCCTTTTTGCGCCTGTCGGGTTCGAAGTTTATGTCCCAGTACTCCGTTATCGCAACTGTCCCATCCCGGACCGTGAGGAAATGGCCGGGGGACAGCTTCCTGATGTTTTTGTAAATCGTCATGGGGGCCGGGATGTAGGAAAGCAGGAAATACGCGGCAATGGCCTCCTCATCCATGGTGCGGTCAAATTCAGGGTCTGAAAGGATTGCCTTCATTTCCGATGCGAAAATGAATTGCCCTTTGCTGTGCGCGTAGAAAACAGGCTTTTTACCCAGCATGTCACGCGCAAGGAACAACGTTTTCTTCCGTGAATCCCATATGCAAAAGGCGAACATGCCCCGGAGTTTTGTCAGGCCGCGCTCTCCCCATTCCTCATATGCGTGAATAATGGTTTCCGTGTCGCTGTTCGTGGAAAACCGGTGCCCTCGTTTGATGAGTTCCGCCCTGTTTTCCCGGTAGTTGTAGATTTCACCGTTAAAGACGATGCACGCGCTTCCGTCTTCATTGAATATCGGCTGCTGTCCTGTCTTGAGATCTATAATGCTGAGCCTCCTGTGCCCCAAGGCCGTGAATTCATCGACGTAATATCCGCAGTCATCAGGCCCCCTATGGGTAAGGCGCGAGGTCATCCTCTCTATCCCGGCATAGCGTCCGGCCCGGTCACGGGGCTCGCGGCAGTAAATACCCGCTATGCCGCACATGAGGGCCTTCCCTGTAAATGCAACGCTCTGCTGTAGGAGGTCCTGGTCATTGCAGGTATCCTGCCGTATCGGATAACCTGATGCTCTCGATTCCCTCTGCTCCGGCAAAGGCGAGAAATTCCCTGATCCGCTGCAGGAATTTCCGCTCGTCGTCTTTTGTCCGCACAAAGGGTGTCAGCCCGGCTTGCAGTGAATTGGAGTGGAAAAATACATTCATGAACGGATAATTATTTTTCATGACCATTTTGGCCAGTTTGATCATGGTGCCGCTGTCGGACGTTTCAGGGGAAAGCCACGCTTTTTGGGTAATATTCAGGCGGCAGAGGATCCCTGCGATCCTGAAATGGCTGAAAGTCCGCACTCGTGCCAGGTTAAGGATATAATTGCTCAACGCAAAGTTTTTCCGGAGAAAACCAACTGTTGCGGGGACCTCCCAGATGTGTCCTGCCGGCATATGAGCAGCCCCCTCAATGGTTATTTTGCGCGGTTGGGCGGAGATGCCCGAAAAATCAGGACCTTGGTAATTGGACCAATCAGTGTAGGAAATGACCGAGGAGTCGACCTTGTAGCCCAGCCTGTAGAGGTTTCCGGCGACGTCCTTGTTATAACCCCATCTGCCCGCCCTGAACGACACGGGCGCGACGCCGAGGTTCTGCCTGATGGCGTCATGAAGGGTCTTCAGTTTTTTGTATTGAAGGCCGGAGGGCAGATTGCAAAGCATACTGGTCTTTTCCGACGGCTCCTCCTCGAAAGGCGGGGTGTTCCAGGGGTGGCAATGCGATCCGATTTCACATCTGCCTCCATCCAGGATACCTTTCAGCAGGGATATTGAAAAATCATCCGTCGCAACAGGATGAGTAACGAGATAAGTGGGACTGACCCCGAATCCGTGCAGAGC
>JAJZPZ010000206.1 GCA_021847795.1 Nitrospirota bacterium
GGCCAGAAATAGCACCTGAAAGAGGCCATCAGGAAAATCCATGATGCAAACATCCCGGTAAGCCTCTTTATCAATCCCCATATCCTGGACGTGGATATTTCAAGGGAAACCGGCGCGGATATGGTCGAAATCCATACAGGGCTCTATGCGAACTCACAGGGGAAAAGGCAGGACGAAGAGTTGCACAGGGTCATGGAAGCGGTTAAAATCGCCCGGAGCCAGGGCCTGATGGCCAACGCAGGGCATGGCATGAACTATTTCAACGTGAAACACATTGCCGCAATAGAAGGCCTCAGGGGCCTTTACATCGGGCACAGTATTATATCGAGGGCTGTCCTGGTCGGCTTGGAGAGGGCGGTTAAAGAGATGAAGGGCTTAATGACCATGATGGGTAATGCGTGATGAGTTGAAAGACAAAGACTCTTCTCTGAGAGGGGGCTGTCCCCGACACACAGGGACTACACACACTGATCACTCATCACCCATTACGCATTACGGTCTTTAAGGTATTCACATGATATACGGCATAGGCACTGATATCGTCGAAATAGAGAGAGTAAAGGATGCCGCCCTTAAGTGGGGCGACCGCTTTTTAAAAAAGATCTTTACGGACAACGAGCTGCAATATTGTTATAAGAAGAAAAACCCCTTCCCTCACCTTGCAGCGCGGTTTGCCGCAAAGGAGTCGTTCATCAAGGCATTATCACCCGGCAACGCCCATTCAGCTGAAGCGCTCTATGAGGGGCCGCTGTCTTTAAAGGACATCGAAGTGCTGAATCATGCTGACGGAAAGCCGTACATCAATCCGGCCGGGGACCTGCTGTCTTCCTCGTTAAGAAGCCGCCTGATCGTCATTCACCTCACCATGACCCACGAAAGAAGCCACGCTGCAGCCACTGTTATACTTGAAAGAAACCCCTCATAAAGGGTATAATTTGAAGCTTAAATTCCAATAACCTGCTACAGGCCGGATACAGGCCTGATACAAAAATCTACGGTGCGTTTTGGTTATCGGAATTTATTTATCAAGCCATTGTTTGATAGGAGGCCGTTGTGAATATAATTGTCTGCATAAAACAGGTTCCCGATACCTCTGAAGTCAGGATAAATCCGGAAACGAACACGCTTGTGAGGGAAGGGGTGCCGAGCATCATCAACCCCTATGACCTGCATGCGCTGGAAGCTGCTCTTCAGATCAGGGAAAAGGCCGGAGGCAAGGTCATTGCCGTTACGATGGGGCCCCCGCAGGCAGAAGATGCCCTGCGTGAGGCAGTATCCATGGGCGCTGATGAGGTCAGGCTCATTTCGGACAGGGCTTTTGCCGGCGCCGATACATGGGCGACATCCTATGCCTTGTATAAAGCCATAGATAAAATCGGTTATGACATAATCCTCTGCGGAAAGCAGGCCATTGACGGCGATACCGCGCAGGTAGGCCCGGAGGTTGCTGAATTCCTGAGGATACCACACATATCGTATGTCAGAAAGGTAGAGGATGTCGGCAGTGGGGCCATAAGGGTCCAGAGATTGATGGATGACGGGTACGATGTGGTCGAATCCTCCCTCCCTGTCCTGCTTACGGTTGTGAAGGAGATCAACACGCCCAGGCTGCCCTCTCTCAAGGGCAAGATGGCGGCAAAAAAGACCGTCGTTACCAAAATGGACCTGAAGGCTATCGGAGCGGAAGAGGAGAATGTCGGGCTGAAGGGCTCCCCGACACAGGTCAGGAACATTTTTGCTCCGCAGGCAAAGGCGGACAGGAAGGTACTGCAGGGTAGTGTCGAAGAGCAGATCGACCTGTTGGTCCGGGAGTTAAGGGGGCTTAAATGCGTATAGTCATCAATACGGAAAAATGTACGGGGTGCGCCCAGTGTGTTGAATCATGCCCATATACATCCATTGAGATCAGGGATGGAAAGGCCCATATAAATGAGTATTGCCGGTTTTGCAGGACCTGCCTGAGCGTCTGTCCTGAAGGGGCAATCATAGAGATTGTTGAGGAGGGAGACGAACAGGAGGCCGATATTTCCGGGTACAAAGGCGTATGGGTTTTTGCAGAACAAAGAGACGGGCATATCGCTCCTGTTGCGTTTGAACTCATCGGCGCAGGCAGAAGGCTTGCCGATGAGCTGGGGACCGAGCTTTCCGCTGTCCTGTTGGGCTCAACTGCGGAGGAAGCCGGGGAACTCATCAAATGGGGCGCCGACAGGGTTTACCATGCGAATGACCCGATGTTCATGAAATTCAATGATGAGCCTTATGCACAACTACTGGCCGGCCTCATCAGGAAGCATAAGCCTGAGATCGTCCTTGCAGGCGCGACCCCCATTGGAAGATCCTTCATTCCCAGGATTGCTGCGCGGTTGAAGACCGGACTTACGGCGGATTGTACGGCCCTTGAGATAGACAAGGATTCAGGCAATTTATTGCAGGTGCGGCCGGCCTTCGGCGGAAATATCATGGCAACCATCCTCTGTCCCAATTACCGGCCCCAGATGGCCACGGTGAGGCCGAGGGTCATGAAAAGGGGTGTATATGCTGCAGAGAGGACAGGCGAGGTCGTTCCTGTTGCAGCTGAAAATCTTACCTGCAGGACCAGGGTCATAGATACCGTCAAAGAGGTTTCAGAATGCCTGGTAAACCTCCAGGAAGCCGAGGTCATTGTTGCAGGGGGAAGGGGCGTTGGTGAAAAAGGGTTCAGGATGCTCGAAGAACTGGCAGAACTGCTTGGCGGAGCCGTCGGCGCATCGCGGGCCGCTGTGGACGAAGGCTGGATACCCTACAGTCACCAGGTCGGGCAAACAGGCAAGACAGTCTGCCCTAAGATATACATAGCCTGCGGCATATCAGGCGCTGTGCAGCACCTGGTGGGCATGCAGTCATCGGATATCATCATCGCCATCAACAAGAACCCCGAGGCCCCGATATTCAATATGGCAACCTATGGAATAGTCGGAGATGTCAACGAGGTCGTCCCGCTCTTTATAAAAAAGATCAAAGAGGCGAAAGCCTAAATGAAAATATGCTTCGTATTTCCCGGGCAGGGGTCGCAAAGCGTGGGAATGGGAAAGGACCTCTTTGATAATTTCGATGAAGTAAAAAAACTCTATGCCGCCGCCTCCGGTGCCCTTGGGTATGATGTTGCCGAACTGAGTTTTAACGGGCCTGCTGACGAATTGAACAAAACGCATAGAACACAGCCCTGCCTCCTGACGGCAAGCATTGCTGCATACACCGCCCTGGCCCTGAAGAACGTGGCGCCTTCCGCTGTTGCCGGACACAGCCTCGGCGAGTATTCGGCCCTTGTCGCTGCGGGAGTCCTGTCCTTGAGCGACGCTGTCAGGATAACAGAGATAAGGGGGAGGATAATGCAGGAGGCCGTTCCTGAAGGGAAAGGGCTCATGGCGGCAATTCTCGGACTGGACAGAAAGGTGATTGACGGCATCTGCAGCGCTTCAGAAAAAGGGTATGTGTCTGTTGCCAACTATAACTGCCCCGGACAGATCGTTATCTCCGGGGAAAAGGGCGCTGTCGAGGATGCTATGGGCAGGGCAAAAGAGGCAGGCGCAAAGAGGGCACTCCCCCTTGCCGTGAGTGTGCCGTCCCATTGCAGGTTAATGGAAGATGCAGGGAAAAGGTTTGCGGAATCGCTGAAGGAAATAGAGTTCAGTGAAACGAAAATACCTTTCGTCAACAATATTGAAGCGAGGTTCCTTTCTGATCCCGGAGAAATCAGGAATTCCCTTGTCGGGCAATTGAGCCGGTCGGTCCTCTGGGAGGATTGCATCAGGACCATCAGCTTATCAGGGGTAGACACCTTTGTAGAAGTCGGCCCGGGCAAAGTGCTTTCCGGTTTGATCAAGAGAATCGAGCCCTCTGCAAAGATATTCAATGTGGAAAACAAAGAAACACTGGATAAAACGGCTTCGGAACTGCAAAGCCTCTAACCACAGCCGAAATTAGGGGCTTTAAGCGGGAGCACCGAGAGTTGAAAATACTAAATCCGAAATTCTGAATTCTAAACAAATTCAAAATTCAAAACCTGTTTGGATCATTGGGATTTCGAATTTGTTTAGGATTTCGTGCTTGGAATTCAGGATTTGATTTGAGGGAGAGGTGGATATAGTGAAAAAGAAAGTTTCAGTAATAGGCGCCGGAAACGTGGGGGCATCACTTGCGCAGATGCTTGCCCAGGCAGGCGCCTGCGATGTCGTGCTCTTCGATATCGCAGAGGGAATTCCCCAGGGAAAGGCGCTGGACCTTTCCGAGGCCTGTCCCTTATGGGGCTCTTCGGCATCAATCGTCGGCACAAATGACTATTCCCATACCGCTGCTTCGGATGTCATTGTCGTAACCGCAGGTTTCCCCAGAAAGCCGGGGATGAGCAGGGATGATCTCCTGCTGGCCAATGCGAAGGTGGTATCCGAGGTCGTGGGAAATACGGCGAAATTGTCGCCGCAATCCATAATTATCATTGTCACAAATCCAATGGATGTCATGGCGCAGGTGGGCCTCAAGGTGTCGGGCTTTGAGCCTTCCAGGGTCATCGGCATGGGAGGAGTTCTCGATTCGGCGCGTTTCAGGACCTTTGTCGCATGGGAACTGGGTGTTTCTCCCGAGGATGTTGAGGCGCTTGTCTGCGGCGGACATGGAGACCTGATGGTCCCGATGCCGAGGTTTACCACCCTGAGGGGCGTTTCCATCACAGAACTGCTCAGCAAAGAGAGAATTGATGCCCTTGTGGAGAGGACCCGGCATGGAGGGGCGGAGATAGTCTCTCTGCTCAAGACAGGCAGCGCCTATTATGCGCCTGCCGCAGCGGCATACCAGATGGTTGACGCAATTCTCTTCGACAAGAAGAGGATGATGCCCTGCTCCGCGTATCTCAATGGCGAGTACGGCGCTCACGGCATCTACACCGGGGCCCCGGTGGCGCTGGGCGCTGCGGGGATCGAGAGGATTGTGGAGTTGGAGCTGAACAGCCGGGAGAAAAGCGATTTCGAAAAATCGGTAAAGGCCG
>JAJZPZ010000207.1 GCA_021847795.1 Nitrospirota bacterium
TTTTGCATGCAGTCGCAAAGGCAAAGGAATATGTCATGTCCGGCGATATTGTCCAGGTGGTCCTTTCCCAGCGCTTTGAAACGAAATCCGCTTCAAGCCCCTTCGATATATACCGTGCCCTCAGGGTAATAAACCCTTCGCCGTACATGTATTACCTGGACACCGGGGATGTGCAGCTGGCCGGGTCCTCGCCTGAGATACTTGTCAGGATGGAAGGCGGAGAGATAACACTCAGGCCGATTGCGGGGACAAGGAAAAGGGGGCGCACTGAAGATGAAGATAAAAGACTTGAGGAAGACCTGAAAAAAGACCCCAAGGAAGTTGCCGAGCACATCATGCTCGTCGACCTCGGCAGGAATGATGTGGGGCGGGTTGCGGAAACCGGCTCTGTAAAGGTGACGGAGCTTATGGCGGTTGAGCGCTACAGCCATGTTATGCACCTGGTGTCCAATGTCAAAGGGCAGCTGAAAAAAGGCCTCGATGCCTTTGACGTCTTCAGGGCCTGTTTTCCTGCCGGCACCGTTTCCGGGGCGCCGAAAGTCAGGGCCATGGAGATCATAGAAGAGCTGGAGCCGACCAAAAGAGGTCCCTATGCCGGGGCAGTAGGCTACTTCAGCTATTCCGGGAACATGGACACCTGCATCACCATCAGGACACTTGTTATAAAGAATGGTAAAATATATGTACAGGCCGGGGCAGGGATCGTGGCTGATTCCATTCCGGAGAATGAATATACGGAGACGGTGAACAAGGCAGCTGCGATGATGAGAGCAGTAGACTTTTTTGAAAGACCGGAAGGTGCGAAGTAATGCTCCTGATGATCGACAATTACGACTCATTCACCTACAACGTAGTCCAGTATCTCGGAGAGCTGGGAGAGGACGTACTGGTATTCAGGAATGACAAGATCACCGTAGGAGAGATCGAGAAGATGAATCCGGAGAGGATCGTCATATCTCCGGGCCCGTGCACGCCGAAGGAGGCAGGCATTTCCATCGATACCATCAGGCGCTTCGCAGGAAAAATCCCGATCCTGGGCATCTGCCTCGGGCACCAGTCCATCGGTGCGGCCTTTGGCGGCGAGATTGTGAGGGCTCCGGTCCTTATGCACGGCAAGACCTCCCTCATCCGCCATGATGGAAAGACTATCTTTGCAGGATTGCCTGAGCCCTTTGAGGCAACCCGCTATCACTCGCTCGTAATCAAAAAAGAGTCTCTTCCCGGCTGCCTGGAAGTCAGCGCATGGACGGAAGATGGGGTAATCATGGGGGTAAGGCACAACAAGCTCCTCATCGAGGGGGTCCAGTTTCATCCCGAATCAATACTCACCACTGTGGGCAAAGACCTCCTGAGGAATTTTATCAATCTGGCTGCCGGAGCGGGAAGATGATAAAAGAAGCCATTAACCTGATTATTCAGAACGTGAGCCTTTCAGAGGCTGAAATGGCTGAATGCATGACCGAGATCATGGAAGGCAGGGCCACTGATGCCCAGATCGGCGCTTTTCTTACGGCCCTGCGCATTAAAGGCGAAACCGTGGAAGAGATTACCGGGGCCGCGCGGGTAATGAGGGAAAAGGCAACCCGGATCAAGGCCCCTGAAGGGGTCATCGATACCTGCGGCACAGGCGGGGATATGTCGGGGACATTCAATATTTCGACCTGTGTTTCCATTATCGTGGCTGCGGCAGGAGTGCCTGTTGCAAAGCACGGCAACCGCTCGGTTTCAAGCCTTTCCGGAAGCACCGATGTGCTTGAGGCGCTTGGAATAAAAATAGACCTCCCTCCTGAAAAGGTTGAAAAGTGCCTGTTTGAGACGAACTTCGGCTTTCTTTTTGCGCCCCTGTTTCACCCTGCCATGAAATTCGCTGTCGGACCGCGCCGCGAGATAGGGGTAAGGACCATCTTTAATATCCTCGGCCCCCTTACAAACCCTGCCAGTGCGAAGCGCCAGGTAGTAGGCGTATTTACCGGCAGACTCACGGAGTCTCTGGCCTCGGTCCTCGGGAACCTGGGAGCTGTCGATGCCATGGTTGTGCATGGTGCGGATGGGCTTGATGAGATCACCATTTGTGACGGCACACGGGTTTCCCGCTACCATGACGGACAGGTAGAAACCTATTATATAACCCCTGAAGATTACGGGTTCAGCCGGGCCGGAAAAGAGGCCCTGGTGGGCGGCGACAGGGAGGAAAATGCACGAATAGCCCTCGGCATCCTTGATGGCGAGTACGGGCCGAAGCGGGACATTACCGTCCTGAATTCAGCGGCAGCCATCCTGGTATCAGGGAAAGCCGAAAGTCTCAGCGAAGCAAAAGATATGGCAGAAGAAGCCATTGACTCCGGGGATGCCCTGAAAAAGCTGAAAGAGATCAGGGAGACAACAAACTCACTCTAAAGGCCGTAATGCGTGAAGCGTAATGCGTAATGGGTGAAATACAAAAACAGGTTCTTATGTCTTTTGCTGTTACTCATCACTCATCACGCATCACGCATCACGGTCTTTCTCGCAGTCATTCAACGGGATGCGTAATGGGTGAAATACAAAAACAGGTTCTTATGTCTTTTGCTGTTACTCATTACTCATCACGCATTACGCATCACGGTCTTTCTCGCAGTCATTCAACGGGATGCGTAATGGGTGAAATACAAAAACAGGTTCTTATGTCTTTTGCTGTTACTCATTACTCATCACGCATCACGCATCACGGTCTTTCTCGCAGTCATTCAACGGGATGGGCCCGCCGAATACCCGGTAGTGTTCCTTGAGCAGCTCACAGATCTCCACAGGGTCATCCACAATATGAAGGAATGAAAAGTCCTCGCGGCCTATGGTCCCTCTCGTAACAAGGGTGTTTTTCATCCAGTCGATAAGTCCCTGCCAGTACTCCCTGCCGAAGAGGATGATGGGAAAGGATTCGATCTTTCCTGTCTGGACAAGGGTCAGGGCCTCAAACATCTCGTCCATGGTGCCGAACCCCCCGGGGAAAATGATAAAGGCCACCGCATATTTTATAAACATAAGTTTCCTGATAAAAAAGTACCTGAAAGAGAGCTTGATATCCTGATGCCCATTCGGATCCTGCTCATGGGGCAACAGGATGTTAAGGCCCACGGATTTGCTCTTGCCCATCTTTGCGCCTTTGTTGGCAGCCTCCATAATTCCAGGCCCGCCCCCGGTTATGACGGAAAACCCGGCTGAGGAGAGCATCTTAGCCACTTTGATCGTCTGCTGGTAGTAATAGGAGTCCTCTTCAAGCCTGGCGCTCCCGAATATGGTGACCGCGGGTCCAAGGTCGTAGAGGTTCTCAAATCCCTCCACCAGCTCTGCCTGGATCCTGAAAACCCTCCATGTCTCGGATTTCCTCAAATCCTCAATCATCTGGATCCTCTCCTCTCCTTTGCAGCTGCTGCTTCAATCTTTGTCGTTCAGCTCAAGCGCAAGGTGCTCTATGCCCTTTGCCGTCAGCCCTATTTCGGCAGGAGCTGTTATCTCCTTAGGGCTTGAAACGCCGAGGTCCTTGAATTTCCTGATAGAGGGGATCAGCCTTGTTTCCATAGACCTCGTCCCCTCGTTGTATGATTCCACAGCCTTGCGGATTGCAAGCCCTGTTTTGGCGTAATGTTCGATTACGATCGAGAACCGCTCATACAATTCCTTGCCGAGCTTGCTTATCTCCTGGGCGTTCTTGGTGACCTGCTCCTGCTGCCACCCGTATGCTATGGCTTTCAGAAGGGCTATGAACGTCGTAGGGGTCGCGAGTATGACCTTTTTCACACTGCTGTCTTCTATCAGTTTATGATCATGTTCAATGGCGGCGCTGAAAAAAGACTCTCCCGGGAGATACATCACGACAATTTCCGGAGAGCGGGAGAACTGGTCCCAGTATGCCTTTGAGCTGAGGATATTCATATGGTTCCTGAGATTTGCGACATAATGATTGACCAGTTTCTTTCTCTCTTCCTCCGAAGAGGCGGAAGCCACGTTCAGGTAGGCATCAACAGGAGATTTCGCGTCAATGACAATCTCCCTGCCGTTGGGCAATCTGACGATCATGTCCGGCCTGAGCCGCCCTGTATCGGTAGAGACCGATTCCTGCTCGAAGAAATCGCAATAGGCAGTCATCCCGGCAAGCTCTGCAACCCTCTTCAGCCCCAGTTCTCCCCAGGAGCCGCTGACCTTCGGCCTTCTCAGCACAGTCACCAGGTTATTCGTCTCCTTTTGCAGCTGCTCATGCATGGTCGAAAGGGACCTCAGCTGTTCAGTCAGGCTGCCGAAGCTCTTGTGCCTGTTCTCCTCAATCTCTTTTATCTGGTTTTCATACCTCTTTAACATCTCCTGGAGGGGTTTCACCGTGCCGTCCAGCGCTGCCTGGTGCTCGCCGAGCTTCCCTTTGGTCTCGGCAACTACCTTTCCAAGGCTCTCGGAGGCAAGCTTGAGGAAGTCATCACTGCTGCTCTTCAGGGCTGCAGAGGAAAGCACGCTGAAGGTGTCGCTCATCTCCTTTTTCATCAGCTCAATAAGCTCTTTCTGCTGCTCAAGACTCTTGTACGAATCTTCCAGCCTCCCGTATGATTCTTCCAGTCTCGTCGCGGTTTCAACCTTCCGGCGCTTCTCCGCATCGAGTTCGTTCCTCAGTTGATTGATGTCCAGTTCCTTCTGCTGGAGCTGCCGCCTTAACTCTCCCACGATTGCCTCGGCGCCCCGCGCCTTTGCCTCGAGCTCGGCAATCTGGCCTGAGCACCGGGATTGCATCTCCGCCATCTGCCTGGAACATCCCCCCTGCAGACGCGCCTGGGCAATGAGCCACCCGATTACCGCTCCCGCTGCAAGCCCTAAGCAGAAAAGCATTATTCCCGACATGGGAACTCCTCAAAGCCTTCCCGCCCTATAGGTCTGTTCAGGGCACGGCATCCGGTTGCTTTATATCCGGGGTAATCGGGCATTATCTGGTCCTGTGCATAGATATTATCACCTGGCTCTCAA
>JAJZPZ010000208.1 GCA_021847795.1 Nitrospirota bacterium
CTGCAGCTTTTCGGTAGTCTGGGCTTTGATCCGGCGCTAGGCGCTTACACAAGTCTTCCCTGGGTGGCCCTCACCTATTATTCTATAAGCCGCCATAGATTGTTCGATATCCAGATAGCCATTTCCCGCACCCTTACTGTTACCCTCCTGTTGGCCTCGGCAGCAGCTATACATATCGGGCTGTTCGAGCTCCTGGAGCCTGCGACAGGCCCTACCCCGGCGATTCTTATTTCGCTCTCGGTGATCGCATTCCTTGTTTTCGGCACGCCCCTGCGCAAGAAAATCGACGGACTGATAGGCAATGCCGTCATGAAGGACAAATACGAATACCAGGAGATATTGAGGGAATCCGTCAGGGCTGCAACAACCATACAGGATTTGAACGAACTCCTGAATTACATAGCTGTCGTGACCCAAAAAAGCCTGCAGGCGCAAAAAGTCTGCCTGTTCGTAAAAGGCGGCGACGGCCAATACCATATACGCAGCAGCAGGGGCGTGGACCAGCGGACAACGGACGAATACAGGATAAAGGACGGCATGATCAATTGGCTGATGCTGACAAGGCAGACCTTTGTAAAAGAGGAGCAGGAACTGGCGAGAAAGCCCGATGACTTCCGCTCAATTTATCAGGACATGGGCAATATAGGGGCGGAACTGGTCATTCCCATGTTTTACCAGGGGAACCTTCTCGGGATGCTGACCATCGGGCGAAAGGGGAACAAGGAAATGTATTTTCAGAGTGACATCGACCTGTTGGAGTCTTTCGCCGGCCAGACTGCCGTAGCGCTGGAGAATGCAAGATTGTCCGAAGAGGCCATCACGGACGGCCTCACCGGCCTGTATGGACATAAGCATTTTAAAACAAGGCTCCAGGAAGAAATTGAGCGCGCAAAACGCTATCATCACCCTTTGAGCCTGCTCATTATAGACATCGATTATTTCAAACAGATAAACGACCGGCACGGTCACCTCGCCGGAGACAGGATACTCAGGGAGCTTTCAATAGCATGGAAAGAGAAAATCAGATTGGGGGACGTTCTCGCCAGGTACGGCGGCGAGGAGTTTGCCGTCATATTGCCTGAAACTCCGGAACTCGACGCACTCAAGACCGCCGAGTACCTCAGGGCGCATACGGAAGGTCTGGAGATCGGCGGCATAAGGGTCACCATCAGTGCCGGGGTAGGTTTCTTTGACGGCAGGGACAGGGATACGGATTGCGAGGCGCTGATCAACCTTGCAGATCAGGCCTTGTACAGTGCAAAGCAGGCAGGTAGGAACAGGGTAACCCTGGCATAGGGAACTCACGCCCTCACGGCTTCCAGGTCCTGCAGCCTTTGCACAAAGGCCCGGTAATTGTCCCCGGGATTTCCCTTGAGGAAAATCCTGCTTCCGATGCATACGTAATCAACCCGCCGGTTGAGAAAATCTTTCAAATTATCCAGTGACACCCCGCCGTCGGCAGAGATAGTCTTATCCGGGAACATCCTGCGCGCCGCAGCAATTTTTTCCAGCACCTCAGGCCTGAACGGGCTCCCGTAATGCCCCGGATCTACCGTAAGGAACAAAAGGGTATCGGCCCGTTCAGCCGCCGCCCTGAAATCTTCCGGCGCTGTTTCGGGCCTGATCGCCAGCCCTGCTTCCAGGCCCCCGGCGTGAATCGTGTCGATAAGATCGGCATGACGCGCCTTGGATTCAAAATGGAACAATATTTTCCTGAGGCCGGGGTTGCTTATGCGTTCGATCAGGGGCAGGGGATCGCGGACCATCAGGTGCAGTTCAAAAGAAAGCGGGGTAGTGACGGCATTCAGCCTTTCCGGGCTGAAGCTCCTGGTGGGGACAAAGGCACCGTCCATTATATCGATCTGAACGTAACCGGTAAAGGCTTCAGCCTGTCTCAGCCGGGCCATAAATTCATCAAAGTCCTCTGCGAGCAGCGCGGGAACAATTTTCATGGCGCCTCCCCGGATACGGCCCTACCCGGTTATCCACTGGCGGCTTTCGCCCTCGATCAGGCGGTTGGCCGCGGGCGGCCCCCAGGCGCCGGCTGCATAGTTCGGGAACCCTTCCGGGGGATTTTCCTCCCAGCGTGAAATAATCGGATCAACGATCTCCCACATCTCTTCAACCGTATCTTCCCTTACAAAAAGCGTCAGGTCGCCCCGCATGCAGTCTATGAGCAATCTTTCATAGGGGGGGTGGATTTTTATCCTGAAGGCTTCGCTATAGCTGAAGACCATATTCACATGATAGATCTGGCTTTCGGAATACGGATACTTCACCCCGAACCGCAGCGAGATCTTTTCATCGGGCTGGATGGTCAGCACCAGGAGGTTCGGCTCAAGCTTATCGCAGGTGCGGCCGAAGAGCTTCACCGGGAGTCTCTTGAACTGGAGGCAGATCTCGGTGACCCGCTTAGGCAGGCGTTTCCCTGTCCGGATATAGAACGGGGTCCCGGCCCAGCGCAGGTTGTCGATGTAAAACTTGCCGGCAAAAAAGGTCGGGACAGTCGAGGAAGGGGAGACATTTCTTTCCTGCCGGTATCCCGGCGCCTCTTTTGAGTGCACTTTTCCAGGTCCGTACTGGCCCCTTACCATGAACCGGTCGATATAATCATCATCCATATGGTGCACTGCCCTGAGTATTTTGAGTTTCTCGTCCCTGATAAAATCGGCCGTAAAAGCAGTGGGCGGTTCCATTGCTATCAGCCCGAAGAGCTGCAGGATGTGGTTCTGGACAATATCCCTCACAACCCCGGCATGCTCATAGAAGATCCCCCGGTGCTCGATCCCGATGTCCTCGGCAACGGTTATCTGCACGTTGTCTATGTAATGCCGGTTCCAGACCTCCTCGAATATGGAATTGGTAAAGCGGAAAAAAATAATGTTCTGCACGGGGTCTTTCCCGAGGTAATGATCGATCCGGTATATCTGGTTCTCGTCAAAGGCATCGGTCAGGATCCTGTTCAGCTCCGTTGCAGACCTGAGATCATATCCGAAAGGCTTTTCGACAATTACCTTGGTCCTGAATTCCCCCTTGCAAAGATCGTGCTCCTGCAGCTTTTTCACTATCACAGGAGTGACACTGGGCGGGACTGCCATGTAGTAGATGACATTCCTCCTGCCCCCGGCATTGGGGATTGCTATCTGTTCAAGCTTTTTCCTAAGCTCCTCATATTTCTCGTCCTGCTCGATATTGCCTGACATGAAATTCATGCGGCTGCTGAATTCATCCCATTTTTCTTCATCAAAGGGTTCCCTGCCGAACTCCCTGACCGCCTCTTTGATAACGGTCCGGTATTGCTCGTCGTTCAAGGCCGTCCTGTCAAAGCCGAGCAGGGCAAAGCCGTTAACAAGGACATCATCGCGGAAGATGTAAAAAACGGAGGGCAGGAGCTTTCTCTGGCTCAGGTCACCGGAGGCGCCGAAAATAACCAGCGTAAAGGGTTCAATCCTGGTTTCTTTTTCAGGGATATCGCAGGTCTGCAAAAACCTGCTGTACATGATTGTGGAATCTTCTTTAATTGCCACGGGAAAGCCCTTCATCCTTCATCCCTCATCCTTCAGCCTTTTCATAGAGTCTCTCTATGTCCCTGACCTTATTAAGCCTGCGGGTATGCCTCTCAGCCCCGGAGAATTTTGCAGACAGGAATCTCAGTACGAGTTCCTTAGCCAGCTCCGGTCCTATGACTCTCCCCCCCAGGCTGAGCACATTCATATCGTCATCCTCAACTCCCTGGTGGGCCGAAAACGTATCGTGGCACAGGGCAGCCCTGATGCCGGGAAATTTGTTTGCGGCAATTGAAGCCCCTACACCGCTTCCGCAGACAAGAATGCCCCTTTCCGCCCGCCCCTGCAGAATTGCCTCTGCAACGGCCTTCGAGAAATCCGGGTAGTCGGAAGGCTGTGTATCGTATGCCCCCAGGTCAAGCACCTCATAGCCTCTTCCACTAAGAAACCCGGCAAGGATCTCTTTGAGGACAACGCCCCCGTGGTCCGCGCCTATCGCCACCTTCATTTATGTGCTCCGGCAGGCTGCGCTATAAGAGAGTTCCAGTCTTTCGAGAATCTCTCCATTCCCTTGGCAGTCAGGTCATGGCGGATGTCGTAATCGCGCCGGTCCTTTGAGAGATCGATCTCCTTGTAGGGAATGCTCTCCCGTCCCCCTGAGTTGTAATAATAATCCCCGCCCGGCATCGGGAGCTCACGGTATCTCCAGTCTTTTAAAATCTCAAAAGGCACGGTAATGATATCCGAACCGAGCTGGATGGCGTAGAGGAGGTGATCGATGTTCCTCACGCTGGCAGTCAGTACCTCTACATGGCCGTCGCTCATCCTGTACATTTTCATGATATTCGCGATCAGGTCCATGCCGTTTTCGCCCCTGTCGTCAAGCCTGCCTATAAAGGGGGAGACAAACACATCACCTCTCTTTGCCCCTCGCGTCGCTGCATAGACGGCAGCAGCCTGCTCCTGGGAGAAGCAGAGGGTCAGGTTCACGCGAATCCCTTCTTTGACGGCCTGTTCCGCTGCCTTTAATCCCTCTTCGGATGTGGGAAATTTTATATGGGCATTGGGTATCCACGAAAACATCTCCCTGCCCTGCTCCAGCATTTTCCCGGCCTTAGTGGACGGATCGGCATACACTTCCACTGACACCGAGCCCCCGGGGACCATGCCCGATATTTTCCCGACCACATCCTTGTAATATCCAAGGAGTTCCTCTTCAGTAAACTTGCCGCCTTTTTCGATATGCCCGCGCAGTTCAGGGTTTTTTGAAATAAGCGTCGGGTTTGTCGTCTGCCCGTCGAGGAAACCGAGGTAGTCTATAATCTCGCGGGTTTCATCGGGGTTGCCGCCGTCTAAAAAGATCTTTGTGGTAAGGGTATCCGGTTTCATAAAACCTCCACTGAAGAACAGTGATGAGTCAAAAGACAGTGATGAGTGATGAGTAATGGGTGATG
>JAJZPZ010000209.1 GCA_021847795.1 Nitrospirota bacterium
GCGAACTGCAATAATACCCAATCCGTCGAAAGGCATACATGCGGATTTACCAATCCGGCGGTTGCCGAATAACTGCTCCACTTCCACATATCCGGACTCTCCACCAATTTCGCTCTTACGGGATTGAGAACAACATAGCGGCAGACCTCAAGCAAATGGCTCTCTTTCTGCACTAAAATCCCTTTAAATCTTCCCTGAAACAAATGACCAATCCTTTCATGTCTCTTATTGAACAACTGGGTATAGACGCCGTTGAGTTGCCTCATGCCGATTGAGAGATTCCCGTCCGGGGTTTCCACCAACAGATGATAATGATTGTCCATCAGGCAATAGGCGTGACACAGCCAGTTGTATCGAACGACAACGAGATGAAGGATATTAAGAAAAGTGCCACGGTCCTGATCGTCACGAAAGATTTTCTTTCTTTCATTGCCCCGACTCGTAATATGATAGACAGCTCCGGGGAATTCTATTCGTAGCGGGCGAGCCATGGACAAACAATAGCATACCATTAACATCTATGGCAAGAAAAAAGACCTGACCCCTTTAGTCATAATTTACATTTAGTGTGATAAACTTAAGCTGTGATCGCTGAAACCTGTTATTTTTCATAAGAAGGGAGACACATGCCGCCGCTTATTCTCGTAACCAATGATGACGGGGTACATGCTCCGGGGATAATCGCCCTGCTCAAAGCGATGAAGGAACTCGGGGATGCCTATGTCGTGGCGCCTGACCGGGAGAGGAGCGCGGTAGGGCATGCGTTGACCCTGCACCGTCCGCTGAAGGCAGAGGAGTTGCGCGAGCACGTGTTCAGCGTTAACGGGACCCCCACGGATTGCGTTGCCCTGGGCATTCACAAGGTGCTGCCGAGAAAGCCCGATCTCATTGCATCGGGAATAAACAACGGGCCGAATTTAGGGGACGACATCACTTACTCAGGCACTGTTTCAGCCGCAATGGAAGGGACTATTTTCAGCATCCCCTCTTTTGCAGTATCGCTTGCAGGGCAGCGGCCCTTCCATTATGAAGTCGCAGCCCACTATGCAGCCCGGGTTGCACGCTATATTTTAAGCGCATCCCTGCCTTACGATACCCTGCTCAACGTGAATGTCCCGAACGTCCCGGGGAAAGATCTGATAAAAGGGGTTAAATTCACCCGTCAGGGCAAGAGAGTATACGATGGGGCGATACAGGAAGTCTTTTCCCCCTGGGGCGACAAGCATTACTGGATCGGCGGGGGAAAGCCGTACTGGGAGCACGGGGAAGATATGGATATCCAGGCCGTGCTGGACAACTATGTTTCCGTAACACCTGTCCACCTCGAGCTAACCAACTTTGCAGCGCTTGAGCATCTGAGGAAAACATGGGGAAAGGAGGGAGAAAATCCTAAATTCTAATATCTAAATTCTAAACAAGCTCAAAACTCAAAATTAAAATGCTCCAAACGCTTTGTCGTGTCTCCTTATGTTTAGGATTTAGAGCTTAGAGTTTCGTGCTTGCCTCATACTTTAGGATTTAGAGTTTAGGATTTAGGATTTATCTTTATGAGATACGATGTCATCATTGTCGGCGCAGGACCGGCCGGGATCTTCTCTGCCCTGGAGATCATGAAGCATGCCCCGCAGTTGAAGGTCCTCATAATCGAGAAGGGTAAGGATATCGGAGGCCGGCAATGCCCTATGAGCAACGGAACGCCGGCATGCATGTCATGCCCTGAATGCGACCTCGTCAGCGGATGGGGAGGGGCCGGGGCGTTCAGCGACGGGAAGCTTACCCTTTCGTCGGAAATAGGCGGGTTCCTCTCACGGTACATTGACCCGCCGGCACTGCACTCCCTGATAGATTATGTGGACAGCACATATGTGAAATACGGCGCCCCGGGTGAACTGCACGGCTGTAATGAGAAAGAGACCGCGAGAGTCAAGGACCTTGCCGCCCGGAACGACCTGCTCTTCATCCCCTCGAAAATACGACACATAGGAACCGACAGGTGCAAAGATGTCCTCAGGGGGATGAGGGAGGGATTAAACGGAAAAGTTTCCGCCCTCTTTGAAACGGAAGTGCAGCGGATACTCGTCGAAAAGAAAAAAACAGCCGGCGTCAGGCTGCGCAACGGGCAGGACATTTACGCCGATCATGTAATCCTTGCCCCTGGCAGGGCCTCATCGAAATGGCTCGAAACGGAAGCCAAAAGACTGAAGCTCACCCTTCTTAAAAACCCGGTAGACATCGGGGTGAGAGTAGAGGTCCCTGCCTCAGTTTTAGAACCCCTCACCCGCATCACCTACGAACCCAAGCTGATTTTCTACTCTAAAAAGTTTGACGATAAGGTCAGGACATTCTGCGTCAATCCCTACGGGGAGGTCGTAAAAGAGCACCTGAAAGGCATCTGGACCGTAAACGGCCACAGCTACGCGGGCAAGAGGACAGGCAACACCAATTTTGCGATCCTCGCCAGCACCTTCTTTACCGAACCCTTCGACGAGCCGATCTCCTACGGGATGTACATAGCCCGTCTTGCCAATTTTCTCGGGGGAGGGGTAATTGTCCAGAGACTCGGGGACCTCATGCACGGCAGGAGGTCGACACCGGAGCGGATATCCAGGGGACTCGTAGAGCCGACACTGAAAGATGCCACGCCAGGGGACCTGAGTTTTGTGCTCCCCTACAGGTACCTTTGCAACCTCCTGGAGATGCTGGAAGCTCTGGACAGGATTGCGCCCGGCGTCAACTCCAGGCACACGCTCCTCTACGGAGTAGAGGTCAAATTTTATTCCATGCAGATCAAGCTCACAAACGACCTTGAAACAGATATAGCAAATCTGTTCGCTGTAGGCGATGGCGCCGGTGTCAGCAGGGGACTTATCCAGGCCTCAGCCTCGGGTGTCATAGCGGCACGGGAAATAATAAAAAGAACGACACAGAGCAGTGATGGGTAATCAGTAATGGGTGACGAGTTAAAATAAAAGCAGGGACAATACTGAGCAATCCATTTGTTTGTTACTCATCACTGATCACTCATTACCCATTACGGTCTGCTGATTATGGAAAACCATCAAAGACTTCGGGATTTAATGGTTGATACCCAGCTTATTCCAAGGGGGATAAAGGACCAGCGCGTTCTCAATGCAATGAGGAAGGTCCCCCGTCACCTCTTCATGCCGGAACCAATCCGCCCCAGTGCATATGCCGATATGGCCCTGCCTATAGGAGAAGGGCAGACCATATCACAGCCTTATATGGTTGCAGTCATGACAGAACTCCTTGACCTGAAAGGGCAGGAAAGGGTCCTTGAAATAGGGACAGGCTCAGGGTACCAGGCTGCAGTCCTGGCCGAACTGGCAGAGGAAGTTTACACCATTGAAAGAATACCTGAACTGGCGGCTCAATCAGCAAGACGCCTGGCGGAACTCGGATACGGCACAGTCCATGTAATTACCGGGGACGGGACGAAAGGGTACAGGGAGAAGGCGCCCTTTGACAGGATCCTCATCACTGCCGCAGCGCCGGAGATCCCGGCCGTAGTTGCAGACCAGCTGGAAGAAGGAGGGATCATCGTCGCCCCTGTCGGGGGAAGGCTCTCGCAGATACTGGTCAGGAGCAAAAAAGTACGGGGCCTCCTTGCGCAAGAGTATCAGGTCCCCTGCGTTTTCGTCCCCCTTATCGGGGAATACGGGTGGAAGGGATAAAAACTTTTATCTTTTGCCCCTTAGCCCAAAAAGCCCTTGACCTTTATTTCCGCAAATGAATACAATATCAAGTATGGGAAAAGAAAAATCACTTTATGAATTGCAAGCTGAAATCTGCAAGATACTGGCAAGCCCGAAGAGGATCGAGATAATCGCCGCCTTGAAAGATGGCGAAAAGACAGTCACTGAACTTGTAGAAATCCTGGAAACGCCAAAGGCAAACGTCTCCCAGCACCTTTCCGTTATGAGGCTCAAGGGCATACTGAAGAGCAGAAGGGACGGGGTGAACATTTATTATAGCATTGCCAATCCAAAGGTAGTAAAAGCCTGCGCATTGATGAACGAGGTGCTTGCGGAACTGCTGATGGAAAGAAGCAGAATAGCAAACCTCTTCGCCAAAGCTTAATTACGCAAAAAAACCGCATATTTCCGCACGGCAGCACCTTCACGCTTCTCCCGGGATCTTTAAGAAAGGGATTGCGCGAAGATTTTCTCCATAATCCCTGCGATGCCAGTAATTACGCCATGTCCCCCACTGTGCGCACTGTTTTTTTGCGGGTTCCGGCTAAATTGGGACTTGACATATATCTTGATACCATGTTATTTAGTTAGAGGCTTTTTTGGCCTGTAATCAGGTATTGTTCTTTCAGTTATGTACCTGACTCTCCCCTGAAATGGAGGAACCTTCAATGTCTCTTGCAACATTTAAAGGAGGAATCCATCCGCCTGACAGGAAAGAGCTTTCCAAAGACAAGACAATCTCTCCTGCAAAAACACCCAAGAGAGTTGTTATCCCGCTGGTCCAGCATATAGGTGCTCCCTGCAAGTTGTGCGTAAGCATAGGGCAGGAAGTCAAAAAAGGCGAGGTGATCGCCACCCCTGAAGGGTTTGTCTCAGCGCCTGTACACTCGTCCGTCTCGGGAAAAGTCGTAGCAATTGGAGAGTTCCCGCTTGCCACCGGAAGGATGGTCACATCTGTTGTTGTTGAAAATGACGGAAAAGATGAGTGGACTGCATTAAAAGACAATCCCGACTATCAGAAGCTCTCCCCGGAAGAATTAAAAGGGAAGGTCAAAGACGCGGGTATTGTCGGGATGGGAGGGGCAGCGTTCCCAACCCATGTAAAACTCTCCCCTCCTAAAGAAAAACCGATCGATGTGGTTATTATCAATGGAGCG
>JAJZPZ010000210.1 GCA_021847795.1 Nitrospirota bacterium
GATGCGCCTTTTCAGGTAAGAGGGATAGGGGCCGTTTGCAAGCATTTCAGGATCGTAATTGCTTTCAAGGAATACCGCATCAAGAGAGGCCACGAGCGGGAACAGGGCATCAAAGGCGTGCCCGAGGTCGGTCAGTATCCCCAGCTGCTTTCCCCCCGCAGATATCATGAATGCCGCGCCGTCGGCGCTGTCATGGGGAGTTGGTATGGTCTGGACGGAGACCTCGCCGAACCGGAGCAGATCGCCTGCCCGGAAGTGGCAGATGCTTTTCAGTCTCCCGAGCCTGTGCCTTATAACCGAGGTGTCGAGTGTCTTGGGCGTGACATAAAGGGGCATGCCGTATTTCCTCTGGTACACGCCGGCGCAGCGGATGTGGTCGGCGTGATCGTGGGAGATGACGAGGGCATTTACCTCCCTGATGTCGCGCCCGTGCGCTGCAAGCCTGCGCTCTGCATCGGCGCCGCTTATGCCGGCATCGAAGAGCAGTTTCACCCCGCAGGTCTCAACGTAGATGCAGTTCCCGTTACTGCCTGATTGAAGAGAGATGGCTATCATATCCAAAAAACCTATCTGCTAATGATATGCAAAGAATATCCATAAAGTCCAGAAGCGCGGGCCCCCTGCGCAAAACCTATGTTGAATTTATTATTTATAAGACCGTATCATAGTAACACTTGGATATTGAGTCGTGCGGATGTAGAGAGAATTACGGCATGTGAAGTTTCCCTGCGCTTGTTTTCCTGTGATTTGCCGGAGGTTTTCCCCCTGCAGTGTTCCTGTCCCGCTGTAACGGCTGCATCTGCATGGCGGATTTTTGATGGTACGAAAAAATATCGTGTTTCCGAAGGGGTAACCCCCGGGTGACCGGGGGGCGCAAAGCTGCGGATCCTTTAAGTATGCGTAAAGGACAGCCGGGTTGCCGAAGAATCAGGATCTACTGAGCATCATGGCATATGTGCAAGCCTGCTTCCCTTCATGGAAACAGGCTTTTTTATTGTCATGACAATGTCTGAACGTAGAGTACAAAAGCCTTAAGGAGTCATATGTCATATCAGCAGAATGGGAATTGGTTCAGGCAGATCCAGCGGGCCTTTGTATTTATCAGGGCATATCGCGGCTCTGTTTTTGTCATCCTCGGGATGACCCTGGCAGCGTCGGCCCTTGAGGTCATGGAACCGCTGGTACTGAAATATCTCTTCGACAATCTCGGCAGCGGGACCTTGAGGGCGCTGGGCATCGGTGTGGCATGCCTTTTTGCAATAGGCATCACCCGTGAAAGCATCAACGGGTCCTCCAACTGGCTTGCATGGAGAGTGCGCCTCGGCCTGAACGCCAATCTCATGGAAGCGACGGTCGGCAGGCTCCATTCGCTGCCCCTTGCCTATCACCGTGAAGAGAGCGTAGGCAGCATCATGACCAAGCTGGACCGCGGGATCAACGGTTTTGTAGGCGCGCTTGCAGAAATGGTTTTCAATATTCTGCCTGCCGTGGTATACCTGGCGCTATCACTGATTGTCATGCTTCGCCTCGACTGGCGGCTTTCCGTTGTTGTGCTGGTGTTCGCTCCGCTGCCCGCGCTGATCGGGATGTGGGCTGCAGGGGAACAGACGCAGAGGGAGAGGACGCTGATGGACAGTTGGTCGAAGATCTTTTCCCGCCTCAACGAGGTGCTTTCCGGAATCCTGACGGTAAAGAGCTTTGTCATGGAAGATGAAGAAAAGAAAAAGTTCCTGGCGGGTGTAAACGGCGCCAATGAGGTGGTCCTCAGGGGAGTGGCGACCGATACAAGGGTAGGGGCGGCCAAGAACCTGGTGACGCTGCTGGCAAAGATATCCTCCATAGCGCTGGGCGGGTACCTGGTGTACAGGCACGAGGTCACTATCGGCACGCTGATCGCTTTTCTCGGATACGTGGGGGGCTTGTTCGGGCCTGTCCAGGGATTGACCGGCGTGTACCAGACAATCCGCAAGGCAACCGTGTCCCTGGATACGATTTTCTCGATCCTGGATGCCCATGATCATATGTGCGATGCGCCTGATGCACAGCCGGTGAAGGCGCTGAAGGGTGAGGTCATATACGACAGGGTGAGCTTCAGCTATCACAGGAACAAGCCCATTCTGCAGGGCATCAACCTGTGTGTAGAGCCCGGAGAGATAATCGCGCTGGTCGGGCCGAGCGGCGCGGGAAAGACTACCATGATGGCGCTCCTTCAGAGGCTTTACGATCCCACGGCAGGCACGGTTTATGTGGACGGGATGGACATCCGGAAAATGAAGCAACGCTCGCTGCGCAGGCACATCGGCGTTGTGTTCCAGGAAGCGCTCCTGTTCAACGATACCGTCAAAAACAATATCGCCTACGGGAAACCCGGCGCCTGCCGGCATGAGATCGAGGGGGCTGCGAAAGCCGCCAATATCCACGAGGTCATCATGCGCATGGCTGAAGGCTATGAGACGCTTATCGGGGAACGGGGCAGCCGGTTGTCCGGCGGGGAAAAGCAGAGGGTGAGCATTGCACGGGCAATCCTTAAAGACCCTCCGATTTTGATCCTGGACGAGGCGACATCATCCCTTGATGCAGAGTCGGAGGCGCTGGTCCGGGAAGCCCTGGCGCATCTGATGACGGGAAGGACTACGTTTATCATTGCCCACAGGCTTTCAACCGTTGTGGGTGCAAACAGGATACTGGTGCTCAGGGACGGGCAGATAACCGAGGCCGGCAATCATGCAAAGCTTATGGAACTCGGGGGCTACTACGCCTCTCTCGTGAAGAACCAGACCCGGGGGTTGCTGGACCAGAAGGCAGCCTGAAAACGCCGGGGCCTTATAAACGTAAAGACATAGAGCAATTCTTCCGCTGACTTGGTCCCCGCTTCATTGACTCTTTTGCCCTGAATCTATTAAACTTAGGTTCCTGATCAGTTGCGCACTTCCTTTGTATTGCAGTACAAGCAAGTACAATCCGGGGATAGCGCTTTATTAAAGAATAAAGAGGTTAAAGTCATGCTTGATGAAAAAAATTTAAACAGCCCTTTGGACGAGAAGGGAACTGCCGGAGATTTTGAGCAGGAAGAAAGTTTCGCCGCCTTATTTGAGAAAAGCATTAATATTTCCGGGAGGCTTTCCCCGGGCCAGAAAGTAAAATCGAGAGTAGTAAGTATTTCCGGAGACCTTGTTTATGTCGACCTCGGCGGGAAAAGCGAAGGAGTTATAGACCTGGACGAATTTACCGAAGCTGACGGGGCGTGCCATATAAAAGAGGGAGATGAGGTTTCAGCCTTTTTTACGTCCGTAAGAGACGGCGTCCGGAGGCTTACGACCCTGGTCCACGGGCAATCCTCCGTAAAGCTGGATAATATCCGCACCGCCTATGAAGCAGGTATGCCTGTAGACGGTATGGTGAAAAGTGAAATAAAAGGGGGATTCGAGACCCTGGTCGGCGGAGTGCGGTGCTTCTGTCCCTTTTCCCAGATCGACATGAGGAGCAGCAACGGTGCCGACAACTACCTGGGCCGGACATACCAGTTCAAGGTGCTCGAATTTAAAGAAAACGGGCGCAGTATTGTTGTTTCGAGAAGGGTCCTCCTTGAGCAGGAAAAACAGTCCCGTATCGAAAAGCTGAAGGAAACCCTGCAGGTAGGGATGGACCTTACGGTCCCTGTGCGCTCCATACAGAAATTCGGGGTCTTCGTTGATCTCGGAGGAGTTGATGGTCTGATCCCCCTTAGTGAGATATCATGGGGCAGGGTTGATTCACTGGAATCCGTGCTGCCGGTCGGAAAGGAAGTGACGGCGCGGATTATGTCCCTCGACTGGGAAAGGAACCGTTTTACCCTGAGTATCAAGGCAATGCAACCCGATCCCTGGGTCGGGATGCAGGAAAAATATCCTGTAGGCAGCCGGGTGAATGGAACCATTGTAAGACTGGCGCCTTTCGGGGCGTTTGTCAACATCGAGCCCGGAATCGACGGGCTGGTGCATATTTCAAACCTCGGCGCGGGCAGGAGAATCAACCACCCGAAAGAGGTAGTTGAAGTCAACCAGCCGGTAGAGGCCTATGTCCTTATCGTCGACTCCGAGAGCCGGAAGCTTTCACTTTCCCTTCAGCCCAAGCCTGAGCCCAAAAAGATCAACTATCCTGAAGCCGGTGAACTTGTCAGTGGAGTTGTCGAAAAGGTCATGCCTTTCGGTGTCTTTCTGAAGATAAGCGATGGACTGACCGGCCTTATCCCGAATTCCGAAATGGGGACCCCCGGCGGTTCAGACCATAGCCGGATGTTTCCTGCGGGTACGGAGATGCAGGCAGTTGTTCTGGAAGTCGATCCCGTCCGGAACAGGATAAGCCTGAGCCGGAGAGGGGTTATGGATAAAGAGGAACAGGCTGAGTTCAAACGCTACAAAAATTCCGTACGCGATGAGGACAAATCCTCCAGCGGCCTCGGAAGACTCGGCGAATTGCTGAAAAACAAATTGGAAGAGAAAAACTTTACGGTAAACTGACATTATCCTGCCGGCAGCCTGAAAATACACACTCCTCAGGGGCGGGCAATCCCCCCTCCTGAGGAGCATCAACCCCGGGAAAACCCGGTCAATGGTTCTCCCGCCTTTCACTTTTTTGAACCCCTTTTATGCAGAGCTCCTGGGCAATAGATTGCCCATAAGAAAAAAAGTATTTATAATTCTAAAAAATAGAAATTAAGATGAAAGACAGCAGACTTTAGTGCTTCGACTTAATGGAGTCCAGACGTATGCTCTCCACCGAGGCCCGTGCTGCCGCGCCCAGCTGCGCGCGCAGCGCGGCATCCTGGCCCAGCCGGAATGCTGCGTC
>JAJZPZ010000031.1 GCA_021847795.1 Nitrospirota bacterium
GTGCCTATCTCTTTGTTTCTGTTCCCCCGGGGGATGTTCTCCGGTGCGTTTATGTCAATTCCTTTTACACTTCCTTTCCCTTTTCCTTACACTTCCTACTCTTTTTCTTCATAATGAGAATTGCTGATAAGCAGTCCGAAATCAAGAGTTCTGCTCATTCAGTTTCTTCATCAATTTCTCATATTTTTCGATGCCGACACATTCTTTGGCAGCAGGACACCACTGTATGCACGAGGGAACCATGTCCCTGGTGATGGTTTTTCCGCAACCCTTGCAGATAGTATCCGGCTCATCTGTCCAGATTTCATTCTTCTGGGTGCAGAAGGCGCAGATAATCTCTTCAGGGGACGGGTTCTTTATTTCTCTGCTTCCCGGACAACTCTCTTTCATGCTTTTATTTTACCAGATGGGATTAATTTTCCAATATGACACAAATCATATGCCGGCTGTCATCGGCAATTATCCCCACCTCTTAAACAATTCATGTTCCACGCCGAAGCTATCCAGTATCTTTCCCACAATAAAATCAACCATGGCATCCAGGTCCCGGGGCTTATGGTAAAAGGCAGGCACAGGAGGCGCTATCTTGACGCCAAGCCTTGCCAGCTTCAACATATTCTCAAGATGTATCGCACTGAAAGGCATTTCCCTGGGGGAAAGGAGGAGGGGGCGCCCTTCCTTGATCATCACATCCGCTGTCCTCCCGATCAGGTTATTCGCATACCCATGGGCTATACCGGAAAGGGTCTTCATGGAGCAGGGGACAACAAGCATTCCGTCTGTCTTAAAAGACCCGCTTGCCACAGGTGCGGCCATGAAGGTATCTTCATAAAAAAAGAGCCTTTCCGCCGTAAAATGCTCCCGCACGGTCTTTTCCGTATCGCCTGACCAGTCCAGGCCTGTTTCATCTCTGATGATGGTGAGCGTATTTGAGGATATGAGGAGATGCACCTCCGCTGTTTTCAGAAGCTCCTCAAGCACCCTGACGCCGAATACAGACCCGCTTGCCCCGGTAATGGCGAGAACAAACTTTTTCATACTTTATTATATACTCTTTCAAACTTCTTCTTTACAAGAAGGGCGATGCCTGATTATACTAACAGTTGAACAGCTGTTCAATCGTTTGAAAGGCCATGCAGAACAAAGATTCGCGTCAGGACAGGAAAAAAGCCCCTGATTGCACGACAGACACGTGCGAGATTGTTTATGTTGACCATAAGAAGGTCTCCTCTGTTATCAGGAGAATGAAACCCGAGCCTGTTGTGCAGAGAATAGCCGAAACCTTTAAAGTCCTCGGCGATCCGACGAGGACAAAAATAATCTTCGCCCTGTCCGCTGCCGAGCTTTGCGTCTGCGACATCGCCAGCCTGCTGAACACAACACGTTCAGCGGTATCCCACCAGTTAAGGATTTTGAGGAACATGCGGCTTGTTAAATACCGGAAAGAAGGGAAAATGGTGTTTTACTCTCTCGACGATTCCCATATAAATAATTTATTCACTGAGTGCCTGAGGCATGTGGAAGAATATGATTGACGAGGATATGATGAAAGCGCCCCCTGAGCGCCTGTCGGAAAAGGGACCTTCGGGGCTTGAGGTCTGCAGCCTCACCGTAAGAGGACTGGATTGTGCGGCATGTGCTGAGAAGATTGAAAAGGCCCTTATGCGGCACAACGGGGTAAACAGCGTAACCGTTTACCTCGGCGCTGAAAAGATCGATGTGCATTACAAGCCCTTAACAATAGGCAGGAAGGCAATCGAAAATATCATCACGGGCATCGGCTACCGGGTCATAGCGGAGGAAGGCGGCCCCGCAGAAAAGACCTCCTGGAACTTCGATTTTTTGAGGATGGGCATTGTCCTCGTTCTGATAATCCTGAGTGTTGCAGGGGCAGGGAAGAGCGCACTGCAAAGCCTGTTCGGGATGAGATTCTCCTGGGACATCCTCGCTATCCTGATCGGGGGCTATCCCCTTTTCAAACACGCATTTACTGACCTTAAAGAGAAATCCGTTACTGCCGACGTATTCATGGCCCTCGGTGTTTTCGCCGCAACCGCGATCGGCGAGTTCCGCTCCGCCGCAATTATATCTTTTTTCATGCTTATCGCTGAATTCCTTGATTCTTTTACAATGGAAAAATCCCGGCGTGCCATAAAGGACCTTGTTGAAATGGCCCCAAAGACAGCGCGGATAAAGCGGGGAGATGCGGAGATCGAAATCCCGGTCGATAGGGTAAGCAAGGGGGACATTGCAATCATCAGGCCCGGAGAAAAAATTCCTGTGGAGGGCATCATTGTTTCCGGGTGCAGCTACATCAACCAGGCGCCCATTACCGGCGAATCATTCCCCGTGGAAAAGAGAGAGGGAGAGAGCGTGTATGCGGCAACGATCAATCAGCATGGGGTTCTCTTTGTAGAAGTGACTCACACGGGAAAAGATACGACCTACGCACGGATAATAAAGCTCGTGGAAGAGGCCGAGTCATCCAAGGCCTCTGTACAAAAGGTGGCTGACAAGTTCGCAACCTATTTCACTCCCGCCATACTCGCCATTGCCGCACTGACCTTCCTGTTGACCTGGAAAATAACCAATGCCATTGCAGTTCTCGTTGTAGCATGCCCCTGCACTGTTGCAATAGCCACGCCCCTGGCCGTTGTTGCCGGTATGGGCAAGGCGGCAAAAAGGGGGATCATCATAAAAGGCGGCCGCTACCTTGAGGCCCTCGCCAAAGTTGACACCCTTGTAATGGACAAGACAGGGACTGTTACCGTCGGGGACCCTGTGGTAACGGATATCAGGGGGTTCTCGGGGTTCAGCGACAGAGAGATCATTTCGCATACAGCCGGAACAGAAAGGTATTCGGAACATCCCCTTGCAAAGGCAATCATGAAAAAGGCCCTGGAAATGGGGATTAAAAGCCCTGAGCCGGATGAATATAAAGTGCTCCCAGGAATGGGAATCGAGGCGCTCATAGAGGGGAAAAGAATAGTGCTCGGCAGCAGAGAACTCCTTAGGAATAATAGCATCACGCTCTCACAAGAGGTTGAGGCATACATCACCGCAAAAGAAGAAGAAGGCAAAACAGTCCTTGTCCTTTCCCATAACGGTATTGCATGCGGCGCTGTTGCCGTTGCAGATGTTGTGCGGGACGGGACTTCCGAGGCAATCAAAGACCTCAGGGACCTCGGCTTTGGGGAACCGATCATGCTTACCGGGGACAACCCGAGGACAGCAAATACCATTGCCTGCTCACTCGGGATAAAAAACGTCATATCCAGGCTGCTGCCCGAAGATAAGGTTAATAAAATCAAAGATCTGGTAGCAAGCGGGAAATATGTGCTTATGGTTGGGGACGGCATCAACGATGCTCCTGCCCTTGCCCAGGCCCATGTCGGCGTTGCCATGGGAGCAGTAGGCTCGGATGCAGCAATAGAGGCATCGGATGTTGCCTTGATGCGGGATGAATGGAAGCAGATTCCCGAGGCAATCAGGATCGGAAGGAGCACTTTTTCCATTATAAAACAGAACCTCACCCTGGGAATCATGTTTAATCTTATCGGGATCGGTCTCGCTTCAACAGGAGTGCTCTCGCCTGCAATGGCCGCAGTGGCTCATATAATGCCCGATGTGCTTGTGTTTATGAACTCTTCACGGCTGCTCCGATGATGCGCGCGCGTTTGCAGCATACCTCAGGCCTGTTTTCAGCTGCCTTGATTTGAACTGTTCTTTCACCTTGTCCCTTCCCTTTACCTTTTTTCTTCCGATGTGACATAATAAGGGCTATAAGTAAAAAATGTCGATTTTTTAAGGTCTTAAAGAGGCGCTCATTTCGGAAATGGTTGCATTGCCGGGCTGGATGACTAGCAGAGACAAGGGCCTGAATCCTCTCTAAAGGACAGTGTGGAAATAGAAAATAAGAAATGAGAATCAAGGGGAAAAGGAACACATTTACTCTCAACTTCCTCAAGCCTTGCCGCTTACTTCCAGTTTAAATTGTACATGGAGTGAAATATTGTGGAATTTGCTTATATTTTAAGGCAGGTTGTTGTATCTGCAATCCCCATACTCATTGCTATCATCCTGCATGAGGTATCTCATGGGTGCGTAGCGTATAAACTGGGAGATCCTACTGCAAAGGTAATGGGCAGGCTGACACTCAACCCTGTAGCCCATATCGATCCGTTCGGGACAATAATAATGCCGATCATGCTCTTTGTGCTCACGCACGGGCAATTTGTGTTCGGCTATGCAAAGCCGGTCCCCATTAATCCTTACAATTTCAAAAACCCGAAGCGGGACATGGCGATATCCGCTGCAGCAGGCCCGGTCATCAATCTCATTATCGCACTGGCAAGCATGCTGTTTCTGAAATATATGCTAATCCCATCAGCAGCCTTTGCATCGGAAGCGATTACTGCAAAGGTTCTCAAGCCCTTGGCTATGATGCTCACAGCAAGCGTGAGCGTTAATGTCATGCTTGCTTCTTTTAATCTGATTCCGGTGCCGCCCCTTGACGGCGGCAGGGTTCTCATGGGTTTTTTGCCGCGCAAGCAGGCTGAAGTTTTGGGCAGGGTTGAGCCCTACGGGATGATCATCATTCTCGTACTTGTGGCAACAGGGGCTACCAATTATATCGTGCTTCCGTTGGTCCGGGTTTTTTTGAACATCATAGGCCTGGTTTAGCTATAATAGAGGAATTAAAGAATCAGCCGCAGAGTGCTCAGAGAAAAGATTTGTCGTACTACTGAGATTATTCCCTGACTCTACTGTATTAATCGGCACTATCTGACATCTGTGGTTAATTCTTTTGGCCGATTGAAGAGGAGATTATGAATAAAGAGCGTGTATTGAGCGGTATGCAAGCGAGCGGGAAACTGCACATCGGCAACCTGGTCGGCGCCCTGAAAAACTGGGTAGCGCTTCAGGACAAATATGACTGCTTTTATTTCGTTGCAGACTGGCATGCGCTCACAACAGGATACGAAAAACCTTCCGCCATCAAGGAGAGCACGATGGACCTTTTGGTCAATTTCCTTGCTGCAGGACTCGATCCCGACAAATCGACCATCTTCATCCAGTCCATGGTCCCCCAGCATGCCGAACTGCACCTTCTGTTGTCCATGATCACGCCCCTCGGCTGGCTTGAGCGCGTTCCGACATACAAGGAAAAGCAGGAACAGATACAGGACAAGGACCTCTCCACCTACGGCTTTTTAGGCTACCCTGTCCTGCAGACAGCGGATATCATCATTTACCGGGCAAAGCACGTTCCTGTGGGAATCGACCAGCTGCCGCATCTCGAATTGTCGCGGGAGATCACCCGAAGGTTCAATTATCTCTATAAGGAAATCTTCCCTGAGCCTGAAGGACTTTTAACAGAGTTCCCCAAGGTGCCGGGGACTGACGGCAGGAAGATGTCCAAGAGCTATGGGAATGCCGTTTATCTGAGTGATCCCCCTGAGGTCGTTGAAAAGAAAATATTGACCATGATGACCGACCCTGCGCGAAAAAGGAGAACGGACAAGGGCAATCCCGATCTCTCGCCCGTGCATCAGCTGCACAGGATTTTCTCTTCCAAGGAGGAGATCGAATATGTTGCTGACGGGTGCAGGACTGCGGGCATCGGCTGCATCGACTGCAAACGAATACTGATCAAGAATGTTTTCGCCTATCTGGAACCTATCTGGAAAAAACGCAACGAGCTTATCAGCAACCCTGATACGCTTTTTGATATTGCAAAAAAAGGGTCTGACAAGGCGAGGCATGAGGCCGAAAAAACCATGCAGATGGCAAGCGAGGCCATGGGCCTGGCATAGGGGGAGATAGAGGGATTTTACCTTTTTTACAAGGGCTCACCTGTAGGAAGAGATGTGGATTAATTATTCCATCTCCCACCAGGCCCGTGCAATGCAGGTCTTTTTGACTTTGAGCTTCAGCTTTTTCTCAAGTTTTTTCATCTCTCGATCCTTTTCTTCAAAAAGCCGCTTCTTTTCTTCAGCTATTTTATCCGCGAGGTGGCTATAAGAAAGCTCAAGCTTGTGAATCTCCTTTCTCGCAACCTGGCGCTCCTCAAAACTCAATGCTCTTTGCTTCTTCCTTTTCGCTTCGTTCAACTCGGATTCCTTTTCTTTGAACTCATCATGCAGCCTCATCAGAACCTCTTCCGAATAAAGCTCAAGCTTGTCGAACTCGGCATCATAATACCCCTCATTTTTCATTGATATCTTTTCAGAAAGTTTATCCAGAAAAGGGGAAATGGCGTCCTCAATAATGCTATCCGGAGGGGGTGAAAGTTTATTTTCAGTATCTCCCTCCTCAGCGGTGATACTTGCAAACTTTTCCGCCAGTTCCCGACCAAGTGTGATCCATTCATTTCCGCTCCTCACAAAAGCGGCATGTACAATGCGCTCCTCGTTATCAAGCCCTTCAAAAGATAGTTTATAAGCGGCCCAGAATCCGTTTCTGCCGAGATAAGGCTCCAACTGAGAAACTTTATGCTTGCCCTTCGTATAATATAACCTGACGACATGAGCCCTGTCGGAAGGAGAATTCTTCAAGCTCAGGATCGCAGCTTTTGCCAGAGGGTGCCCGATGTGAAGCCGTTCTGCACTGAGGCCCTCAGAATATCGACCGATATAATAATATCCTTCGTGCAACTGCTCTTTTGTGTATGTGGTTAGCTTCTTCGGAACTTGGTCTATAAGCAGCCTGCATACGCCGTCTGTTATCTCAAATTCTTTGACATCCAGGGAGCTTGCTATAAGCCTGGCAAGCATCATGTCCAGTGCGCCGAGATCCTCTTTCATTCTTTTATTGATTACCTTAAACCGCATCCGGACCTCGTCGTCGAAATGCTCAAGAAGTTTAGCCCTCGTCTCGATCATCCGCTGGTTAATCTGTTCCGTGAACTCTGCCTGAAGTCTGTCGAAAGCCTCGTTGATCTCCTTTTCGGTACGGCATGTCTGGTATATATCGAGTATGCGCTCTTCAAAATCGACACCGGAGCCAATCACACCGAGTATCTCGTCAGATGCCCCGAAAACCCCGCTGAAAAGTCTGAATTTCCTGTCGAGGAGTTCAAAGACCCTTCTGTCGGCTACGTTTAACCTATTAAGGAAATTGAGCACAATAACGTCATTCTTCTGCCCATATCTATGACATCTCCCTATCCTCTGCTCAACTCTCTGCGGATTCCAAGGCAGATCATAATTGATAACGATATTACAGAATTGGAGGTTTATTCCCTCTGCACCTGCCTCTGTTGCGATAAGTATTTTCGTATGATGCCTGAACTCATGGATCAAAGCCTCTCTTATAACAGCTTCTCTTGAGAGTGCGCCTTCCTTCTCATATATTTGTCTTTCCTTTTCCCATATGGCATAAGCCCTTTTTGCAATCGGGCCATCGTTCTTGCCGCTGAATAGGGTTATTTGACCCTCGTAGCCGCACTGAGAAAGGATACTCAGAAGATATGCCTGAGTCCTCCTCGACTCCGTGAAAACAACTGCCTTTTCGTTCCATCCCATTTTTCTCGCATGGGTAAAGGCATTCTGAAGGGCAACAAGCAGGGCATCACCTTTGGCGTTCTTCCGGATGGACTCTGCCAGGCTTTTCATCGATAGCAATTCATCCCGCTCTCCATGCATCTGTGAGATGGAAAAAGTCTCTTTTGGCTTTGCGGCACCGGTATCCTCTTCGGCATCTTCCGAAGCTTCACCGTTTTCTCTCCGGGCAACCTCTTCTGCTTCGTCCTCGTACCCGTCAACATCGCGCACCACATCTTCTATGGATTCCGGTTCCAGCCCTGCAATTCTTCTTTCGATATTACCGGCGAGGCGCTGCAGTGTCAGGGCAATGGCAAAGCTTGAACTGGCGAGTATCTTGCGGTATATCAGGATCATAAGGTGGCGTTGTCTGTGCGGTATGGCTGCCACCTCCGGCCTCTGCAGGTACTCCGAAACGAGATCGTAGAGCTGAAGTTCCTCATCTGTCGGCGTGAAATCTTCCACCATGGAGATGCGGTTGGTATAGGGAATGTACTCCTTGACCTGCCTCCTGATGGTCCTTACGGCGATTGTAGAAAGTCGTTCTTGAAGCGCATCCAGATTCTTCGGCTCATGCCCGCTTGCATCAGCAACAAATTTAGCCTTGAAAGCATAATTCGAGCCGAACAGCTTTTCGTCTATGAAACTGACAAGTCCGTATAGCTCAAACAGAGTATTCTGGATGGGCGTTGCGGTCAGCAGAACTTTAGGAGTGCTGGCAAACAATTCTTTCAGGGTTTTTGCCTGCTTATTAGCTGTTTTTTTGTAGACATTTCTGAGCCGGTGCGCCTCATCAATGACTGCAAGATCCCATCTGCCAACAGCCCCTATTTCCAGAGCCTTCTTCGCTGCGAAATTGAGTGAGACGACAATCGCCTCCTCCCTGTCAAAGGGATTCACCTTGCCGTTCTTCTTTGAAGACCTGTATTCAAAGCCGTCGATTATAACGCAGGGGATGTCGAACTTCTCCCGTAGTTCATTTTGCCACTGCTTCCTGAGCGAGGCAGGAACTACGATGGTGATTTTCCGTTTTCCTTCCGCCCATAACTGGCGGATAATGAGCCCGGCCTCAATGGTCTTTCCCAAGCCGACCTCATCACAAAGCAGTGCGCCTTTTGACATGGGGCCTTTAAAGGCAAAAAGCGCGGCGTCTATCTGGTGAGGGTTGAGGTCCACCATTGCCGAAGAAAGCGGCGCTTCCATTTTCCGCATGTCATTGGAGGCCCGCCGGAGTGTAAGCTCGTGTGCGAGGAGAATTTGGTGGAAAGGTGGAAGTTTCTGTGAAGAAACATCTTTCCTTAAATTTACATTACCTGTCATTAAATTATCCTGCATCTTCTCCTAACTCTTCAAGGCGTTGAAAGGCGTACTTAATTTGTGATTCCATTTCAGGATTATCAGGAGATAGCTCCAAAATAAATTTATTTTGCCTTTTTCGTAAAATTATCGAAGAAATCCACACCCCTCTCGTAAACAAAAGAATCCTTATTATTTTTGCCCGTGATTTGCTGGATTTCAGCCAGCGCATCATTAAATGGCATCTCCCCTATTATTCTTACTGCTTCAGACAAGCTTATTCCGGCAGCAAGATGAGGTTGAAGTCTCTCAAGCTCCTCTATGGACAGAATTAGCCATTGACGTATATCTATCTTATAGACCTCTTTAAGTCTTTTATTTAGGTGGTCTTTGAACAAGACAGAGTTAATCAAATAGAGTAACCCGTAGGAAATTACAATAGGTATAACTTCCGTACAACTATGGAAAGCGTCAAGGCCTTTTGCCTTTGATAGAATGGCATCTCTGAATTCATTCAGCTGTTTGAAACCCTTATCTATTTGTTTAAGGGACTCGTTTATATCTTCGTCTGAAATGATCGTAAGTATTGATCGAGTATATTTAGTAGCTTTTGCCTCAATGAGAAAGGCTGTTTTGCCATCAAGGACAACATAATCTGAAACCTTGCCGCTTTTATAGGTTTGCCTTATCAATTTTTCAGGGAATATCTTGCTACAGGCAAGGGACTTTTGCAAGATGATCCCTACATAAGCTTCAAACACATGTCCAAACCAATCAGGGAATGAGGATATGTGAGCATTATACATCTGGTAATAGATACCAACTGAACTCCTATAACACAAAATATCTGGAACTGGAGCTATTAACCTGTCAGCATCCATCCCGAGCAAGTGCCGATCTTTCCATGGCCTAATAAGCGGATACGAAAATAGAGGATTGAAGTCATATGCGCGGAAGCGTCTGTCCGCATTTTTACGTTTATCATACGTTTCTCTAAAAATTTGCGGAGTCGCCGCAATATTACCTAAAACAATTTGTACAACTGTATCGTCAGGTACTATTAGGCCTTGATTTCGCGCAGCTTCAAAATATCCCCGAGTGAACCTGTTCTTGCTCATGGCTGCTGCAAAGGATAGAAAACAGATTATAAGGAAGTCATGAAGCTTACCGCCGACAACTTTCTGGAATTCAGAATGAAAGTCAAATTTTAAATTATTTTCCTTCTCAGCTTGCTTTGCCGCTTCATTGTAAAGTATCAGAGGTTGCGAATAAGACGTGTACGGGTTCGCATGGTATCCAAATTGGCTTGCAATGATTCTCAATATGAGGAAAGTCGGATTTGAATCCTGGAATTTTTGACCGATTTCGTCATCAAACCCGATAGGATCGCATAGCAAGAATTGTGATACTAAACTTGCGATGGTTGAGAAGGCTTTCCAATCAAGACTTGGCCCATTTTTATAAGGATTTGAGTAACGAATGGCAAAAGAAGCAATCCCTGCTGCCACAAAGAATGGGAGCCCTTTGGGCAAATAATGATGTGCAACAGACTTCGGGTTGCGCAATTCTTTTAAAACATGGTTGATACACAAGAGGATCCCATCTGATTCATAACACTTTATTTCTTTGCTTATTGCAATTTCAAGTGCGTCGATAGTAACAGGCATATTTTAATGTTTCAGCCTTTTCAGAAACTCCACAATGATTTCCTCTCTTATCCTATACCCATTCTGAATCAGGTCGAATACGAGCAACTCGATAGTATCTTTTTCGACAGCCCCGCTTTTATAAGCATCCCAAAGTATCCCCAGCGTTCCTTTCGGCGCAAGTCCCTTGAATCGCGCAACAGTCCGTGCTTTGGCTTCATCAATGAAAATCCTTGTAATACCCTCTCTGACAGCAAGGCTGATTGCCGCCTTTTCCCCAGAGCCAAGGAAAGGCGGTAGGTCTTTTAAAGGGGTAACTTTTGAGGGCTGAATATTATTTCTGCTCAGGTGTTCCATTATCAGTCGTGCATCTTGTTTGTTGTGTTTTAATCCCTTTGCGACTTCCGCTTTAACAAGAGATGGGATGTAAAGCGTATAGCGGTCAAGCAACGCCAGTTTGCGTATTTTGGCCAGAAATATTAAAGGAGACGTATTGCAAACAACCTTTTCAGGCATTACCTCAAATCCTCCGCAAGTTCCTCTGCGGAATAGTCAATGTGCAGATCGGCCTTTTTTATCTTCTCGATCATCTCCCATATATCTATGGAAAGCATTTCCGCTGCTTTCTGAAGAGTTATTTTCTTATCTCTATACAGTTCGAGCACTGCCAGTTCATCTATCACGGAAAGACCCTGTTTTAACGCCTGCGGAATAAGATCTTCAACTTTTACCCCATAGGCTTTGGACATCCTCTTCGCTTTTTTATATAAGGTATCCTTCACTTTTACCGCTTTCATGTTAACCTCCTCACAGTCTGACTTTAGCTCTATTATATCAAAGACTTTGGGTGTTTCGTAAAAAGCCGCCCTTGCATCTATTTTCCTCCTGCCTCAACAGCATTTTCATGTTCGCGATACATGCTGTAGAAATCGCCCTTGATAAAGGTCTCACGGTATATAGGCATACCTGCTCCGGCAGGGATAAGCCTGCCCATGAGGATATTCTCATTCAGACCTCTCAATTCATCCAACACGCCACTCAGCGCAGCCTCCGTGAGCACCCTTGTGGTCTCCTGAAAAGCTGCGGCAGCAACCCAACTCTCTGTTGATAGAATTGCCTTTGTAAGGCCAAGTAGAAGATATTTCCCCTTAGCAGGTCTACCGCCCTCGTAACGTACGCGTTCATTTTCTTCAATAAATACGCTCCTATCAACCTCATCACCGACAAGAAAGAGAGTGTCGCCTTCCGCTTCAATGCGTATTTTTCTGGTAAGTTGTCTGATAACGATCTCAAAATGCTTGTCATTGATCTTTATATCGTGCGCCATGTAGATTTTCTGCAACTCGCTCAAAAGGGCCGTGTGCGCATTTTTTATGCCCTGATCCGCAAGCACAGCATGGATATTAACTGAGTTTTTACTTTTCGGTATCCTTGCCTCTAAGAGCGCTACAATCCTTAAAATTTCAACTGCCGGACTCCCTCTTTCCCCTATATGGCGACTATCAAATGTCAGCTGTGTCAGCGGAGCGCCCATAGATTGAGCGGCCAACATTCCAACTGCTGTGCCTGTTTCGACAGGTTCTTGTGTTGAGAGATCGTTTCCGTAACATTTCGCACAGCAGCCTACTCGTGAATTGCAGGTAAGGACAGACCTTATCCGTATACTGTCAATACCTGCTTCAAAAATTCGTTTCCAGAGGTTTTCATCCACTTCCTGATTTTCGCTGGCAATCACTATCCCGGTAGTGGGGTCATAAATGGGTTCAGCGAGGGTTCTGCCGATTATCCTGTCTGCAAGAGGTGCATGGCCTGCTATTACCGTAATAGGAATGCCGTCGCTTGTACCGCAATCCTCTTCACAGACAAATATGTCCTGGGCTACATGAATAAGCTTTCTCATCAGCCAGCCGCTGTTTGCTGTTACTTTTTCAGTCTGAATAAATCTTTCTCGCATATTGTACGTTGAGGCAAAAAACTCCAGAGGCGATAATCCCTCTTTGAGGTTATGGGTGATTGTATGGGGAATAATTTCTCCGAATGCGCTCTCAACGCGCCCTTTAATCCCAGCTATCTGAAAAAACTGATACCAATTCCCTCTGGCCCGTGAATCAAGCATCATATATATGCTGTTGGAAGCGCGATCGCTCTTCTCGTAATCTTTTTTGACCTCACTATGTACTAAAATCGTTGCTTTCTCCCATAGATCGGCAACAGCCCCTTGCAAGTCCTTTGCCGGAAATTCATTTTCATCTTCGTCAGATTTCTCATCATCGGCTATTCTCTGATACTCCATTTCCTTCTTGAGAGCATCTTCTACAACAGATTTCTTACATTGCGGAACAATGATATCATCCATGCAGATCGATAGCCCTGACTTTGTTGCATATTCAAATCCAAGAGGCATAAGCTTATTAAGAAACACAACCGTATCCTGCTTCCCGAATTCCCTGAAAAGGTATTTGATGATAAACTGAATATCATCGTTCTTGAGGGTCTTGTTTATAAGAAGAAATGGAAATCCGCAAGGAAGTATCTCTTTGAATAATACTCTGCCGGTTGTCGTCTCTATCAGCTCGCCATCTATCCGCACTTTGATCTTTGTGTGCTCGTTTATGATTTCTGTATCATAAGCGCACCTGACCTCATCGCAATCTGAAAAGGTAATGTTACTCCATTCTGCTGAGGGATTATCCGCTGTCATATAGTAGACACCGAGCACAATATCCTGGGTGGGAGTAATAACCGTGTTCCCGTTGGCTGGTGAGAGGATGTTGTTGACAGGGGACATCAGTACACGCGCCTCTATCTGGGCTTCGAAAGAAAGAGGAACATGCACTGCCATCTGGTCGCCGTCAAAGTCGGCGTTGAACGCTTTGCACACTAGCGGATGTAATCTGATGGCAAGTCCATTCACAATGACCGGGTCAAAGGCCATTATTCCAAACTTATGGAGAGTAGGCTGGCGATTTAACAGGACAGGATGCTCGTTTATTACATCATCGAGCGCATCCCATACTTCAAGGCGCTCTCTTTTTGTTTTTGTTAGGACAGTGTCACTTACGCTTACATATCCTTGTTGATAACACTTCGTGAAAATTTTATAGAAGGTTGGGAGGACTTTTACTATTTGATTTTCAATTTCACGTTCTTCGGTCAAAGAGGCCAATAGCGATATTAAATCCTCACCAAATTTAGAATCGATAATCCTAATAACTCCCTTCTGCTCAAGATCCAAAAACATTGCCAATAGTTGATCCTGCCTAACGATATCGCGGTTAATAATATCATCAATATGAACAGTAATGTGAGGACAAATAGCCATTTCAACCAGCCGCTTTGCCTGTTTTATGTCGGTTGCGTATCCTTTCTGTTCAAGTATGTTGAATACAAAAGGTTTGAAAAGCTCTAAAGCCATACCTTTCGGCAAGCCGCATTGATGGAGCTTTAATGTTGGATCAGGAACTATCACAGACCTGCCGGAATAATCCACTCTTTTCCCGAGAAGGTTTTGCCTGAATCTTCCCTCTTTGCCCTTTATCATATCGCTCAGAGACTTCAGGGCGCGCTTGCCGCCGGCCTTCAATACCTTTGCCCTCTTGCTGTTGTCGAAGAGCGCATCAACCGTTGCCTGGAGCATTCTCTTCTCGTTTTTGATGATGACGCTCGGCGCCTTGAGTTCCATCAATCTCTTGAGCCTGTTGTTCAGGTTGATAACACGCCGGTAAAGGTCATTGAGGTCCGAGGTAGCAAAACGCCCGCCGTCAAGAGGGACAAGAGGCCTTAAATCGGGAGGAAGAACGGGAATAATATCCAGAATCATCCATTCCGGTCTGTTTTCTGTCCTTATAAATGCCTCAACAAGTTGCAACCGCTTAACAAGCTTTGCCCTGGTTGCCACCGATCTGGTTATGGGAATGCTTTGGATAAGATTTTTTGCCAGTTCTTCCAGACGAAGCTGCTTGAGCAGTTCTCTTATGGCATCGGCGCCCATCCCTGCCTTGAACCTGCTGCCTAATTCCAACAACTTTTCCTTGTATATGTCTTCGGTGAGAAGTTCTTTTCCCTTGAGGGGAGTATCTCCGGGATCAATCACAATGTATTCTTCAAAGTAGATAACCTTCTCAAGCTGCCGTATCGTCATGTCGAGGAGTGTCCCTATTCTGCTCGGCACTCCTCTGAGGAGCCATACATGTGCAACCGGGGTTGCCAGCTCTATGTGGCCCATTCTTTCCCTGCGCACCTTTGACTGGATTACTTCAATCCCGCACTTGTCGCAGATGACGCCCCGGTGCTTCATCCTTTTGTACTTTCCGCAAAGGCATTCCCAGTCCTTTACAGGGCCGAAAATCTTGGCGCAGAACAGTCCGTCGCGCTCCGGCTTGAAGGTGCGGTAGTTTATGGTCTCCGGCTTTTTCACTTCTCCATACGACCATTCCCTTATCTTCTCGGGCGATGCAAGCTTTATCCTTATAGCATCAAAATCCTTCGGATTTTTCGGTTTCTGAAAGAGAGCGTAAATATCTTCTATCAACTTATTCCTCCCTCTTCTTCTTTTTTTCCAGGAGTTCAACATCAAGGCCCAAACTCTGGAGTTCTTTTATTAATACGTGGAAAGACTCGGGCACCCCGGGCTCAAGTACGGGATCTCCCTTTACAATGGCCTCATACATGCGCGACCTTCCGCTCACATCATCGCTCTTTACGGTCAGAAACTCCTGCAGGGTATGGGCAGCGCCATACGCTTCCAAGGCCCAGACTTCCATTTCCCCGAGCCTCTGGCCCCCGAACTGGGCCTTGCCGCCAAGGGGCTGCTGGGTGACCAGCGAGTATGGTCCGATGGACCTGGCATGTATTTTATCGGCAACAAGATGGTGCAATTTGAGCATATACATGACGCCCACTGTCACGGGCCTTTTGAAGGGCTCTCCTGTCTTGCCGTCATGGAGCACTATCTGGCCGCTGGTCGGCAGTCCCGACTTCTTCAGAAGGCTCTTGATCTCGCCTTCCTTGGCCCCCTCAAAGACCGGTGTGGATACGTGCAACCCGAGCGCCCTGGCAGCCCAGCCCAGGTGGGTTTCGAGTATCTGCCCGATGTTCATTCTCGACGGGACACCGAGGGGATTCAGGACAATATCCACCGGGGTTCCGTCAGGGAGATAAGGCATGTCCTCTTCAGGCATTACCACGGAGACAACACCTTTGTTCCCATGGCGGCCCGCCATTTTATCTCCGACCTGTATCTTCCTCTTCATGGCGATGTAAGCCTTGACGACCTTGTTCACGCCGGGGGGCAGTTCGTCCCCTTTCCTCACACGCTCTATCCTTTCCTGATAGCGGCTCTCAAGGTACTTTATATACTGGCTGATTTCGTTGTTGACCTCTTCAATCTGGGCCCTGGCATTCTCATCCTCTGCCTTTATCTTGAGGACATGCTCGTCCTTGACCCTGGCCAACTGGGCCTCGGTGAGCTTCTTGCCCTTCTGGCACACCACTTCTTTTGTCTTGGAGTCCTTCACGTCCTCAAGGGGCTTCTGCCCTACCAGCAGCTTCCGCATCTTGATCGCGCGCTCCTCCTTGAGGATCTTCGATTCCTCCTCCAGGTCCCTCTGGAGTTTGTTGATGTCGTCTTCCTCGATGCTCTTTGTCCGCTCATCCTTCTTCACGCCTTTTCTCGAGAAGACCCTTACATCGACAATTACGCCTTCTATTCCCGGCGGCACATAAAGGCAGCTCTCTTTTACTTCTTCCGCCTTTTCGCCGAAGATGGCGCGGAGCAGCTTTTCCTCGGGGGTCAGCATGGTCTCGCCCTTGGGGGTGACTTTACCTACAAGGATGTCCCCGGGCTTGACCTCTGCGCCGATCCTGATTATGCCGCTCTCGTCAAGGTCCTTTAATGCCTCCTCACCTACGTTCGGGATATCCCTGGTGATGTCTTCCGGCCCGAGTTTGGTGTCCCTCGCCTCCACCTCGAACTCCTCGACATGGATTGAGGTATAAACGTCGTCCTTCACCAGCTTTTCGTTGAGCAGGATAGCGTCTTCAAAGTTATATCCGCCCCAGGGCATGAAGGCAACAATGACATTCTTGCCGAGCGCCAGTTCACCGAGGTCCGTCGACGGACCGTCAGCCAGGATGCTGCCGCGCTGGACTTTGTCGCCGACATTCACGATCGGCTTCTGGTTCATGCAGGTGCCCTGGTTGGAGCGGTGGAACTTGACGAGGCTGTATATATCAACCCCTCCTGCGTCCGAGGCCCTCACAACTATTCTCGCGGAGTCAACGCTCTCGACAACGCCGGCACGCTTGGACATTACAAGCCAGCCTGAATCTCTTGCAGCAGCATGCTCCATGCCTGTCCCGACGACAGGGGACTCGGGCTGCAGGAGCGGGACCGCCTGCCTCTGCATGTTCGATCCCATGAGCGCCCTGTTCGCATCATCGTTTTCGAGGAAGGGGATCAGGGATGCGGAAACGCTCACGATCTGCTTGGGAGACACGTCCATATACTGGACTTCCTCAGGGGCAACGATCTTGAAATCGCCGCCGACCCGTGCGGAAATCGCCTCTCCGATAAGGTTCCCTTTCTTGTCTATGGGGGATGTGGCTTCAGCGATAATGTGGTTCTCGCCCTCTATTGCGGACAGATAGACGATCTCGCTCTGGACCGTGCCGTTTTCCACCTTCCTGTACGGCGCCTCTATGAACCCGAAATCATTGATCTTCGCGTAGGTCGCAAGAGAGGTGATGAGCCCGATATTCGGGCCTTCAGGGGTCTCGATCGGGCATATCCTGCCGTAATGGGTCGGGTGGACGTCACGCACTTCGAAGCCCGCCCTCTCCCGCGTAAGGCCGCCTGGTCCGAGTGCGGACAGCCTCCTTTTATGGGTAATCTCCGACAAGGGGTTCGTCTGGTCCATGAACTGGCTCAACTGGCTGGAACCGAAGAACTCCTTCACCGCTGCCATTACCGGCTTTGCATTGATAAGGTCATGGGGCATTGCCGCGTCGAGTTCAGTGAGGGTCATCTTTTCTTTTATCGCCCTCTCCATACGCACAAGGCCTATCCTGAAATGGTTTTCAAGGAGTTCGCCGATGCCCCTTACCCTCCTGTTGCCCAGGTGGTCGATATCGTCCACCTCTCCTTTGCCTGTCCTCAGGTTGAGAAGGTAGCGCACGATCTCCACTATGTCCTTATCAGTGAGCACCCTCACATCAAGGGGGTTGTCCAGGCCGAGCTTTTCATTGACCTTCAACCTGCCCACCGGGGAAAGATCATACCTTTTCGGATCGAAGAACAAGCCGTTGAAGAGTTCCCGGGCTGCATCTTCAGTCGCCGGCTCGCCGGGCCTGAGCTTCCGGTAAATTTCCTTTAATGCATCTTCCTGCTTGGTGACCTTGTCGGTCAGAAGCGTCTCCCTGAACGACGGCAGGTAATTTACGTTATCGATGAACAGCAGGTACAGGGTGTCGATTTTGAGCGAGTTTATCTTGTGGAAAATCTCTTCGGTTATTTCCTTGTTCCCGTCGAGGATTATTTCACCGGTGGACGGGTCGACAATGTCGGTAAGAGTCACCCTTCCGACGATCTCGCTTCTTGTAATCGGGATCTCCCCGATGCCGATGGATTCCATCTTCTTCAGGGCCACCTTTGTTATCTTGCTGCCTTCCTTTACAATAACTTCATTCGACTTCGAGGCGATGATGCTCTGTTTTATCCTGACCCCTGCAAGCACCTCGCTCACAACCCGGGTAAAGCTGTCTTTGCCCTTAAGCTTTATTTCCTCAACAGGATAGAAGGTCCTTAAAAGATCTTCATTGGAATAGCCAAGGGCCTTCAGGACAATGGTCGCCGGCAGTTTCCTGCGCCTGTCAATCCTTACATAGAGAATGTCCTTTGAATCGAATTCGAAATCGAGCCACGAACCCCGCGCCGGGATCGCCCTCGCTGTATATAAAAGCCTGCCGCTTGCATGGGTTTTCCCCTTGTCGGGAGCGAAATAAACGCCCGGGGAGCGATGCAACTGGCTCACTATTACCCTCTCGGTTCCATTTATGATAAAACTCCCCGTCTCCGTCATGATGGGCATATCGCCGATATAGACTTCCTGTTCCCTTGATTCCTTCAGGATCTTTTTGCCCCGCTCGTCTTTCTCCCAGACGTTGAGCTTCACCCTTATCTTAAGCGGCGCGGCATATGTGAGGCCCTTCATGATACTTTCCCGCGGAGCCATCTTCGGCTCGCCCAGCGAGTATGAAATGAACTCTATGGATGCGGTGTCGTTGTAATCGGTTATGGGGAATACGCTGTTAAAAGCGGAATGCAGCCCTTCATCTATCCTTTTCTGGGGAGTGGTGTCTTTCTGCAGAAATCTGTCAAAAGACCTCCTCTGAAATTCCACAAGATAAGGAACGTCCAAAACAAGGGGGACCTTACCGAAATTCAATCTATCTCTTAGAAGCTTTGCCATGGCTCTCCTTTTTCCGTGATGTGTAATGGGTAATGCGTAATGAGTTAAGGAAATATTCTTCTCCTTTCACTCATCACGCATTACGCGTTACTCATTACGGCTTTATTATTTCACTTCTACTTTTGCGCCTTCCGCCTCAAGTTTCGCCTTGATGGAATCTGCTTCTTCCTTGGAAACTCCGGTCTTGACCGGCTTCGGTGCTCCGTCTACCAGGTCTTTTGCCTCTTTCAGCCCGAGTCCTGTCAGCTCTCTTACAACCTTGATGACCTGTATCTTCTTGTCACCTGCTGCCGTAAGGACCACGTCGAAACTGGTCTTTTCCTCAACAGCAGCGGCAGGAGCGGCCCCAGGCGCAGCGGCGACTGCAACAGGAGCAGCAGCTGTAACGCCGTATCTCTCTTCAAATTCCTTGATGAACTGGGACATCTCAAGGATAGTCATGTTATCGATAAAACCAAAAACCTCTTCCTTTGTAACGGCCATTTTAAACGTCCTCCTTTATGAACTTTTTTTATTTTTTAACGCTTCCAATGCATAGCCGAATTGCGACAGCGTGGCACTCAACGCGACGGCAAGTTTTGTTGCCGGGGCCTGGAATGTGCCTGCCATAATCCCGAGGAGAATATTTCTCGGCGGCAGCTTCGACATGGCCTTGAGTTCAACGACAGAGCAGAACCTTCCTTCGACGACACCGCTCTTCACCTTGAGCTTTTCGTTTTTATCCGCATACTCAAGCACCTTCTTGGCTACGGCAACAGGATCATCAAAGCCAAAGGCCACTCCGGTAGGACCACTGAAAGAATCTTTTGCAGACTCGACAGGCGTCCCCTTTGCGGCAATCTCGACAAGGGTATTCTTGGCAACCTTATATTCCGCGCCTGCTTCCTTGAGAAGCCGCCTCAAATCGGAAATTTCGGCAACCGTCAACCCCTTATACTCGGTAAAAACAACTGCCTTCGACCGAGCAAATTTTTCCGTCAGTTCGGATATCTGTTGGGTTTTCTTTTCCTTGGTAATCAGAACTTCCTCCTTTCCCAGAGACCGTCATAAGGACGAGAAGTGCAAATTTCAAAATGCAAAACCGGAACTTATATTTTACATCCTGTGCTTTTCACTTTGCATCGTTACTGTGTCTCGGTAGGCTGCCCTGCGGACAATTAAAGGACAACATGCATTGTTGTCCCGCCTACTGTCTCTGACATTTATTTATACAGGCAAGGCCTGTTCACTACAATTACAAGCAACTCTGAAAACAGTAACAAGTTACAAGTAACGGATATGAAGACAGTGACAAGTCTTTGCCTTTCGTCTTTAACCCGTTACTTGTTACTATTAACTTGTTACCATCTTTCATGTTACTCGTAACTTATCACTGCCTTTAGGCTGTTTTTACCTTTGAGATATCGACCTTTACACCGGGCCCCATGGTGGAAGACATGGTGATCTTTTTAATGTATTTCCCTTTTGAAGTCGCCGGCTTGGCCTTTGTAACGGACTTCAGGACCGCCAGGGTGTTTTCGAGCAGTTTGTCCTTATCAAAAGAGGCCTTCCCGACCGGGACATGGATAATGCCCGCCTTCTCCACTTTATATTCAACCTTACCGGCCTTGATTTCCTTTACGGCCTTTGAGATATCAAAGGTTACTGTTCCCAGTTTCGGGTTGGGCATGAGCCCCCTCGGTCCGAGCACCTTGCCGAGCTTGCCGACCAGTCCCATCAGATCAGGAGTGGCTACTGCCTTGTCAAAATCAAGCCAGCCCTTCTGGATTTTTTCCACAAGGTCCTCGGCGCCGACGAAATCTGCGCCTGCATCTTTGGCTTCCTTTTCCTTTTCTCCCTTGGCAAAAACCAGCACCCGCACCGTGCTTCCGGTCCCATGGGGGAGCACAACAGTTCCCCGGACCATCTGGTCGGATTTTTTCGGATCGACCCCGAGATTTATCGCCATATCGACGGTTTCGTCAAATTCAGCATAAGCACTCTCTTTCACGAGAGCGACCGCTTCTTCAACGGAGTATTCCTTGTCCTTGTCGACTTTTGATTCCGCGTTTTCGAGCTTCTTACCCATTTTCCTCTCCTCCTTAATCCCTGATTTCCACGCCCATACTTCTTGCAGTGCCCTCGATGATCCTCTTCGCCGACTCAAGCTTTGTGGTGTTGAGGTCCGGCATTTTTGTCTTGGATATTTCCTCCACCTGGGCCTTTGTAAGGGCCCCGACTTTATCTTTATTGGGGACACTGGACCCCTTCACAATGCCGGCAGCCTTCTTTATCAGTTCGGATGCGGGCGGCGTTTTCAGGATAAAGGTAAACGACCTGTCATTGTAAACGCTCAAAACTACAGGGACAAGGGTTTCCCCCATTTTCTGCGTCTGCGCATTGAACTGCTTGCAGAATTCCATGATATTGATTCCGTGCGGTCCAAGCGCCGGGCCCACAGGAGGCGCGGGGTTTGCCTTCCCAGCCGATATCAGGAGCTTAACCTGTGCAACAACTTCTTTCTTAGCCATGTATTTCCTCCAAATGAAATCGTAAAGCGTAATGCGTTATGCGTAATGGGGTAAAAACCGTATAACGTAATGCGTAATCAGTAATCGGTAAAAACCTTATTGCCTTTAACTCATCATTCATTACGCATCACCGCCTTTAGACTCATTACGCATTACTCATCACTCATTACGGACTTTTATGCCTTTTCCACCTGCGTAAAAGCTAGTTCCACAGGGGTCTGCCTTCCGAATATACTGACCATAACACGCAACCGGCCGTGGTCCATGTCGACCTCATCAACATACCCGACGAAATTGCTGAACGGCCCGTCCGTTATTCTCACGTTCTCGCCTTTATCATACTGGCTCTTTACCACCGGAGCAGGCCCCTTCTCCATCTGCTGTATTATCACATCGACTTCCTCTTCCGGAAGGGGGACGGGCTTGCTGCCGCCGACAAACCCGGTCACGCGGAGCGTGTTCTTGATAAGATGCCATGTCTCATCATCCAGCTCCATTTCAACCAATATATAGCCGGGATAAAATTTCTTGTCGGACTCTTTTTTCTTCTTCCCCTTTAACTCAACTACCTTCTCCGTGGGGATGAGCACCCTTGAAATCTTCTCCTCAAGCCCTTTCAGCTTAACTTTTTCCTCGATAGAGGTCCTGACCTTTTCTTCGTATCCGGAATACGTGTGGACTACATACCAGTTTTTCATTGGGTTACCTTACAAGCAGCTTTATTATTTTAGCGAGCCCCACATCGACAATCCCCAGGAAAAGCGACGAGATCACTACCGTTACAATGACAACCCAGGTAGAACCGATCAGCTCATCTTTTGAGGGATAGTTAACCTTCTTAGCCTCAACTTTCACATCATTGACAAAAACCTTTAGTTTCTCAACCATCCCCGCTCCTTTCAAAAGTGAGAAGTAGGAAGTAAGATGTCAGGGGTTAAGAACTCCTGAAAATCCTTTATTCCTCAACTCTCATTCCCTGTTTTTTACTTCCCGCTTGCGCTTTATAGTGGCAGGCCAGGAGGGATTTGAACCCCCAACCCTCGGATTTGGAGTCCGATGCTCTGCCGTTAGAGCTACTGGCCTATCCCCAATCACAACGAGTAACAAGTTGCAAGTAACAAGTAACGGACCACTGCTTTTCTTTCAACTCGTTACTATTAACTTGTAACTTGTTACTGTCTTCAGCGTTACTTGTCACTGCCTCTACGCCTTTGTTTCCTTATGCAGGTTGTGCTTTCTGCAATGCCTGCAGTACTTCTTGATCTGGATCTTTTCAGTAGTGTTCTTCTTGTTCTTCATGGTGGAATAATTCTTGTTCTTGCATTCCGTGCACTGGAAAATTATAATTTCTCTCATTTTCTACTCCAGGATCTCCGTAACAACACCGGCGCCCACTGTACGGCCGCCCTCTCGAATGGCGAACCTCAGTTCCTTTTCCATCGCTATAGGCGCTATCAGTTCTACGGTTATGGTTATATTGTCTCCGGGCATGATCATCTCGACCCCCTCAGGCAGATGCGCCACTCCGGTCACATCCGTTGTCCTGAAGTAAAACTGCGGACGGTAGCCGTTGAAAAACGGCGTGTGCCTTCCACCCTCTTCCTTGGTCAGGATATATGCCTCTGCCTTGAACTTCGTGTGCGGCGTGATGCTCCCCGGCTTTGCCAGGACCATGCCGCGCTCCACTTCGTCCTTCCCAGTGCCCCTCAGGAGCACTCCTATGTTGTCTCCCGCACGACCCTCATCCAGGAGCTTCCGGAACATCTCCACCCCAGTAGCCACCGTCTTCCTGGTCTCGCGCAGTCCTACTATCTCCATTTCCTCCCCGACCTTCACTATCCCTCTCTCCACCCTGCCCGTCACAACGGTCCCGCGGCCGGAGATCGAAAATACGTCCTCTATAGGCATGATGAAGGGCTTGTCGATCGGCCTCTCGGGGGTCGGCACATAGCTGTCCACCGCATCCATGAGCTCATGCACGCACTTGTACTCAGCTGCATCGTAATCAGTGCTCGTGCTCTCCACTGCCTTCAATGCGCTGCCCCTCACTATGGGAATGTCGTTCCCGGGAAATCCGTACTTGCTCAACAGCTCCCGCACCTCAAGCTCCACCAGGTCCAGCAGCTCGGGGTCATCCACCATGTCGGTCTTGTTCATGAATACCACGATGTAGGGCACCCCGACCTGGCGGGCAAGAAGGATGTGCTCCCGCGTCTGCGGCATGGGCCCGTCCGCCGCCGAGACCACCAGGATCGCCCCGTCCATCTGCGCCGCTCCCGTGATCATGTTCTTTACATAGTCCGCATGCCCCGGACAGTCCACATGCGCATAGTGCCTCTTGTCCGTCTCATACTCAACGTGCGCTGTCGCGATCGTTATCCCTCTGGCCTTTTCTTCAGGCGCGTTGTCTATCTGGTCATATGCCTTGTATTTTGCCAAGCCCTTTATCGCCAGTACTTTCGTTATCGCCGCGGTCAATGTCGTCTTGCCATGGTCTACATGCCCGATCGTCCCCACATTCGCATGCGGCTTTACTCTCTCAAATTTTGCCTTAGCCATATCTCCTCCTTACATGCTTAAATATTGTCCCTGCAACATATCGGCTGTTTGCCATGCTCCGGCGGATACCGGACACAAACCGCTAAGCGCTTCTCTCAAAAAGCCCATGACCGGAATCGAACCGGTGACCTCTTCCTTACCAAGGAAGTGCTCTGCCGACTGAGCTACATGGGCGCTAACTACAGTAACCAGTAACAAGTAACGAGTAACAAGTTAAAGACGAAAGACAAAGACTCGTCACTGTCTTCAGATCCTTTACTTGTTACTGGTTGCTGTCTTCAAGAGCGGGAAACGGGATTCGAACCCGCGACCCTCAGCTTGGAAGGCTGACGCTCTACCACTGAGCTACTCCCGCAACCAGGAAACAGTCCTTTTAAAGTTTAAAGAAAAAAATACAAGTAATAATATAACATTTTCCGGGTTCAAGTTACCCGAAAAACTTACATTACCCCTTTTTCTATGGTGGAGAGGGGAGGATTCGAACCTCCGAAGGCGGTGCCGGCAGATTTACAGTCTGCTCCCTTTGGCCACTCGGGAACCTCTCCTACAACTACAGTAACGAGTTATGAGTAACAAGCGACGAGTTGAAGTATTCCTTCTGTTTCTTCCCGCAACTTGTTACTTGCTGCTCGTTACTTGTCACTGTCGTTTATGGAGCCACCGAAGGGATTCGAACCCCCGACCTGATGATTACAAATCAACTGCTCTACCAACTGAGCTACGGTGGCGTTAACCTATTAAATTAAAGTAAATATTATAGAATTGTCAAATCAAAAATTGCAACCATGGAAAGGACACCGTGAATTGTCCCTGCAAAAGCCCGCATTCCCGGCCCTTCTCCTGCCGGCCGGAACGGTTTTTTTCAAAGGAGAAACAACACATTTTATTTACAATTTTAGGCTAAAACAGCCGTTTTGGCAAAGTATTCGGGAAGCAAACCCCGCCCTTTTAAAATTGACTTTTCGGACTTTCATTTAGTAATCTATTGGTTTCGGGGCGTAGCGCAGCTTGGCTAGCGCACCTGCCTTGGGAGCAGGGGGTCGGAGGTTCGAATCCTCTCGCCCCGACCAAACACGACAGTAACAAGTTACGTTAAAGGCAGTGACAAGTTACGAGTTAAAAGTAACGAGTTAAAGGATAAAGAAGAATCCGAAGGATCCGAAGACTCGTTACTTGTCACTGATAACTCGTTACTGTAGCTATTGCGCCTGTAGCTCAGTTGGATAGAGCAACTGCCTTCTAAGCAGTGGGCCAGGGGTTCGAATCCCTTCAGGCGCATGAAAAACCGTTATAGCGTACGGCGTTATAGCGTTTGTAGCGTTCATTAGCGCTCCTCAAATCTATAACGCATTATGGTGGGCGTAGCTCAAAGGTAGAGTACTGGACTGTGGCTCCAGGCGTTGCGGGTTCGATCCCCGTCGCCCACCCCAAATTCCCTTTTCGGCAAAAGCCGGGCGGTCACCCCTCCGCCCCATGAACTCTACCCTGTTGATCTCCTCCTGGGACAGCTGCTTCTTCCGGGACAAAACCGCTTCCATCATTACCCTGATATGCCCCTCGTCGTCAGCCAAAAGGATTCTCGTCTTCTTTTCCGCCATGCTTCTTTTCTCCATGATGTCAGCCGCCCAGCGGTATGGTAAAACTGAAGGTAGATCCCGAGCCGGGTTCGCTCTCCACCTTCAGGGTCCCCTGATGGCCGTCGACAATTTTCTTCACGATAGCCAGCCCCAGTCCCGTGCTCTTCTCCCCGCCTGTCGGCTGCACGCTCAACCGCTGGAACTCACCGAAAAGCCTGCTCTGCTCTTCGGCGGGGATCCCCGGCCCTTCGTCGCGAACGCGCACCGTCGCCGCATTTCCGTCTTCAGACAACGAGATGTACACCGCAGACCCCGAAGGAGAAAACTTTATCGCGTTGCCGATCAGGTTATCTATGACCTGGGCGATCCTGTTCGCGTCGAAAACCGCTTCCCGGATTCCGGGGAAATCGGTCCGAAGCGTGATGTTCTTTCTCTCTCCCACAACCTTGTTCATCCTGACCCTGGACTCGAGCAGGGCGTTCAACGATCCGGGTTTGAGTTGCAAATCAAGCTTGCCGCTTTCGATAACAGAAACATCAAGGAGGTCGTTCACCAGGGACAGCATATCGTCAGACGCCGTATTGATGGTGCCCAGGTATTCCTTCTGTTCGTCTGAAAGCGGGCCGAAGGCCTCCATGAGGAGGATTTCGCTCAGGCCCCTTATGGAAGTCAGGGGGTTCCTCAAGTCATGGGCCGCGATCCCGAGGAATTTGTTCTTCAATGCATTCAATGCAACAAGCTTGGTGTTCGATTGTTCCAATTCCTCGTTCTTGACGGCGAGGTCCGTCATCAACTGGACATTGCGCTTTTCGAGCTGCCGTTTCTCGAGGACCTTTTCCGCGGACAACATGATGGTGTCCTGGATATTCTCATCTTTCAAAAGGTAATCACTCGCCCCGCTGTTGAGCGCCTCCACCGCCACCGAAATCTCATTGTTGCCGGTGAGGATGATGATCGGGACATCCACCTTGTTCTTGCGCAGCTCCTTGATGAGCTCCACCCCGTTCATCCCGGGCATGTTCATATCGGAGATGATGAGCCCGGTGTCGGGGGCCGAGGCGTACTTATCAACGGCATCCTCGCCGTCCTCAGCGGTCTCGGTATCGTAGCCTCCGGACTGCAGAATCATTGCCAGCATATCCCGCACAAACGGGTCGTCATCAACTATAAGGATTTTTGTCTTTTGCACAGCCGTTACCCCCCTCACCTTTCATTAAAAAAAACATATTCA
>JAJZPZ010000032.1 GCA_021847795.1 Nitrospirota bacterium
ATAAGTCCTTGAGATTGCCGCGCGGAGTTTATCCCGGTGCGTGTCGGGACTCGCAATGACTGTCATTCCACCCCGTCATTGCGAAGGGTCGTATCCTGAAGCAATCTCGTTGTTTTCTATTGAATTGCTATGCGGATGACATTACTACGATAGGTAAACCTTCCGACCACTTGAAATCTCTCATTACGGCGCCCTTTGGAGAGCCCTAACCGGCCGCCTGCTTTTTGGCGGCCCGTGTTGAGCGCTTGGTTAAGCGAGTATTGGGAACGAGCTTGATCTCCAAGCGACAGCCGACCGCCCGTGCATACTTCTTGAGCGTAGTCAGAGACGGGGCATGCTTACCCGCGGCTTCAAGGCGTGACACCGCACTTTTTGTTGTCCCCATCAACTCTGCAACGGCTTCCTGAGTGAGACCAAACTTTAAACGAGCGGCAAGCATCTCTCGCGCGAGTCGGTACTCTTCTTCCAGGTCCTCGTATGCTTTCCTGAACTCTTTCCGTTTCGAGGCCCTTTTGAGAAAAGCCTCATGGTCATGAGAAACGGGTTTATATTTTATATCAGCCATTTCGTACCTCCTTCAATCTTTTCCGGGCAAGGCGCAATTCTTTTCCCGGTGTTTCTTGTGTTTTCTTTATAAAAGCGTGAAGCATCACGATGCGTTGACCATCAAAATAACAGTATAAAGCGCGTCCGATACCTTCAGGTCCTCGGGGCCGCAATTCAAAAAGACCGTCCCCCATAGCACGGGAATACGGCATCCGCAGATTCGGGCCGAACTCCATCAAGAGTTCTACCAATCGCGCATAATCCGCCAATATACCATCGGGCCAGCTTTCAATGTCATTTTTGACACGGGGGTGGAAGTATTCGATGGAATATCCCATGCTTGATATGTTAGCAAACTTGCTAACCATTGTCAAGTATTTCATGCCTGAGTGTCATAGCAAAGTAGAAATGTCCCCTTTTTCGGCAACGTGATTCGATGCAATATCTCAAAGCATCCGCCTCTGTCCTGTTCGAATCTTGTGCTAAGTACGACCTGTAAATTCTCAGCATATTTTGCGCAACGCTTTTAGGGCTACCAGGCATATTTCTTAAGATTTTATCGAATAAGCCCGTGCATCTCCTCCTTCTCATTTACGGTTATTGCAATTGATGTTCTTTTTTGACCGTCATGATAGCTTCCGGCAGCGTGGCTAAGTCTGAAGCTGGCGTCATCGATAGAACGAGGGGAATATGACTTCCATATATGCGGGTTGTATTATTGCTTTTCTTTCTGCAAGGCGGCTATGTCGCCCCGCAGCCACCAGAGCATCCAGAGGCCCGGAAGGGCTGTGAAGGCGGCTACAATGAAGAAATTGGCCCAGCCCATATAATTGACAATATACCCCGAGGTCGGGGCAATAAAGATACGCCCCAGGGCAGCGATTGAGGACAGGAGCGCGTACTGGGTGGCGCTGTAGCGGTGGTTGCACAAGGCCATAAGAAGGGAGACAAAGGCAGCGGTCCCCATGCCGCCGCAGAGATTCTCGAAAGCAACTGCGAAAATCATCATCGGGTAACTCTTCCCGACCAGGGCAAGAGACATGAAAGACAGGATAGACCCTGCCTGCAGTATCCCGAACACCATGAGCGACCTGAAGAGACCAAGGCGCACCATCAGCGTGCCCCCGAATAAAGCGCCGACAATAAGGGAGATCAGCCCCAGTCCTTTGTTGATGGTCCCGACATCGGTCGGCGTAAATCCCAATCCCCTGATCAGGAACGCCGTTGTCATGGTCCCTGCATAGGCATCTCCCAGCTTATACAGCATGATCAGAAACATGACGGCTATTGCACCTTTCCTGGAGAAAAAGTCCCGCAGGGGCCCCCATACAGCCTCCTGCAGGCTCTTCGGATGGACTATGCTGTCCTCCGGCTCGGGCCCCCATAATGCGATAAGGACACCTATCGACATAAGTCCTGCCATAAGCAGATAGGTGTTCTGCCAGCCGATGCGGTCGGAAAGGATCATGGCAACAGCGCCTGAAACAAGCATCGCAATCCGGTATCCCATGACAAATACAGCGGCGCCCACGCCCCGCTCTTTTTCCCTGAGCACATCGGTCCGGTACGCATCAACAACGATATCCTGTGACGCTGAGGAGAAAGCCACTGTCATGGCAAGCGCACCCAGCAGCCAGGGCGCATGTTGCGGGGAATTGAAGCCCATAGCTGCAATGCCGAGCATGAGGCAAAGCTGGGTCACGACTATCCAGCCCCTTCTCCTGCCGAGCCGGGGCGGCACAAAACGGTCCATAAGGGGAGACCAGAGAAACTTTAACGTATAGGGCATGCCGACAAGCGAAAAAATACCTATGGTGCGCAGGTCCACTCCCGCTACCGCCATCCAGGCCTGCAGCGTACCGCTGGTCAGGGCAAGGGGCAGCCCCGAAGAGAAGCCCAGCAGCATTATGGTTGAGATGCGGCGGCTGCGGAACACCTGCAGGTAGGGGGATATATTAAAACGCATAAGCCCTCATGCAATGGTAAAAAACAGGGAATGCAATATTCGGACAGTGCGCCGGGATACTGTAAAAAAAAAGTTCAGAGTCTCTCCTCCATGAAAAGCTCCTTGAGGACTATCTCTATCTGCTGGTAGGTCATCCAGTCTTTCTCAACAAAGATTTTCCCGATCAGCCTGTGCGGGTTGTCGGCAAGGTCGTCGTCTATCTGTTCGGACAATGCCTGCTTCAACTGTTCCGGTGTAATAAACCCGAACTCCACAGCGATTATTCCGAACCGCCGGCAGCGTTTGTCCGGGATGTCCTTACCAGTAGCGCTTTCCAACAGAGATCCTCCTATTTTGCCGGGGGGAAGTTATCAAGCCTGACAGGAAGCCTCCCTTTAAACCCGGCCTCTCCCCTCAGGCATTTCATTACAGCCTCTTGCGCCTGTCCTGTTCCTTCGTATGCGGCAATTAGTATATCAGCTTCCGGGAAATGACGCAAAACATAGGGACTGCCGAAGGAAACGACAATCGAGTTTTTCGCTTTGCCTATTATCTCCCGGATCTTCCGCCTTTCCTCCTCCTCTATCCCTGAACTGCCTTCCCATGCCGCGACACTGGTAAAAACCGCGAAGAGTATCGTCCCGTGCTTCACTTCCCGTATTGCAGCAACAGGCGCAACGCTCCCGCAATGATTTTTCAGCGGCGATTTCCCGAAAAATTTTTCATCTCCTGCAAATACCACCTGTACAGCCCCTGTATTTTCAACCGGCAGGACCCCCTCTTTGCACCTTACAAGGGTGATCGACTCCAGGACTATACGGGATGAAAGCTCCCTGTGCTCCGGGTAACCGGCCCGAGCGCTCCGGATCTTCTGCAATCCTGCCTTTGCATCAGATATGCGCTTCAGCGCAGCACCCAGGAGGCCTTCATCAATCCCGTTTCGCGCAGCTTCGGCCATGAGTTCACTTACTGTAATGCCGGCATCTGCAGGGTGCAGCAGGACATCCGCCCCGGCGTGCAAGGCCTCAACCGAAGCCTTTCCGAAGGCATCCAGGGCATTCATATTAAGGGCATCGGTCACTACCAGCCCCCTGAAGCCGAGCCCCTCCCTGAGCAGGCCGGTGATCACCCTTTTGGAAAGGCTTGCAGGCCTTGAGTCAAGGGACGGAATGGTCAGGTGGCCTATCATGATACTGCCGGCCCCTGCCTTTATAGCCCCGGCAAAGGGCAGGACATCCGTATGCATCAACTCCCCGGCGCTCTTGGAAATAACAGGCAGGGCAATATGGGAATCGACGGATGTATCGCCATGTCCGGGGAAATGCTTGGGGCAGCTGATGAGCCCGGCATTTTCCAGGACCTCTACATACCGCAAGCCATACCACTCCACTTCCTCGGCATTATCGGAGAATGCCCTGGTGCAGATAATGGGGTTGTCGGGGTTCAGGTTGACATCCATAACAGGAATAAACGGGAAGTTTATCCCGATGTCAACCGCCTCGGCAGCTATGGCAGCCACGGCGCTTTCGAGGAGAGCTGCATTTTCGGTATTGTTCCGGTCGACTGCTGCCGCTATTGCCATCTGGCAGGGGAAGTGAGTTGCGCCCCTGAGCTGCTGCCCGACGCCCCTCTCGATATCGGAAGCTATGAACAGGGGGACCTCTGCAAGGGCCTGGATTTCAGCGATAAACGTCTTCATCTCGTCTTTTTCACCGCCGAAAATGATGAACCCGCCGATCCCCTTTTTTACGAGCCCGACTATTTTCTCACGGTAGTCCTGCAAGCGGATCTTGTCGCCGTCAAGCCTGCTGATGATCAGTTGATAGAACTTTCTCTCCAGGGAAGAAAGATCGGATGTGCTCTTGTCAGGCATTATGCAGTTTATCAGATCGCAGCCTGTAGAAACAACAAAGGTTCGGCTCATCCTGAAGTGCTCACAAAATGATGATAACCTGCTAAACTATTCTATATTTTGGGTCTATATTTTGGGCAGGCTTTGAACAGGGAGGCGCGATTGTCAGGACACAAACAGGGAAGCGGTCCGGTGACTCAGACCCGGCATTTAACTGCCGGGATCATGGCTTTGTTTTCCGTGCCGGTAATCGTCGCGGCCCTCGGCTATTTCGTCGATATTTACGACCTCATCCTCTTCAGCATCGTCCGCGTCCAGAGTCTCAGGGCCATGGGTCTCGATGGGCAGGAACTCCTCGACAAAGGTGTCTTTCTCCTGAATATGCAGATGGCAGGCATGCTCCTGGGCGGCATTATCTGGGGTGTCCTTGGCGACAAGAAAGGAAGGGTGAAGATCCTCTTCGGCTCCATCTTTCTCTATTCCGTGGCAAATGCTGCCAACGGGTTTGCGAACTCCGTCGGCTCGTATGCGCTCTGGAGATTCATCGCCGGGATCGGGCTTGCAGGAGAACTCGGGACAGGGGTCACCCTTGTCCTGGAAAAGCTGCCGCGTGAGTTCAGGGGCTATGGCACCATGGTTGTAGCCACTGTCGGCGTCACCGGCGCTGTTCTTGCCAACTTCGTCGCAAAACATTTCGACTGGCGCGCGGCCTACTTCATCGGCGGAGGGCTTGGACTGCTTCTCCTTTTCCTAAGGATCGGCGTCTACGAGTCGAACATGTTCCGCACTCTTGAGGAGCAGGGCATCAGCAGGGGCGATTTCTTAAGCCTCTTCACGAGCAAGCCCCGGTTCTTCAAATATCTCCACTCAATTCTCATCGGCTTGCCGATCTGGTACTGTGTCGGCATTCTCATAACCTTTTCCCCGGAGTTTGCAAAGGCGCTCTCGGTGAGCGGTCCTGTCAGCGCCGGGGAAGCGGTCATGTTCTGCTATCTCGGCCTCGTCTTCGGCGACTTCGGGAGCGGTTTCCTGAGCCAGTATTTCAAGAGCAGAAAAAAAATCGTTCTTTTCTTTCTCCTTCTCTCAACCCTTATCGTAGCACTCTATTTCAGGCTCAATAATGTGACGCCTTCGCAGTTTTACCTCTGGTGCTTTGCCATGGGGTTTGCCGTGGGCTACTGGGCCATCTTTGTGACCATAGCAGCGGAACAGTTCGGCACGAACCTGAGGGCAACCGTTGCCTCGACAGTGCCTAATTTCATCCGCGGGACGGTAATACCGATCACCTTTCTTTTTAAGATAGCCAAAGATCATCTCGGAATCCTTACCGGCGGCGCTGTTGTCGGCGTGGTCTGCCTCATCATCGCCTTTTATTCTCTATACCGGCTCGAAGAGACCTTCCACAAGGACCTGGACTATATAGAGGAGTGAACTGCGATTTCCATCTGCAAAGGCCGTTTTCGATTGTTTGAGAAATCCGCGTGCGACCCGAAAGCGACCCGTGGGGTCAGACTCACTTCTAGACATAAGGACGTGGTAAAATGCACCTTCAAACTCTATCCTTGTCGTTCGTGCCATACGTTAGGGCGGTGATGCTCCTTAAAATGTCTAATTTAGAGTCTGACCCCGTTCACCCCGGGAATATTACCATATTTTATCGATTTGCCTCACCAAAAATTTTGTCCCCTCACTATATGGCAGCGCATTTTTTTTGGCGTTCTGGAGGGGACTGGTTGGTGAGCGGCTTTGATGGTCAGAGTGAAAACCCATCACATAGAGGTAAATTGCCGTGTTTCCATGAATAAAAAGGAGAAGAGAGAGGCCTGCACTTACCGCTGCAAATACAGAATCCCATCCAAAGGCAGGGGGTTCCTGATCTTGATGCCGCTCTCGCTGAACCTTCTGTATATATCCCTGTTCACCCTGTCTATCGTCCTGACCCGCAGCGCAGGCTCCTTCACCCAGAACAGAAGCTCAAAGTTCAGCAGGTTTTCTCCAAAGGCGCTGAAGAGCGCCCTCGGCGCAGGGTCCTTGATGACATTCTCATTGCCCGCAGCTATTTCGACCAGGATTTTCTCGACAGAATCGATATCGCTTCCGTAATCGACCCCAATGGGCAGTCTTACCCTAAGGTAAGGCGTCGGCGCGCTCTCATTGACGATCTTCGTATTTATGATCACCGAGTTGGGAATGGTTATCATGACATCATCCAGCGTCCTGACCTTTGTGCTCCTTATCCCGATCGCCACCACTTCACCCCGCTCCCCTTTATCGAGGATAATATAATCGCCTATCTTGAAAGGTTTATCGACAAACAGGCTGATGCCCCCGAGAAAATTGGCTATCGTGTCCTTTGCAGCCAGTGCAACGGCAACGCCGGCTATCCCGGCCGAGGCCAGGATCGGGGCAATATTCACCCTCCAGAGAGAGAGTATTACCATAAGTCCTGCCAGGACAATGACGATCTTCAGGACATTTTCGATTAGGGGGATCACATCCTTGCCCAGGCCGGTCACATCGGAGACCTTGACCACGGCGTTCTCTACGACTATGTTCCCTATTTTTATTGCTGCAACCATCCATATGACGGCGATGATGGAATAGAGCAGCCCGTCGATGTAAAAGCCGGCGCTGCCGATAAACCTGAAGTCCTCAAAGGCCAGGCTGATCCCGAACAGGATGATGGTGAAAAAGACAGGCCGGCGCACAACATCGATCAGGCTGCCGCCCACCTCGGTCCTGGTGAATTTAGCGATCCTCCTGATGACTTTGTCCACGATGAAGTCCGCAATCTTGGCCAGGAGAATAAAAAACAGGACCGATATGGCAGCGTTAACGAATGGAGAAGATGCTATATGCAGCGATTCAACAAGCTTTGTCATAAATACCCCTTATACGGATGCCTACACATAAGTGACCTATCCTGTCATTGCGAGCCCGGCTTTATCGGGCGCGGCAATCTCAAGGCTTTAAAGGCGAGATTGCTTCACTTCGTTCGCAATGACACCTTTCTTTTGCCGTTTGCCGTATCAAGCTTAAAGTACTATCCTCCGAGACTCTTATCGTACAGCTCATTCCTGCTGAGACCGTACTCCTCAGCCACGATCTTTACCGCCTCTTTGCGTCCCTTGCCCCTTTTCATCAGGAGCCGCACTTCGTCCAAAGCCTCATCTGCTGTCCGTACCTCTTTCTCTTTCCCCTCGATGATGATTACATATTCTCCGGCTATGGTACGGCTTTGGATGGCTTTAGCGATTTCAGGGATTGTCCCCCGCACCGTTTCCTCGTGCAGCTTTGTTATTTCCCTCGACAGGACCGCCCTCCTGGCGCCGAAAGCAGCTTCCATATCCGAAAGCACGTCCACGATCCGGTGAGGGGCTTCGTAGAATACCAGCGTCCGGGGTTCGTGTTTCAGCTCGTCCAGCCTTTTCCGCCTCTGCGAAATTTTGGGGGGGAGGAACCCGACAAAGGTAAACTCTTCCGTAGTCAGCCCGGAAACGGAAAGGGCGGCAATGCAGGCCGATGGTCCGGGTACCGGGACGGCGGTGATACCTTCCTGGAGCGCAGCCCTGATCAATACAGAGCCCGGGTCGGATATGCCGGGAGTTCCTGCATCGGAGATAAGGGCCACGGAAAGGCCTGCCCGGAGCTTCTTCATTATTTCTTCGGCCCTGCCCCTCTCCCTCTCGCCCCAATAACTTATCATGGGTTTCGAGATGCCGTAGTGGTTCAGCAGCTTCAGGGAATGCCTTGTGTCCTCGGCCGCAATGACATCAACCTCTTTGAGCACCCTGAGGGCCCTCAGCGTAATATCCTCGAGGTTGCCGATGGGGGTTGAAACAATATATAAAATTCCGCCTGTCATATTCAGAACAGCAACGAGTGACAAGTGACAGATGACAAGTCTTTGTCATTAGTCTTTAACTCGTTACTCGTTACTTGTAACTTGTTACTGTCTTTAAAGTTATTTGCGCACGACGCGATGGACGCAATAATGGTCTTATTCCACCTTGAGCAGTTTTCTGAGGCGGCTGTCCGCGCTTACGATATCATCAACGTTATCGCCGGAGATGTCCCACTGGTACTCGCCCTTTGAACTCCGGTGGAGCTTTATTTTAACCGGTTTCTTCGGCCTTATCTGCCGGACGTCCTGGTTTCTGCCGAATTGGAAAGCAGGTTTTTTATCGTTTCCTGCAGCACTGAAGGACAGGACACAAAACACGGAAGTCAGGAGACAAAGAGCGGAAAACAGATAACGGACTATTTTATTCTTTTTCCTTTTAAGTCTGTCCTCCGGCGTCTGGCTTCCGTCTGCTTTTTTCATCACCAGCTCCTGTAGCGGTTCGTTATCGGGAAACGCCTGTCCCTTCCGAATGCCCGCGGGGTGATCTTGATTCCCGGCGGCGACTGCCTTCTTTTGTATTCGCTGTAGTCCACCATCTTTATGATCCTCTTTGCCCGTTCCTCATCACAGCCCTGGTTCACAATCTCATCGAAACTCCTGTCCTCTTCAATATACGCCCTCAGGATAGGGTCGAGTTCATCATAGGGCGGCAGGGAGTCCGTGTCCTTCTGGTCGGGTTTCAGCTCAGCCGTTGGTTCCTTTGTCAGAATTCTTTCGGGGATAACCGCCCTGCCGTCCACCCGGTTCTTCCACCTGCATAGCATATAAACAAGCGTCTTCGGCACGTCCTTTATGACTGCAAAGCCCCCTGCCATGTCCCCGTAGAGCGTAGCATAGCCGACGCTCATCTCGGATTTGTTCCCTGTTGTCAGGACAAGCCAGCCGAACTTATTGGACAATGCCATCAGGACATTTCCCCTGATGCGGGCCTGCAGGTTTTCTTCGGTGATATCAGCCGGCATGCCGCTGAACGCCGGCTTCAGGGTCCCGAGGTAACTCTCGAAGACCGTGTGTATGGGCACTTCGACCACCTTTATCCCAAGGTTCAGAGAAAGCGCCTCAACGTCCTCCCTGCTTTCCTGCGAGGTGTAGGGAGAGGGCATGAATACACCGGTGACATTATCTTTCCCTATAGCATCGACTGCGATTGCGGCAACAAGCGCTGAATCTATCCCGCCGCTCAGGCCGATACAGACCTTTTTGAACCCGTTCTTCCCGATGTAGTCCCTTGTGCCCAGGACCAGTGCACTGTATGCCTCCTCTTCCATGGAGAAGACAGGGCATCCGGCAGGGGAGGGAACAGATACGTTCAAGAGTTTTTTTCGTGCCGCAGCGCCGTCCTGCTTACGGTTTATCGTGACCCTCTCCAACCTTTCCGTCTGCAGCTCAATAACCTGCTGCCTCCTCCTGGGGTCGTGAAGCCTCTTCATGAAGACTGCGTCGAGGTCCAGGTCGAGCACGACCAGGTCCTCTTCAAAGGCCTTTCCCCTCGCCAGGATCTCTCCGTTCTGGTCCATGAGCAGGCTCTGCCCGTCAAATACAAGCTCATCCTGGCCGCCCACGGTGTTAAGGTATGCGATAACCGCGCTGTTGTCAGAAGCCCTTGTGGCCAGCATCCGCTCCCTGAACCCGGACTTGCCTATGTTATAGGGAGAGGCGTTTATATTTATGATGAACTCAGCTCCGGCCAATGCCTGGATAGTGCCCGGTCCCTCAGGGTACCAGATGTCCTCGCAGATATTGACGCCGAACAGAAAGTCACCCATCCGGTATACGGGGTACCGCATCCCTGCCTGAAAGTATCTGAATTCATCAAACACCCCGTAATTCGGCAAATGGATCTTGTGGTAAACATCCACGATCTCTTTCCTGTGCATAATTGCCGCGGCATTGTAGATATCGCCCTTTTTGTCCACAAATCCGGCTATGACGACAAAGTCCTCCACCTTTTCCCTTATCTCGTGCAGCGCGCTTATATTGTCTTCTATAAACTGGGTTTTCAAGAGCAGGTCCTCAGGGGGATACCCGGTAACGGCAAGCTCGGGGAATACGATAATGTCGGGGCCGTGCTGGGCGGCAGCTTCAATGTATCCTGTTATTTTCTTCACATTGCCCTTAAGATCGCCTACGGTCGGGTTGATCTGGCACAAAGCAATACGTACTGTTCTCATCCTGGTAATTTATTCTCCTGTCCTGATAAAAGACTCTCGTGCATTGCTGCATAAATACAGTTTTCATTTTACCACATTTCATGTCCTTGTTTTTGACAATCCATATGATTATTAAAGCAAAAGGATATCTCTTTCGGGGGGATCAAAAATTCAGGAGAACTCATTGCCTGATAATTTCCAGGGCAGGTAAGCACGCTTGCTGCTGAACGGGCAGATGCTATATGTATTTCAAACCGGCCTTGTACCGGCTTCCGAAATCCAATACCCACATGACAACGCAGGGTTTGACCCCGCTGTTTTTGTTGAATCTGATGAGCATTCCCGGCTCGAGCAGGGTATCGGTCAAAAGCCCGGCGCCGTTGTCGGATATGTCTACAATGGTGCCGATCCTGTCCGGCTCGGGCCAGAACTCCCTGAGGCCGTCAAAAGAGCCGATAACAGAAAAGGTCACCACCCGGTCAAAGGGCTCCCGCTCATGCTGTCTTTTATCTTTTTTTATGTCTTTCATTTATTTCCCGGGACCCCTGTCATTATAACCTTTTCACCGCATAATAGGTATCTTCCGGGGAACCCCCGTCATAAGGTGCAATCCGGCCTCATTTCCCGGTTCCGCATTCCACCCCTGAGGAAATCATAGAGGGCCTTGTCTGTTTTGCCCACATGATGAATTATCCAGTCGTAGACCCAGCGCTCAACTTTCAGCACAAAAAATGTAGTTACCTCTCCTGCTTCATACTCTCCCCTGAGATATGCAAGGTCTTTTATAAATCCTTCATGCTCCTCCCTGTGTGATTCGCAATCAGGATACCCGCACTCAGCCATGTATCTTTCCTCTATGCTGAAATGTGCTGATGCAAAGTCCTCCAGAAAGCCGATCATCTCACGGGTCTCCCACCTGCCCCTGCCACGGCTCATTGCAACCAGGAGATTGTTCATCCTCCGGAAAAATTCCTTAATTCCGATATCGATCTCGTCAATTCCAATCAGTACATGTTCAGTCCACTGCATAGCCATCTAAGAATCTCCATAGTGAGGGGTTGACTGTTAATGCGACCTGAATTCCTTGGAACCGGCAGGGGAAGTCGCCTGTTAAGCAAAATATATCATAAAAATAAACCCTCTACAATGAAAAGGTTGATCAGGAAAGCCCGCGGCAATGCCTTACACGGTAAGGGAGCAGGTCAGGGCAGAGGCATGCTGCGAAATTTTTTTGCCGACCTTGTATAATTTCCGTATGTGGAGTATACGGATGAGGGCGTCACAGGCGCCGGGGGGCAGGAAGAGGAAAGCAGTGGGGATACATATTTCCGGTGCAGAAGGCATATACGGCGAATCGGAAATTCCGGAAATCGTACGGGAGTATACAGAGAGGGCCCTGCACCACTCAAAGGGCATTCCCGATGAAATTGTCCTTACCGTTGAAGCGATCAGGGGAAAGGCGCGACAGGCGCCCCTGCTGCCCATAACCACCCTGGACTGCGCCGCCCCGGGAGAAGCACGGGAAATCCTGTCCCGCAGGCTGTCCGACCTCGGCATATCGCGAAGGGCGGTCATCAGGGCGCTGAAGATCCTGACATCGCCGCGGACGCTGCGGGGGGCCTCATTGCTGGCCGCGCTGTCAGGCGCCCGTGTCGAGCCGGACAAGGTCCGCGGGGTGCGGGTCTCAAGGCTGGGACTCGACAGCTCCGCAGCCGTAAAGCTGGAGCAAAGGCTCTCAAAGATGAAGGTCCATACAGCAACGGTAAGAGAGGCGCTTACCCTGGCATCAAAGGTGGCATCATGTCCTGATATCCTCGCAGAGGTCTGCATTTCCGACGATCCCGGCTATACAACAGGATATATTGCATCGAGAGAGTCCGGATATATGAGAATTCCGAACATCAAGGGCACTGGCGAAACGCACGGAGGCAGGGTCTTCTTCGTCAGAGAAGGGGCGGATATCAGAGGCCTGATCAATTACCTTGAGAAGACCCCCGTGATGGTATATGAGGCAAGCACGAAATAAAAGGCAAATTCTAAGCACGAAATCCTAAACAATATCTAAATTCAAAATTCGAATGCTCCAAACCGTTTCGAATTTCAGTCATTTGAATTTGTTTCGGATTTAGTATTTAGAATTTCGGATTTGCCGTTTAAAGGAGTGTGGTTTGAGAAAACATATCGTTATTATCGGGAATCCCATAGCAGGCGGCAACGCTGTCGGGAAAATAGAAAAGGCTGCGGCGATTATGCGGAGCAAGGGCATTGATGTGAAGCTCCTGCTCACTGCCGGGAAGGGCGATGCCGAAGCCTTTGCCAAAGAAATCGCATCCGCCCCCCCTCTTCCCACGGGTGAACTGCTGGTTGTCGCTGCAGGCGGAGACGGTACATACAACGAGGTAGCAAACGGGCTGGTCCACTCTGACACTCCCATGGCCATATTGCCGCTCGGAACAACCTCTGTACTTGCAAAAGAGCTGAACCTGCCCCACGATATCGGCAAGGCTGTTCATGTCGCGCTGGAGGGAAAAACAGAGACTATTCACCTCGGGAAAATAACTCTTAAAGACAGTAACACTAAAAACAGTGACAAGTTACGAGTAACAAGTAACAAGTTAAAGACTAAAGACTCCAAAAACTCGTCACTTGTCACTCGTTACTCGTTACTGTCTTCGGACTTGTCACCGTCTTCAGATCCTTTACTTGTTACTCGTCACTCGTTACTCGTTACTGATCAGGTTACTCGTTATTTTTTGTTAATGGCGGGCGCCGGCTTCGATGGAGAAGTCACTTTCGGCATCAGCGAAAAAATAAAAAGATACACAGGGAAAGGGGCTTATATATTCAGCGGGATCAGGACATTTATCAGGTATGCCCCGCCGCTGATTACACTGAGATACCGGGAGTCGCCCGGTGGCCCCATGAAAAGAGTCGAGGGATACGCCGCAATCATCGGCAAGGCAACCTGTTACGGCGGGGCATTCAAGGCGACACCTGACACCAGTCTCAAAAAGCCGTACTTCCATGTGTTCCTGACCTGTAGAAGAGGCCGGTTCGACCTCCTCCGGTATGTTGCGGGAGTTGTCAGGGGCTGTCATCTTTCCTATCCTGATACGGCCAACTTCAGGGCGACAGAGATAGAGGTGGATGGCGATGTCCACATCCAGATCGACGGGGATTATGCGGGGACAGCGCCTGCAAGGATAGAGGTCGTGAGGAACGCGCTCCAACTGGTGACGGGTATATAGGTCGTGTATGCAAAACGCCCCCTAAGGCTTACCCTCCCGCGCGATCGATGAGAATAACTTCCAATTATTCTTTCCTTTCTCTTTAGCGTAATACATGGCCCTGTCAGCCCTCTTAAGCAGGGTCTCGGCATCTGTCCCGTCATCCGGATAGATAGTGATACCGATGCTGGCCCCGATGGAACATTCGTCCTTTCTGGGACAGAAGGGCATCTGAAGGGAACCGATGATTTTCTTTGCCACGAGCACGGCATCCTGCTCATCCATGATGTCCTGAAGAATGATGATGAACTCATCGCCGCCCAGGCGCGCAACCGTATCGCTTTCGCGCACGCAGAGTTTCAGTCTCCGTGCGACATCCTGGAGGACCAGGTCGCCGACATCATGTCCAAAGGCGTCGTTGACCGGTTTGAATTCATCGAGGTCGATGAAGAGAATTGCCAGCCTCTGCCCGCTGCGGCGCAACTGGACCAGGGCGTGCCCGAGGCGGTCATGAAGCAGCGCCCGGTTCGGCAGTCCCGTGAGCACATCGTAATGGGCCATATGGTCAAGATGCTCTTCCACCAGTTTACGCTGGGTTATATCCGTGAAAACGCCTACATAATTCGTGATGTTGCCGCTGTTGTCTTTTATAGAGCTGACATTCAGCCAGGCCGTGTATACCTCGCCGCCCTTGCGCCGGTTCCAGACCTCGCCCCGCCAGTTCCCCCCCTGCCTGATGGTTTCCCCTATTTGCTTGTATTTGTCGGTTTCGTCTCCCCCTGAGCCCATGACCGATGGATTCCTGCCGATCACCTCTTCGGCAGACATGCCCGTGATATCGGCAAAGGAAGGGTTTACGTTGATGATATTGAACTCCCGGTCCGTAACGAATATACCTTCAAGCGCAGATTCCATGACCTTTGCGGCAAGGCGCATGCTCTCAGTTGCCTTTCTGTGCTCAATGGCATACCGTATAGTACGGGCAAGCAGGTTTGAGTCTATCTGGCCTTTGACCAGGTAGTCCTGCGCGCCGCTTCGAACAGCTTTCACCGCCATTTCCGCATTATCGAAGCCCGTAAGTACCACAACCGGTACATCGGGCGCTTTGGAAAGCACATTGAGTAAGGTGCCGGGCCATGAACTGTCAGGCAAATTCAGGTCGAGCAGGACAACATCAGCGGCCCTCCTGTCCAGGAAGGCGAGCCCCTCGGAAAGGCGGCTTGCATGGGACAACTCGAAATTCATGTCCGCCTGATCCCTGAGCATTTCCCGGATCAGCCGTGCATACCCTGAGCTGTCTTCAACCAGGAGGACCCTGATGACCGGCGGAGACTGTTCAGCACTCGAGGAACCCTGCATACATTGTCACCTCCCTCTTTATTCTATCACAACGGCAGGAGAGGCACAGGGAGGGTACGATACCACCGCAAAATGCACGAAAAAAGGCCCTTGCAGATCGGCGCAAGGGCCTTTTTTCACGTTATATTCAGCGCTGATTTATTCCTGCCGGGCAGCAAAAGCCTCTTCTTTCAAAAGTCTTTCCCAATAGGCGTCAACCTGGTCCTGCGCCTGCTTCAGGAGATGCTCGTTTTCAGGGGCAAAGAGGTGTTTGAATCTACCCTGGGGCTTGAGAAAATCAACGAGCGGCTTTTTCTCTTTCGGTTTGACCGTAACCCGCGTTGCACCGTTCTCAATCTCGAAGAGCGGCCAATAGCAGGTCTCAACGCCAAGCCTGCTCAGTTTGACAGCATCATCGGTCTTGGACCTCCAACCGCGATTGCAGGGTGTGATGACATTCATGAATTTCGGGCCGTCTATGGCAAGCGCCTTTTTTACCTTCTTCACCAGGTCAGACCAGTGGCTCGGGGAGGCCTGGGCAACATAGGGTATGCCGTGGGCCGCCATGATCTTGGTAAGGTCCTTCCTCTGCTGGAGTTTGCCGGGGTTGCAGCTCCCGGCAGGGCAGGTCGTCGTATCAGCGCCGAAGGGGGTCGCACTGGAACGCTGGATACCGGTATTCATGTAGGCGCCGTTATCATAGCAGATATACAGCATATCATGCCCGCGCTCCATTGCCCCGGATAGGCTCTGGAAACCGATGTCATAGGTCCCGCCGTCTCCGCCGAAGGCTATAAATTTGATCTTCTTGTCTATTTTGCCCTGCTTCTTCAGGGACCTGTACATGGTTTCAACACCTGAAAGGGTAGCTGCGGCATTCTCGAAGGCGTTGTGTATCCAGGGGATCTTCCATGCCGTGTATTCAGATATGCAGGTGGAAACCTCAAGACACCCGGTTGCATTCGCGGCAATTATGGGCTGTTCGGCGGCGAGCAGCGCCATTTTGACGACAATAGGCGCACCGCATCCGGCGCACATCCTGTGTCCTGCTGTAAGCAATAGCTCTTTTTTTGAAAGCTCCTTTAAGCTCAGTGGTGTCGCCATATTATTCCCTCACTCCTATATATTCTCTTAAGGTTTTCACTTTTCCTGTCTTTGCTATCTCAGCCAGTTCGGCAAGCACGGTCTCCGCATGCTCGGGCAGATAATCCCTTCCGCCGAGCCCGTATATCTTGTTGATGAGCAGAGGACCGTTTTTGTGCGGATACACGCCTGAAGCAATGTCCATGAACAGCGGACCGTAGGACGCGCCGAAGGCATCGGCCCTGTCCAGTACGCAGACGGCCTTCAGGTGCTTCAGGGCCTCCCCTATCTCTTCGTAAGGGAACGGCCTGTAGAGCCTCGGTTTCAGAAGGCCGGCCTTGATTCCCCTGTTCCTGAATTCATCAACAACATCCTTCGATGTGCCGGCAGCTGAGTTGAGGACAACCAGTCCGATCTCGGCATCTTCAAGCCTGTAGGTCTCGAACAGCCCGTATTTCCTCCCGGAAATTTTCTCGAAGTCCTTGGCCACGTCCAGGACAACCTTCGAGACCTTTGACATGACCTCGGCATGGGCCCTCCTGTACTCCATATAGTAGTCGGTAAGGATCAGCGGCCCATAGCTTACCGGGTTTTCTATATCGAGAAGGGGGTTCGTTGTTTTGAACTCTCCGGCAAAATTCTTCACGGTCTCGTCATCGAGATATTCCATCCTCTCGATGGAATGGCTGATTATAAAGCCGTCCAGGCAGACCATGGCAGGCATTCTTATGTCCATGTGTTCCGCAATGCGGAACGCCTGGATCATGTTGTCGTAGGACTCCTGCGCGTTTTCGGACCACAACTGTATCCACCCGCAGTCACGGGCGCCCATTCCGTCCGAGTGGTCTCCATGGATATTCAGCGGCGCGGAAAGCGCCCTGTTCACCAGGGACATGACAATGGGGAGGCGCGTGCCTGAAGCTATAAACAATATCTCCCACATAAGGGCAAGCCCCTGGGAGGACGTAGCAGTAGCAACCCTGCCGCCTGCCGCCGAAGCGCCTACACAGGCGCTCATTGCGCTGTGCTCGCTCTCGACCAGGACCATCTCTGTTTTGACCTTGCCGTTTGATACAAAGCTTGTAAACCTCTGCATGATATCCGTTGCCGGGGTTATAGGATACGCCGCGCAGACATCGGGGTTTATCTGCCTCATCGCCTCAGCAACTGCTTCGTTTCCCGTAACCGCTACGACTCTCTTGCCGTTCTGACCCATTATTTGCCCTCCTCTTCCATAACAATTGCCTTCTGGCCCTTCTTCCCGGGGCATTCGAGGGCGCATATGCCGCAGCCTTTGCAGTAATCGTAATTAAATTCTCCTCTTTTGCCGTCCTTCACCCTGACCGCCATGTCCGGGCAATAGATCCAGCAGAACAGGCACTGAATGCAATTCTCTTCTTTCCATTTAGGTTTCAAAGCTCTCCACGAGCCTGTCTTGAATTTCTCAGCGCTTCCGGCTTCGGTAACCACTGCGCCGGGCTTTAATTCCTTCCATCCCTTCGGCTTCATCCTTCCTTTACCTCCCCGTAACCTCTCTTCACAGCCTCGAGGTTGCCGTCTATTATCTTCTGGGAAAATTTCTTCCCAAAGCTCTTTTGAACATCTTCTAGTATCTGGTCAAGGCCCACGACCCCCGATATCTTTGCCAGGCTGCCCACCATCGGGGAGTTCGGCATTGCCCGCCCTATGCAGTCCACCGCAATCTTCGTCGCATCCACGGTAAATACCTTCTGCGACGGCTTTGCCTTCAGTCTCTCCCTTATTTCCTTGGGATCTTTTGCAGAGTTGACGAGTACAAGAGCATCATCCGGGGCGCCGTCCATGACATTGATACTGTCAAGGAGCGTCGCATCCACAACCGCGACGATGTTCGGTTTGAGGACAGGACAATGCATCCTGAGTTCCCCTGAACTCACCCTGTTATAAGCCCTTAAAGGAGCGCCGGAACGCTCGGGACCGTATTCGGGAAACGCCTGAACATATCTGCCTCCGCTCAAACACGCATCAGCAAATACCTTTGCGGCAGTAACCGTGCCCTGCCCTCCCCTCCCGTGCCACCTGATTTCCAAAATCTCAGCCATTTCTATCCTCCCCGATTAAAATTAACCCTTTACACTGAATCCTTATAGGATACCCAACATTTTTATTCTTTTTCAACAAGCCTATGCAAAAATTAATAAAATTAATAGACAGGGTCCAGGACGGCTTTCAATGCTTCATGATTTTTAACCACAATTTTCCCGCCCTCGTTGTTGATAAAGCCCGCTTTCCTGAACTTGCTCATGACCCTGATGGCTGTCTCCACCGTGGCGCCGACCATTTCAGCAATGTCCTGTTTTGTCAGGCGCATGTTTATCATGGTACCGCCGGCTGCCTTCACGCCGGTTTTGCCTGCAAGCTTCAAAAGCAGCGCGGCTATCCTTGCCTCCACTTTTTCGAGTGCAATATTTTTCAGGGTATCATGAAAGTCCCGTATCCTGTCCCCGAGGTTCGAGGTCATGTCGTACATGACACCGGGGAACCTGTCGATTACTTTCAGCAGGTTGTTTCTTGAAATCTTTACCACGACCGAATCTTCCATGGCAACGGCGTTGGCGGGATACGGAAACCCTTTCAGCACGGCAAGGCCCCCGAAAAAATCAAAAGGGGAGATTACTTCCAGGATAATCTCCCTTCCATCATGGGACAATTTCGTGATCTTCACCTTCCCGCTGAAGACAATATAGAACCAGTCAGGGGTGTCTCCTTCGGAAAATATTTCCTGCTTTTTCCCGGCAGCCTCCCTGATCAGATAAGGCGCAATCTCTTTGATCTCATCATCATCGAAGGTGGAGAATATGGGGATTTTCTTTAATTCTTCCCTGTTAAGGTCCATAGTTGTCAAGACGGCAAATTAATGTACGATTACTTAGAATAACACGCCGGGCGCATATGCCGCAAAAAAGCCCGGGGGGAAAAGTTTTTCGGACGCTGTTATTCCGGGACAGGGATATAGAGGGTGAAGACCGTGCCGAAGCCCTCTTTACTGGATACGGTGATTTCTCCGCCGTGGTTCTTCGCGATGCCGTATGATGCGGCAAGCCCGAGCCCTGTTCCCTTCCCCTTTTCCTTCGTGGTATAGAAAGGCTCGAAAATATGGGGCAGATGCTCTTCGGGAATCCCCGGGCCCGTATCCGCAATGCAGAGGAACACAAATTTCCCTTCCCTGAATTCCGGAACATTCTGCAGCGTGCCCATGCGCGCAGGGTTGATATCCACCACACCCGTGCTGATCTCTATTTCCCCGCCGGCGGGCATTGCATCTTTCGCATTGATGATCAGGTTCATCACCACCTGGCCTATCTGGGTTGCATTGCCGGCAACAGCAGGGAGAGCGTCGTCGAGGTTTTTCCTTATCAGTATCCTCGGCAATACGAGCTTCGAGACCATGCTCAGCGTATTTTCAATGATCCCGTTGATATGCACAGGGGAGAATTCGTTGTTCCCCCTTCGGGCAAAGCTGAGCAGCTGCGCTACCACCTGGGACGCATGCCGCGCAGAGGACTCTATCACTTCAAGGCTTTTCATGGTGTCCTCCGAGAGTTCCTCCGTGGCCAGTATCATGTCGGTATGCCCGAGGATGGCAGTCAGGATATTATTGAAATCATGGGCCAATCCCCCTGCCAGGGTGCCGATGGATTCCATTTTCTGCGAATGGAAGAGTTGGGCCTGGAGCCTTTTCTTTTCCGTTATGTCCCGATGGAACGACTGGATTATCTTCCTGCCGTCCGCCTCTATGGCCCTGGCGCTGATCTCGATGAAAACCTTGCTTCCGCTCTTTGTATAGTGCTCGGTCTCAAAGAGCAGTTGCTCTCCCTGCAAAAGCTTTGCGACCCGCTCCTTCCAGAGATACCTGCTCTCCCCTGTTTCAAAGGAGGATATCCTTTCCCCTTTCAATTCATCTTTGCCGTACCCCAGGAGTTCGCACGCCCTTTGGTTGAGGTCCATGATTACCGCATCGGCATTCATGATTATAATGCCGTCGTTCGCGTTCTCAAAGAGTTCCTTGCGCATCCTTTCGGTTATCATGAGCTCTTTCGTGCGCTCATCGATAAGCTCCCTGAGCTCTGTGTGCTCTTTTTTAAGCTCCCTTGTCCTGCTCCGCTTGTCCATTCCCTTTTCAACGACCTTTATCACGTCGTTCTTGTCAAAGGGCTTCATGAGATAGTCAAAAGCGCCGTATTGGATGGCCTTTCTTGCAGTATCCACACTGGCATAAGCGGTCACGATCAGGACCTCGGTATCGGGGCAGATTTTCTTGATCTCCTGGAGGGCGGTAATGCCGTCCATATGAGGCATACGCAGGTCGAGGAGAATAACACTGAACTCCTCATCCGACAAAAGCTTCAGACCTTCCACGGCATTCGGCGCGGTCTTCACCGCGTACCTGTCCTTAATGATCATCCTTAGGGATTCTCTCGGGCCTATTTCATCATCAATGATCAGGACCTTGCCGCCGGCGTTCATCAAGACCTCCTTCCCATACGTAATCATCTGCCCGCATCAACCGCAGGCAATGTTATTACAAACGAGTTGCCTGCATTGATCTGCTTTACCATCAGCCCCCCCTTATGTCCCTCCGCTATCTTCTGGACCAGGGCAACATCCAGATCACCGCTCAGGGCATCGAATTTGAAGACAGCCTCTTTCTCAATAGGTCCCTCAACAACCCGGGCATCGGGGCAGGTGACCGCTATTTCGACATGGGGGATCTTATTGCCGATAATATTCGCTTCCAGGATTATGGAATCCCCGTCCTTCAGCCTCTCGGCGCACGCAAGTATCAGATAGTAAAGCCCCTTTGAAAGCAGCGACTTGTCGGCATTGACGGAAGCCGGCTTTTCCAGCCTTTTTATGACCAGGTTCATGCCTGCGGGGATCTCCTGCTGCACCGCAGTTCCGGTCGCCTCGATGATGGAATTCACATCGTGGAGTTCGGGGAGAAACTCCAGGGAATCGGAGAGGAACAGGATTTTATCTATGAGTTTGTTCAACTTATCCACAGACTGCAGGACCGTGGTTTTGTAGAACTGCCTGAACTCGCTGTCGTCGAACTTCTCTTCGATCAATTGCGTGAAAGTCATTATCGACGAGAGGGGGTTTTTTATGCTATGGGCAATCTGCCCGGTGATCATATGCATCATCCTCAGCTTTTCAGCCTCTCTCTTTTCCTCCTCGAACCTCTTGAGGTCGGAGATGTCGGTGAAAATGATGCCCGCCCCGACAACGTTTCCCTGCTCGTCATCGAGCCGGTAACTGTTTATTCCCAGCTGGACCTTTCTCGGACGCAGGAGCACCTCGTGCCTTTTATAGAAGACCCCGTCCACCATGGTCTCGTACAGGATATCGCCGAGCGGCGAAGGAAGGGTGCGCAGGTCCTTTCCCATGATTTCCTCCCGGCTCACGGCAAGGACCTCGGCGGCCTTGGGGTTGCAGATGCATACCTTCTCGTTCTTGTCGATGGTGACGACGCCGCTGTTCATGTTTGAAAGGATGTTCCTGATAAAGTCTTTCTGGCTTTGTATCTGGTGATACAGGTCGACGTCTTTTATTGCAGCGGACTGGTAGTTGCACAGAGTATAAATGACTTCAAGCTCATCGCTGTAAAAAGGCTCCCCGGTGATTTTCTCCCCGATATTGACGATCCCTTCAAGTCTCCCCTTGTAGATCATCGGGAAGGAGAGGATGCACTGCAGGCGGCCCATTTCCTTGAAGATCTTCATCTTGTCCATACTTTCCGCAGCAGCGGTCCTCTGCAGGATCCCCCCGTGCTGGGCGAGATAATAGACAAGGGTGCTCTTGAAGTCAAGCTTCAGTTCCTGGGCGATGTAGGGATCAAGGCCCTTGTGCGCCTTTACCACGAAAACATTTTTGTCCCTAAGCATTATGGAAATCTTGTTGACCTTGGCGATCTCGGTCAGCGAATCCATGAAATGGCTGAGCAGTTTGTTAAGGTCGAAACTCGCGGTCAGGATCTTTGCAAAGTTTATCAGGACATGCCTGTGGAGAACATCGCCTCTTGAAAACTCCCTTTTGTTGAGCGGGAGTGTCATCCTCTCGAAGTGTTCGGCAGAGCCGGCGTTCCGGAGCGCCGGCTCATTGTAATGTCCGTTGTGGTGGCCGTTCCGGCCGCGGTTGTATTTCCTGCCCAGGAGCAGCTCCAGGGCGGGTTGCAGGTCCTGGTCGGGCGGGACATGGAAGGGCAGGGAATCAAGTCTCTGCAGGTCCATTTCAGCATTGTTGATAAGGATTACCGAGTCCTTACCGAACAGTTTGATAGCGGTATTTATCTGGGGGATCTCGAAAGACTGCGTGTCGATAAGGCAGAGATCAAAGGTGTAGTTGATAAGGGACTCTTCCAGTTCCGTCATGTCCTTTACGACACGGACCGTATAGTTTTTCAAATCGCCCTTTACGGAATCAGCCGTCGCGGGATTTTTGCAGAGGAAGGCTAATAATTCCATAATAGCTGTTGCCCCCCTCCTTCAAGCTCTTCTTTCAGACTTCCCGCCGGCTCAAAGGTCAGCGTGAAAACAGTGCCTTCATCCCGCCTGCTCGCCACGCTTATCGTGCCCCCGTGGTCATCAACGATCTTTTTGCTGATGGTCAGGCCGAGCCCGTTGCCGGTCTCCTTGGTGGTAAAGAAGGGCTCGAAGATCTTTTCCATATCTTTCTCTGCAATCCCCGGGCCGGTATCTTCGATAATAATGGTGACCTTGTCGTTCAGCCCGGCGGTGATCTTCAGTGAGCCCCCGCCCTCCATGGCCTGGCAGCCGTTCGAGATGATATTGATCAGGGCCTGCTTGATCCTGTCTCTTTCCCCTCTTATAAATATCCGCTCCCCGTAGTTCCTGATCACCTTGATGCCGTTTTTCTGGAACTGCTTGGAGAGCAGCTTAAGGGAATCATCTATCAGCGCGGATATTTCAAACCTTTCCATTGGGGATGCTGCCGGAGCCTGTTTGGCAAAGGTAAGCAACTCCGTGACGAGATTGTCGATGCGCTGAATCTCGGACGGGACAATAGATGCAAAAGTCTCGCGAAAATCGCTGTCCGCGTATTTTTCAGGCAAAAGCTGGGAAAAAGTCTTTATGGAGGAAAGCGGGTTTTTGATCTCGTGTGCAAGGGTGGAGGCGGTCAGCCCGAGGGTGGCCAGTTTTTCCGACCTCAGCTTCTCCGCGTAGAGTGAAGCGCCCTTCATGCTCAGGGCAGTCTCATTGGAAACGGTCCGGAGGAGGCTGATGTCCTCATCGTTGAAAATATCCCCGGATTGTTTACCGCCCAGTATCATTACTGCCCTCAATTCGCCGTCGATTATTACAGGCACTGCAGCATCCCCCTTGAAAGGAAACATATCTTCTGCAATACGGTCTGCTTTATCCTGCTCAATAATTCCCGGTAATTCTTCCCTGATAATAATATCTTTTTTGTTTATTAAAAAACTGACCAGATCGGAATCGGCATCCATGCGCTGCCGCTGGGTAGCATCCTCGGCGTTTGCTTTCCTGTAATATACTGTAACGCAAAATTTTTTTCCAGCCAAAAGAAAATGGGCCTCCTTCAGTTTCAACGTATCGAACACAAGGTCGGTGATGAATTTCTGGATGTCTTTTAAATATAATTTTGATGACAGCTCCCGGCTCACATTCTGGATAACGGCATAATAGTTGTAGGTTGTTTTGTAGAAAGCTTTATCTATTAACTTTTGTATTCTATTTTTAAGCGGCGCAAAGAGAACGGCAATGATAAGCGCGGAAATAATGGAGATTCTTAACTCATCTATACCCGCAAGTCCGGAGAGAAATTTGGATAGCAAGAGGACAAGTATGATGAAAAAACCGGTCAAAAGGCCAGCGGAAAGAGAGTATATCATGGTCTTCTTGAAAGCAAAACGTATATCCATGACCCGGAATCTTAAAATCGCATAAGTTACAATAAATACCCATAATACTGCTCCGATATAACCAGCGGGATAAATTTCTACTCCATAATTAGGAATGTAATCAAAAACCCCAAAAAATGCTGCTGTGCTAAACGCAGCGAAAATATATCTGATTCTCTGTCTGGTAACCGCACTCACGTCAGCTTTGCTCCTGAAAGCTACATATAAAGAGAATAAGCACCAAATAAAAATGCTGAAAAAAAACAGGATAAAAAATCCATAAAGAATGCCTGCGGAGGGGTAAAACCCCCAATAATAGTCCTTGTATATTCCTGACAGAAAAAGCGATGTCCTGTTCGAAATCAAAAAAACCGCTGAGACAGCATAAGTAAGATATAAGGAATATTTTTTCTCTGATAGATTCAAAAACTCGCAAGTGAAATGGTAAAAAAGGGCAGGGATAAACAGAACGCCATTATAGCCAAACCGTGCCCATTGCATAGCCTTGAATGCATCAGTACTCGCATACATCAGTGAGTATCCGAATAACCATACAAAAGCGCTGAAACAGATCAGAGAGACGAGTTTGTGGATTACTGCACTTTTCCCATATATCAGAATAAATATTCCACAAATGAGAACTATAAGTGAGCCCAGTAGAGGAAGGGCAACATAGATTGTCATGCTCATGGCCTGTATTTACTTATACCCTGCATATGTGAAGTCTTTTCCCATACATAATTCATTTCGCCAAAGGGGCCTCCACTGCGCCGTGTTCCTCCATGAGTGGACACAAAGGGCGAGAATTCCACATGCGGAAGGTTAATCCTTAACAACCCACTGTTAGTCAATCGCTCCATGCATCTCTGTGCATAATGCTTAGATCTTGTCCAGACAGATATCCTTAATCCATACTGATTCATATCTGCCAGCGTGGCCATTTTCTGAAATATTTCCTCATCTGTTCCGGAAGTCTTAATAAGAGGTAAAAGAGGGAAAAATATTTCCTCTTTGAAAAAAAGCATTTTTGAAATCTCTTCATCAAAATCAATACTTAGAAGTGTCGGCTGAATATATACACCCTCTTCATCTTCATCACCTTTATAATTCACTCTTTTACCGCCACAAAGTAATTTTGCCCCATTCGCCAAGGCATCCTCAAGCAATCGGTAGAAATCCTGAATCCTCGTAACAGGTGATAATCTGGTTTTTGGATCAGAAGGGAGGCCAATGTGGATTCTCTGAATTTGCTGGGAGATGCCACTAACAAATTCATCATAAATATCCTCATGAATTAGTATAATTTTAGGAACCATGCAAATCTGGGTTGAGCCCAGAAAGCAATCCATGGCAGAATCAATAGCTTTATCAAGCACAGCATCCTTCCATACGATTTGCATATCATTCCCCGACAGTTCAAGTATCGGCTTTTTACCGGCAGCATATATTTTAGCGCCCAACTCCAGTCCGACCTTACTGTTACCAAAGAAAAGAATATCATTAACATAAGGACTTGCTAGCCATTCATTCATAATCAATTGAGAGTTTCCAACAATTATATTAAGCGTGCCTATAGGTGCCTTGTGATTTGCTAAAGCCTCACTAATAATATTTTTCCACAGATATATGGTGGAAATTGGGTTCGTCAAGGGGGGTTTAATAATAAGAGCATTCCCTGCAAGAAATGAGAAGACGCTAAGGTAGGAGTTACTTGCAGAAGCATTTGCAGGAGGGCAAACGCAAACTACACCATCAGCTCTTCGCACTTTCCAGATAATCTCGTTCTTTCTGCTGTTTATCTTCTTGAAAATATTAGAGGAGTAGAAATCCATTGCTTGGCTGTTTCCACCAATCTTCATGCCTCGTAATTCCCATTCCGCCAGCTCCCTGGGATGACCCTCTAAAATTAAAAGTTCCAGAAGATCTTTCTTGCGAGCTTCCAATATGCGAGTTATATCCAGACATATGTTTTTCCTTACCTTAAGAGGGAAAAGCTTGAACTCCTGGCTTGCCTCATATGCCGAATTTATCGCCAGTTGGTTTGTGTCCTCTTTTGCTACGCAGTATTTTGCATAGATAAACTTCTCGCTGTCTGCAACTTCTCTGCCTCTTTTGAGATCATCGATAACTGCCAGCGTCTCTTTAGGGTAAACAATAATCATATCCGTATAAGGATAATACCTATAAATGCCGGTATCCAGATCTTGTCCATTTACATAGAGTTTAAATTCTTTCATGAAGCCTTTGCCTCGATGACTTTCTCAACAATATCCTTAACTGTTTTAAACTGCGCAATATCCTCCTGCGAGACTTTAATATCAAAATTGCTCTCGATCGCAAAAGCAATTTCAATAGCTGAAAAGGAGTCCAGTCCCAAATCGTCTACTAAAGAAGACCCAAGGGAAATCTTAGACATGGGGAAAGTAAGTTGCTCAGATAGAATCTCTCTAACTTTTCTTTCTGTTTCCATCATATCACCTCTTTTTATAAACATTCAGGCACAAGTCTGATAGGTTCTCAATACAATGCTCGCATTGTTATTGCCAAAGCCGAAGGAGTTTGAGACTGCGATATTCACCCTGGCTGTTCTAGCTTTATTCGGCACATAATCCAGATCGCAATCTGAATCAGGGCATGTATAATTAATAGTCGGAGGGATGACATTATTTTCTATTACCAATGCACATATGGCCGTCTCGATTCCACCGGCAGCGCCAATTGGATGCCCTATCATTGATTTCGTAGAACTTACTG
>JAJZPZ010000211.1 GCA_021847795.1 Nitrospirota bacterium
TTGCCTTCTGCACGATGCCGGGCGCTGCCTGGTAATATTTATTTACCGTTTCCCTGCCCTGGAAGTACACATCAGGGTCCTGTGTGGTACCGCGTATCGCAGGACGGTCGGGAGTGAGCCCCCGCATGCGGTGCGCCGTCACAAGATCGTAATCTATCATTGCGCGCATGTCATCGAAAGTGAGTTCTTCGATCTTTCTGATTTCATGGGAGGTCCTGAACCCGTCGAAGAAGTGGACAAAGGGCACCCTGGATTCGAGCGTTGCAGCCTGCGCGATCAGCGCGAAGTCCATGGCCTCCTGGACGTTTTTCGAGCAGAGCATGGCAAAGCCCGTTGCGCGGGCGGCCATGACATCGGAATGGTCGCCGAAGATGGAGAGGGCCTGGCATGCCAGTGAGCGGGCTGTAATGTGAAATACCGTGGGGGCGAGTTCCCCGGCAATTTTGTACATCACCGGGATGATCAGCAGGAGCCCCTGTGATGCCGAGACCGTGCTTGCCAGCGCCCCCGTGGTAAGGGAGCCGTGCAGCGCCCCTGCAACGCCTGCCTCTGATTGCATCTGGCTTACAACAGGCACGGCGCCCCATATATTTACCTGGCCCGCAGCGGATTTCTCATCGCAGATCTGGGCGATAGGGGTGGATGGGGTTATGGGATAAATGGTGATGATCTCGTTTGTCGCATGCACTACATGTGCACAGGCGGTACAGCCGTCAACAGTAATCGTTCTCCTGCCCATGAAAGCCTCCTCTTCTTAAACAGAGTTTTAAAATCCTAAATAAACGACAAGCAAGAAATCCTAAGCTCTAAATCCTAAACAAATCCAAATAACCGAAATCCAAAACAGTTTTGAGCATTTGAATTTAGAATTTGTTCAGGATTTGGTGCTTGGGATTTATAATTTATCATTGCCCTCTGTGGTTTATTTTTGGTCCCTCTCCTCAAATTCCCGGCATGAAAGTACAAGGGTTTTTAACGTGTCCGGGCCGAGCGCGGTCTCCACGGCCCTGTCGATTTTTTCCATAATGCTATCCACCCCCTGTCCTGAGGCGCACCTGATGCCGGTTGACCCGTTGCCGTCGTACCTCACTGAGCCGAGGATCTCCTTCTGCGTAATGGTTTCAATGTCCCTGCCCGGGATAAGCAGCGGCGGATTGTCGCAGGTCTCGATGAGGAGGCCTTTTGCGATAAGGGCATTGAGCACCTCCCGGACAGGCTCGGCAGCCGGATTCAGGCGGTTTATAAGTGTATCATACGTCCAGGGGCGGGTGTTGTGATAGTAGCTGTAGCCTGTAAGCAGCATAATGGAGAGCGCCAGCTTCTCTCTCATCCGGCTGCTTGTAATGGTTGCCCCCCTTTTTACAGAAAGCAACTGCGGGTGCTGGTGGTAGAATGAAATTGATGCGCCTGCAAGGAGAATAAGCCAGCTCAGGTATATCCAGATCATGAATAAAATTACGATGGCGAATCCGGAATAGATCGCTGAATATTGCTTTGAAGACGCGGTGAAGGTGGCAAAAGCCCATCCCGAGGTCTGCCAGAGTATGCCCGCGGTGATACCGCCTGCGAGGGCTGACTTTACCTTGACCCTTGTGTTCGGCAGAAAGAAGTATATGAAGGTAAAGGCCGCGCTTACGAAAATATAGGGCAGCATCCTGCTTGCTGCATAGACCAGGGCGCCGAAAGGTTCAAGGGCGAAGAGCTTTTTTGCAAAGCCGGAGTTCATGACAGAGGCGGTGATTCCTATCGCTGATACGATGAGAACAGGACCGATGATGAGAATGCTGGTGTAGTCGCTGAACCGCCGTGCAAAACTCCTGGGCCTGCTCACCCTCCAGATGTAGTTGAAGGCGTTCTCGACTTTTTGAATGACCGAAACCGCAGTGTAGATGAGCGTTGCTATCCCGATGGAGCCCAGGACCCCTGCATTGACATTGTCTACAAAGCTGATGATCTTCTGTGTCAATTCAGCGCCCTTGGTGCCGAGGGGGGAGAAAAACCGGTATAAAAGAGGCATGATCTGGTAATGGACGCCGAAGGCCTTGAGCACCGAAAAGCTGACCGCAAGCAGGGGTATAAGGGAAACCAGGGTTGTGTAGGCCAGGCTTGTGGCCTGCAAAGTGAGCTGCCCTTCGTAAATGTCCCGTGCCGTTGCATAGAACAGCCTGGCCGGCCTGACGAAAAAGGACCCTGGCCTGCCCGGAGTGCCGGTGTCCGGTCCCCATATTTTGTTTTTAATGAATTCCACGGGCCTTTTCTGCATACTGAAATTCTATCATGCATTATGAGGAGAAGCATTAACCATAATCCGCACTCCTGACCATCCTGCTTTACTCTCTTTTCGCCCTTCTGGTAATCTATGTGGGTTCAGACAGGGAGATCACCACATCCCCTTTAATGCACGTAAGTCCGATATCCGATTCCAGGCGCCCGTAAGCAAAAAACAGGCTCTTCAGAATGTATGGCGTGTTTGAAACTTGTGATTTGGCTGCCGGAGTTTGATTGTCAAAATCGAGGAGACCATGAACGAATCACATATTGCACGAATCGCTGAAGAACTGCAGACGCCGGCAAAGCAGGTCAGGGCAACTGCCCAATTGCTTGGGGAGGGCGCCACCGTGCCCTTCATTGCACGGTACAGGAAGGAGGCAACGGGAAGCCTGGATGAGGTCGTAATCACCGGTATCCGGGACCGGCTCGTTCAGTTGGAGGAGTTGGACAAACGGCGCGAGGCCATCTTAAAGTCCCTTGAAGAACGGGGGCAGCTTACGGATGAGTTGAAGGAAAAAATTTCCGTTGCCGTGACCATGACCGGGCTTGAGGACATTTATCTCCCCTACCGCCCGAAGCGCCGCACCCGCGCGACCATTGCCCGCGAAAAAGGGCTGGAGCCCCTTGCCCAATGCCTTTTTGCCCAGGATGACCGGGACCCCGCAACTGAAGCAGCCGGTTTTGTGAACGCCGAGAAAGGGATTGAAACCGTTGAGGACGCCCTTGCAGGAGCGCGTGACATCATTGCAGAGTGGGTGAGCGAGGACCAGGCTGCCCGCGCAAAAATGCGGGACTTGTATGCTGCCGGGGGGGCATTCAGGTCAAAGATGGTCGCAGGCAAGGAGACTGAGGGTATCAAATACAAGGACTATTTTGACTGGGAAGAGCCTGTTGCAAAGGCCCCGTCGCACAGGATCCTGGCAATGAGACGCGGTGAGGCCGAGGGTTTCCTGATACTGCGCGTGGTTGTCCCTGAAGAAGAGGCCTTTGCCGCGCTCGAGGCGCTTTTCATCAAGGGGAGCGGCCCGGCCTCTGAGCAGGTCAGGATGGCGGTGCAGGACAGTTATAAACGATTGCTGTCGTTGTCCATGGAAACCGAAACGCGCCTTGCGGCAAAAGAGCGGGCAGATGAAGAGGCGATCAGGGTCTTTGTCGAGAACCTCCGCCAGCTCCTCCTTGCGCCGCCCCTCGGACAGAAGAACCTCCTGGCCCTGGACCCCGGCTTCCGCACCGGCTGCAAACTGGTGTGCCTGGACAGGCAGGGAAAGCTGCTCCATAACGACACTGTTTATCCTCACCTGTCGGAAAGAGCGGTTTCAGAAGCTGCGGCAAAGGTGAAGGAACTCTGCAGCCGTTTCTCCGTTGAGGCGGTTGCCGTGGGAAACGGGACTGCGGGAAGGGAAACCGAGGCGTTTGTCCGCGCCCTTGATCTCCCCAAAACAATAAACATCGTAATGGTGAACGAGAGCGGGGCCTCGATCTATTCAGCCTCGGATGCGGCCCGTGAGGAATTCCCGGACCATGATGTAACGGTGCGCGGCGCGGTTTCCATAGGCAGGCGGCTCATGGACCCCCTTGCCGAACTGGTAAAGATAGATCCCAAATCCATCGGGGTCGGGCAGTACCAGCACGACGTCGACCAGGGCGGACTGAAGCGCAGCCTGGATGACGTCGTCATCAGCTGCGTGAACAGGGTCGGTGTCGAGGTGAACACCGCAAGCAAACAGCTCCTTACATATGTGTCGGGTCTGGGTCCGCAGCTTGCCGGCAATATCGTGGCATACAGGAATGAGCATGGACCCTTCGGCTCAAGGGAAGAGCTTAGAAAAGTGCCCCGCCTCGGGCCGAAGGCGTTCGAGCAGGCTGCGGGTTTCCTCCGCATCAGGGGCGGGGAGAACCCCCTTGACGCGAGCGCCGTGCATCCTGAAAGTTATCCTGTCGTGGATGCCATGGCAAAGGACAGCGGATGCTCTGTCCCGGATTTAATGCGCAGCGGGGAGCTGAGGAAGGATATCGACCTTGCGAAATATGTAACCGACAGGGTCGGCATCCCCACGTTGAACGACATTGTGGCAGAGTTGTCCAAGCCCGGCCGTGATCCGCGCGAACAATTCGAGGCCTTCGGCTTTGCTGAAGGGATCGGGAAGATCGAGGATGTAAAGCCGGGGATGAGGCTGCCTGGGATCGTTACCAACATCACCGCTTTCGGGGTTTTTGTGGACATCGGCGTGCACCAGGACGGGCTGGTGCATATCAGCGCACTGGCAGACCGTTTCGTGAAAAACCCCGCTGATGTGGTGAAGGTCCACCAGAAGGTCATGGTCACCGTGCTTTCCGTTGACCTGGAGAGGAAAAGGATTCCCCTTTCGATGAAAGACAAGCAGGAACAAAAAGGGTAGCAGCCGGCATTGACCCGCAGGAGTTGCCGGGGAAGCTATTTGAATGCGCCCAGGAAGTAGAGGAGCAGGAAGGCAGCTCCGGCAATAACCCCCAGGATGATCTGCAC
>JAJZPZ010000212.1 GCA_021847795.1 Nitrospirota bacterium
AACCGGAGGGCTGGGGCGACATTCTTGAGGAGCTTAGAACAACCCGCTTACCTTTCCGGTGTTGACGTCAACATCAACTCTCCTGAAGGCGGGGTTGGAGCTTGTTCCGGGCATGAGGCTGATCGTCCCTGCGCAGGGGCAGAGGAACTTTGCGCCGGAGTAGATCAACACATCCCTGATGGGCAGAGTCCAGCCCTTGGGCACTCCCTTGATGGCAGGGTCGTGTGAGAGGCTCAGATGGGTCTTGACCATCATGGTAGCGTAGTCGGCATACTTCGGATCGTCTTCCAGCATCTTGGCCTTGGCTTCAGCTTCAGGCAGCCAGGAAACGCCGTCAGCGCCGTATACCTCTTTGGCGATGAGAGCTACACGGTCGCGCAGCTTCATCTCCAACGGGTAGAGGAACTTGAAATCGTTTTTGTCGTTGCAGGCATCGATGACTGCATCCGCCAGCTCCAGCGCTCCCTCTCCGCCCTTCAGCCAGTGCTGGGATTCGGCGCAGCGGGCGCCGGCGGCCTCGGCTGCTTTCTTGACTGCAGCCACTTCAGCGTCGGTGTCGGTATAAAAACGGTTGACGCAGACCACGGGGTTGATGCCGGACTTGCGGATAACGTTGATCATATGGACCATGTTGGCGCAGCCTTTTTCGACCAAAGCGATGTTTTCCTTGGTGTACTCCTCGGGCAGGGCTTTGCCGGCCACGACTTTGGGCCCGCCGCCGTGCATCTTCAGCGCCCGGACCGTGGTGGTGAGCACCGACACATGGGGCTTCAAACCGCTGAAGCGGGATTTTACGTTCCAGAACTTTTCAAAGCCGATGTCGGCCGCAAAGCCCGACTCGGTTACGTGATAGTCGAACAGTTTCAGTCCTATCCGGTCTGCGATGATGGAGGACTGGCCCACAGCGATGTTTGCAAAAGGTCCTGCATGGACAAAGCAGGGGTTGTACTCAGCCGTGCACATAAGGGTGGGGTTGATGGTGTTCCGCATGAAGGCGGCCATTGCGTTGCCGACTTCGAGGTCGCCTGTGGTGACGGGTTTGCCGCTCTTGTCGAAGGCAACGGTGATGTTGTTAAGGCGCTTTTTCAGGTCAGCGAGGTCGTTGGCAATGGAAAGGATGGCCATGCACTCCGATCCCACGGCAATGCCGAACTTCGACTGCATCATGAAGCCGTCCTGCCTGCCGCCGATACCGATGATGATGTTGCGGAGGCTCTGTGCGCAGAAATCCATGATCCAGCCCATTTCTATGCGGGTAGGATCAATATCGAGACGCCTCATTTTGGTGAGTCTCTGCAGCTGCTCGTCATTGTAGTTGCGTTCGTGCTGCATACGGGAGGTCATTGCCACCATGGCCAGGTTGTGGGCGTTCATGATGTCGTTGATGTCCCCGGTAAGGCCCAGGGAGAACTCGGTCATGGGGATCAGCAGGGAGTTCCCGCCGCCCGCTGCAGTGCCCTTCACGTTCATGGTGGGGCCGCCTGAAGGCTGGCGCAACGCCCCGCCTACGTTCACACCCCTCTTGCCCAGGCCTTCCATCAGGCCGCAGGATGTGGTGCTTTTCCCCTCGCCCAGCGGGGTAGGGGTGATGGCTGTTACCTCGATGTACTTACCGTCGGGCCTGCCTTTGAGGCGCTCGATGACCTTAAGGAAGTCGATCTTGGAGAGGCGGCCCATGGGCAGCATCTCGTCTTTTTGCAGTCCCAGCTTCTCGCGCCACTCATCCGGGGTCGGCATCTTCTTTTCCGCTTCTTCGGAAATCTGCCAGTCAGCTAGCTTTGTTGCATCAAATGGCATAACAATTCCTCCTTTTATTTTACTAAAGAATTAACCACAGAGAAAACAGAAAGCACTAAATCCGAAATCCTAAATTCCAAACAAATCCGAAAGTTCAAAATCCAAAACCTGTTCGGGTTATTGTAATTTTGAATTTGTCCGGGATTTCGTGCTTAGGGTTTATAATTTTTTCTCCTCTGCGTTCTCGCTGAGAGCGCCTGCTTTTGGCTGTGGTTTATTTGCCGATCTTTACTGCACAGACTTTGAATTCAGGAATCTTTGCGTGTTCGTCAAGGGCGTCATTCGTTATGACATTTGCAGCGGCTTCGCTGTAATGCATCGGAATGAAAACAGTGCCCTGGGAGACTTTCGGCGTTATCCTTGCTTTTATGTTTATGCTCCCGCGCCTTGAGGTGACCTGTATCGCTTCACCGTCTTTGATCAGGAGTTTTTTGCCGTCTTCCGGATTAATCTCCACGTATGCTTCACCTGCATGCTCCTCGATATGCTTCACCCGCCTTGTCATAGAGCCGGAATGATACTGGTAAAGGTTTCTTCCGGTAGTAAGGACAAAGGGGTAGTCGCTGCTTGCCACCTCGGCAGCCGGCGTGTAAGGGGCAGGTGTGAAATGTATCTTGCCTTTGGGGAACCCCGTTTTGTAGAGGTACTCAGTTCCGGGGTGCCCTTTATCAGGGCAGGGCCACTGAATACCTTTTTCCTCAATGCGCTGGTAGGTTATCCCTGCAAGATTGGGCCATACCTGCCCGAATTCCACCAGGACATCTTCAGGAGATCTGTAATTCATGGGATAGCCGAGACGCCTGGAAATTTCCATAATGATGTCCAGGTCTGCTCTTGCCTTGCCCGGGGGCTCAACGGCCTTCCGCACTCTCTGTACCTTTCTTTCCGTGTTGCTGAAGGTGCCGTCTTTCTCGGCGAAACAGGTGGAGGGGAGGACGACATCAGCGAGTTCGGCTGTTTCGGTCATAAAGATATCCTGGACAACCAGGAAATCGAGCTTTTTCAGGGCCTCCACGGTATGGTGGGTGTTCGGATCGGTAATTACCGGATTTTCTCCCATGATGTACATTGCCTTAATCTTGCCTTCAAGGGCAGCGGGGACCATCTCAGTCGCAGTCAGTCCTGCTTTCGGTGAGAGGGGGACGCCCCATGCCTTTTCGAATTTCTCCTTTATTTCAGGCAGGTCGACCTTCTGGTACCCGGGATACACATTGGACAAGCACCCTGCATCAGAAGCTCCCTGGACATTGTTCTGGCCCCTCAATGGGTTTACGCCGGTGGATTCCCTGCCGATGTTGCCGGTGAGCATCACCAGGTTGGCAACTGCATTGACATTCATGGTGCCGCAGGTGTGCTGGGTGATCCCCATGGTGTAGAAAAGACCTGCTTTCCGCGAACTCCCGTAGAGGCGCGCGGCCTTTATGAGAGTGTCTTTGGCTACTCCGGTGATTTTCTCGACGTATTCGGGGGTGTATTCCTCCACGGACTTTTTGAACTCTTCAAAGCCCTCGGTCTTATCGTCGATAAACTCCTTGTTGTAAAGCCCTTCGTTGATGATGACATGTGCCATTCCGTTGAGAAGGGCGATGTCGGTTCCCGGCTTCAGGTTCATGAAGACCTCGGAAAAACGGACCATCGGTACTCTCCTGGGGTCTGCAACAATTATCTTCGCACCTTTCCTGTGCGCTTTTACCATCCTGTTGGCGATAACGGGATGGGACTCCTTTGTGTTGGAGCCGATGATAAAGATCACCTCCATGCCTTCGATTTCCCTGATGGAGTTGGTCATTGCGCCTGAGCCGAAGATGGCGGCCAGACTGGCCACCGTTGGAGCGTGTCAGAGCCGGGCGCAGTGGTCGACGTTATTCGTGCCGACTGCTGCGCGTATCATTTTCTGGAAGGCATAATTTTCTTCATTGGTGCACCGTGCGGATGAAAGCCCTCCGATTGCATCGGGACCATGTTTGGCTTTGATATCCTTGAGCCTGCCTGCAATATGGTCGAGCGCCTCATCCCAGGAGGCCTCTTTAAAAAGTGACGAGTGAGGAGTAACAAGTGACGAGCCTTTTGAAGATAGTGACGAGTCGCCAGTAACGAGTGACAAGTCCGTGGTAATATTCTTATCTTGTAGCTTGTTACTGTCGTTAATGTAACTTGTTACTGTCTTCGGTGCAATTCTTATGAGGGGGGTCTTCAGGCGGTCGGGGCTGTTGATGAAATTGAAACCGAAGCGGCCCTTTACGCAGAGCCAGCCCTCATTCCAGGTGTCGTCCTTCGAGGAGACCCGGATAACTTCATTCCCCCTCACCTGGAGCGTGATGTTGCATCCGGTGCCGCAGTAGGAGCACACGGTGTCCACCTCTTTCACTCCTTTTTGCCTTCCTTTGAGCGACCACATTTTGCCGGTAAGCGCGCCGGTCGGGCATACGGAAACGCACTGTCCGCAGAACTCGCAGTCAAGGTCTTTTTCGTAAGGAGGGCATATCTTTGACTTGAATCCGCGGTATGCAAACGTGATGGCCTCGACCCCCTGTATCTCCTCACAGGCCCTTACGCACCTGCCGCAGAGGATGCACTTTTCCATGTCCCTTTCTATGAAGGGGTTGCCGTCCTTATTGTCATAGATTCTCCGTTCCCCGGTAATCCGGGTTTCCCTTATCCCGTATGTGTACGCCATCTCCTGGAGGGTGCAGTCACCGGATTTCTCGCATACCATACAATCATTCGGGTGGTCGGACAGGATGAGTTCGAGTACTGTTTTCCTCAACTCCTCGATCCTGGGAGTTGATGTCGTCACTTCCATGCCGTCGTTTACGGGGGTTGTGCACGACGTCACCGGCCTCGGTATCCCCTTGATCTCGACGATACAGAGCCTGCAGCCACCGGAAGGAGCGAGCTTCGGATGGTGACAGAGGGTGGGTATTTCGACGCCGAGCAG
>JAJZPZ010000033.1 GCA_021847795.1 Nitrospirota bacterium
CCCCTTAGAAAAGGGGGCCAGGGGGTTGTAACTGTTCACCAGTTTATCACCTTTCTTTTGACGCTTGCTATAGAATTGCCTGATATGCACATAGAGGGAAATGGTAGGCGATGGGGGTATCGAACCCTCGACCTCTTCCGTGTGAAGGAAGCGCTCTCCCACTGAGCTAATCGCCCGACCCTCCTATTATACAAAATCCTTCAGCAGGAAACTACCCGAAAAAGTGATGTGCCCGGACAAATGCACCAGGCAGCTGCAGGATTCCCGCGCCTTCGTTTTGCCCCGGGTCCCGGCACACTCGTCCGTGATGACAGGGCGCCGGCAGTTACAATCTCCCGGTCTTTTTATACTCCCGGATATACAGCCTGAGCGCCCTGAGGATAATCCAATCCGGGTCGAGCTTATTGTCCTGTGCGATTTCGAGCAGTTGGTCGAGGATCTCCTTTTCCCCGAGAGAGGGCCCTGCAGGGATGCCGCCCTCACCGGAAGGATTCTCCTGTTTGCCTTTGTCATCCTCAGCAAACGGAGGACCGGCATCGGGGTTAAGTTTCCTGTACTCCCTTTCGAGGAGTCCAGCCAGCCCCTCTACATCGCCGTCATGAACAGCTTTGAGAACGTCTTCCGGCGGCTGAATACCGGCAGCTTCTTTCCGGGCGGCCTCTTCGCTTTCAGGCCCGGAGGCCCCTTCAGCTTTCCCGGGAGATGCGGGGCCGGGGCCCCCGGGGGGCGTCATTCCCGGCATCATCCCTGTCATTCCCATCATCATCATGGTAAGCGCCCGGGCATGTTCGCCTTCAGGGATCTCTTTTTCCATGAACTCCTCAAGCTTGCCTTCTGCCATGGCCATGGCTATTTTATCCACGATCAGGCCGGCCTTTTCCTCTCCCTCATCGAACTTCCTTTTCTGCCCGAAAGCCGACCCCGGCGGTTTCGGCAAAGGCCTTTTTTTTTCAGACATGTAATTTCGCCTCCAACGTGATGTGCTCCGGGGACAGTCCCCCACCTGCTATTTCAAGCGCCACTGCCCGCTAAGCCCGTTTGGCAAAGCTTTTTCCCACCGTCTTCTTCAGCAGTTTAACCGCATTCTTCAATACGCCTTTATACCCTATACTCTTTTCCGTTATTTCGTACAATGAGGGATAGGACCTGAGCATTCCTTCCCTGTCCGCCTCATACGCCTTATACTGTCTCTTGAAAAAGGTCATTCCCACTTTAACACCTCATACATCGTTGGATGGTTTCCCGGAGATAAGCCCGGTTCTCTTAGTTTATATCCCCGGAGCGGAAAAATGCCAATCCCCTTACCTCTCTGCAGACCGGCCCGCTGCCGGGGCAAGGGGAACCAGTGTTACAATGATATCCCGTCCCCATAGTGGTCATGTGCAGTATGCAATCCCCTGATCAGCGATGCATCAAAAATCTCATCGGGCGCGATCATCCGGTTTACGTATCCCAGCCTCTTCAATACAACCGCAAATTCCATTGTCGAGCGGATATATGCATCAGTAAGCTGGGCGCAGTATTTGGGGGAAATCCTGAGCGCATCCATCACGAACTCTTCGTCAATAAAGCCGATATACTGCGCTATTATTTTTGCAGCATCCCCCGGCCTGTTTCTTATAAAAGCAGTGGCCTCCTCATGCAGTTCCAGGAAGCCCTTTGCGAGGTCCGCATGCTGTTTCAAAAACAGGTCATGAGCAAGGATCCCGTAGCTCGGATTGTCCGGCCGGAGTTTTGACGGGGGGAAAAGGATCCTGCCCTGTGCATAACGCTTCACTGCCGCGGCAAGGGCCGGAGTGCCTACTGCAGCGGAAACCTCCCCTGAGACGACCGCCTCCAGCACCAGGTCGGCCCAGGGGAAGTTTACGATCTCGATGTCCCGGGCAAGCCCGCACTTACCGATGCAGTCCTTGATGATCACATCATGGATTGAGCCTTTGCCGGGCACGCCGATCTTTGACCCGTTGAACTGCTTCAGGATATCGCAGAGGTCCTGCATTTCAGGAAAGCCCTTGTACCTGGCCGTGCTGCTGATCACCGTGCCTTCGATATGCCCCCCGGCAATGCACTTTATGGCCACTCCGCGCCCAATGCCTATTATGGCAGGAGGCAGGCCGATGTATGCGAGATCGAGTTCTCCCCGTTCAAAGGCATCAACAATTGCAGGGCCGGTACCGAAGAGTCTCCACTCGGCAGCAACGCCGAGCTGCTTATCGACAGTGCCTTCTGCCATCAAGAGAATTGCCGTGTGATAAAAAGTCGAAAGATGTCCTATCCTGATTTTCATCCTGGTATCATCGTAGCATAAAATGGAGCAGGCCGCAAAAGACTTTGCCGATGAAAGAAACAAGAGATCATATTAAAATCTCTTTCTCAGAGGCACTGTGAACAAAAAAAACCCCGGAGCTTCCGGGGCTTTTTTTGTTCCCGGCCTGGAAGCCGGCAGCAGTTATAAACCTACTGTTTCTGCTCCTTCGGCTTCGTGCAGATTATCAGGGGGCAGTTTTTGCATACATCGGCGCCGGGGAACGGATCGCCGGGTCTTGTAACAGAGGCGCTTCCGGAACTTCTTATCCTGTCCAGCAATCTCTGCACCGTCTCTCCGATATGTTCCCCGGGAATAATGACGTTTATTTCCCCCCTCTCCGTCTTACCGGCGTTGTAACTGCCGCTGCATGCCGTTATGACGTTTGCCGTCTTTTCCAGATAGGAATAAACGTTTCCTGCGCATGCCGATGAGTTCATGGTGATATTCGACCGCAGCGGGTGGACATCCATGGCAGCCATATAATCAACCGCCAGGTGATATGCCTGCATGTTGTCGCAGTAGAAATGAACGGAATCAGGCGCGAAGTAGGAATCGGCAAGGGGCGATACGACAAAGGCCTTCAGCGCTCCTTCCGGCAGCCTGGGCTTTGATTTTACAAATCTTACCGCCTGTTCCCAATCCTTTGCGTATTTCAGGTGGCTCTTCACCTCCGCATCGTCGTAGGGTTTCCATCCGAAAACATAGGCCCCGTTTGTGCAGCCGAGCGTTTCCTTTGTGCCGAGCACTGTCTGTCCTTTCATCCTCGGCCCTATTTCGAACTGGCAGAAGGTTAATGGGTGGGCAGGCACATAGTAAGAAGCCCCCTTCTTAAACTCCTCAAGCTCCTTGTCCTGGAAAATGAACTTTACCGCTATAGGATAATGCATAAGTCTCAACTCGTCCATTAAAACTTTCTGCATGTCCTTGTAACTGAGATTGCCCATATGTGAACCTCGCTTTTCCGTCGGTTATTGTTAATACAAGCCTCTGCCCATTCTTAATATACCCCCAACAGGTTCAATGCAAGAAGAACCAGCCCGGCAACCGCCACTCTCTTGACCACCAGAGGGCTCACCCGCTTCGCTATCTGCGGTGCAATAAAACCGCCCAGGACCGCTGCAGGGAACATGATGAGGAAAAAGATCAGGTCGAAATTACCGAACTGGTAATGGCGCATGGTCCCCATCATCGTGTTAAAGAAGATCGCCAGGAGCGAGCTGCCGACAACCACATACATCGGCAGGCCCAGGCCTACGGTCATAAGGGGGACCATGAAAGGCCCCCCGCCGAACCCGAACATCGATGAAACGATCGCGATCAGAAAACCTCCGATGCAGCCCAGAACTATATTTACCTTGAATTCGTGTCCCCAGAATTCAACTATCATGGTTATGCCCTCCCTTCTGTTGCGCCTGCTGCTCCGGCCTTTGCCCTGGCAGCCTCTTCTGCTTTTTTCTTGAATTCCTTAAGGATAGCCTGTTCCTTTTTGTTTTTCGCGATATAGCCCGGAGTTGTCTGCCAGAACATCAGCGCAGCCAGGACGATCAATATCCAGCCGAAGACGAACTTGAACTGGTCCAGGGTGATCAGCTCGGTCAGTTTAGGGCCGATGAATCCTCCTACCACCATCGCAAGGCCGATGGCAATACCCAGCTTCCAGTTGATGAACTTGATTTTTGAATAATTGTAGATACCGCTTCCCTGTGAAAAAAGGACCGTCGGCATAACCGTACCTGCAACGACAGTGTGGGGAAGGGGCCAGAGGGAAACCAGCAGCGGGTTCATGATAAAACCTCCTCCTGCCCCCATGAGGACGCCGAATATCGATATTGCCAGCGTAAGAAAGAAGGGACCGAAAAGGTTCAGGCTCGTCCCTGCATTGCCGAGGTACACATTCGGGAAAGTAATGTTATTCTCGAAAGTCACCGGCCGGCTCCTGGTGTTCTTGTCCACTGCTGCAACAATGCTGTACTTGCCGGGAGCAAGTCCGTGCCTGATCTTCAGGACAGCCTTGTAGGCGCCGTCGGGATTGACTTCCACCTCGGGGCCCAGCACTTTATCAGGAGACCTGAAGCGCGCCTTCACCAGCTGCATGGAGCGTTTTTTGTTCTCCTTATCGTCCATGGCTGACAGCAGATCACCGCGGGACCCGATTATGCTTCCCATAAGAGTTGCCTGGTACCTGTCTATCTTTGCCTTTGCAGGCGCAGAATAGACCGCATCGGCGCCCACGGCCTTCAGGGCCTTTGAGAAACTCCATTTTTTGCCCTCTTTCCTGATCCTGGCCAGAGTATCTTTGTGGTCCTTCGGTACGAATATTTTGTAGTAGGCAGGCATCTCATATGTCATATACAGGATATACGGCCTTTTGCCCGTCTCCTTGTCCACCTCCGCATCAAAACGGGAGGCACGGACTTTCTTGTCAGTCCAGACTTCAAGGTAAACAGGCTTCCCCGCAGGCGCAGTGCCCGTAATGGTAATTTCCCCGCCGTTGTCCAGAGAGGGCTTGTCCACCTGGATAGTAACAGCCCCGTCAGACCCTTCGGATTTTACCGGCTCCTTCTTCTCCCCGGGCTGCGTCCCGACGTTCCGGTCTGCCTTCACTTCCGCCTTTTTTACTTCCTTAGATTTTTCTGCAATAGCGCCATTCTGGTAAAACATGAAAAGCGTGGCGCATAAGGCAATAACCACTGATACCCAGAGTCTCTTCATAGCTTTCCTCCCTTTTCACTTATAAGCATATGCCCCTCCTGCAGCGGCTCCTTTGCCGCTGCTCTCGAACTCCTTACTTCTGCTGCAGATAAATCTCTTTAGAGCAAGCGGCGAAGGAGAAGAACAACAAGGGAAAGAAGCAAGTTGCCGAACAGGAGACAGGAGCTTCTTTTACCTTTGCATGCAGAGCTTTGAGTTGGTTCCCGCACTTCACTTAAGGAACTCTGCTGAGAACGTGTTTTCCCTTTTCTCGCGGCCGATTGTAGTTTGAGGCCCATGGCCTGAAAGCACCCTGGTCTCTTCCGGAAGCGCCATCAATCTTTGAAAGGACTTTTTGAGCTTTCCGATATCGCCGCCGACGAAGTCCGTCCTGCCTATGGAGCCTGCGAAAAGGGTATCGCCTGAGATAACGATGCCGTTGCCGAAAAGGCATAGCCCGCCCGGACTGTGACCGGGAGAATGCATGATCTCAAAACTCAGATCACCTGCCTTTACCGAATCCCCGTCTTTGACCAGAATATCGGGCTCGGGCAGAGGGTCAAGCTCGTATCCCCAGAAGGCCGCCATATCTTTTGCCCCGTTATACATGGCGAGTTCGTCCCTGTGTATGACCACCTTTGCCCCTGTTTCGTCCTTTATATCACTGACCGCCCCCACATGATCAAAATGCCCATGGGTACAGACAATGTATTCCACTTCCAGGTTATTGCCCTTCACCACATCCATAATCATGTCGGGCTCATCTCCGGGATCAATGACCATCGCCTTCCGTGACGCATCATCAGCAACGACATAACAATTGACCTGGAGGGCCCCCACTACAATGCTCTTAATAACCATATGCGCTCCTTCCGTTTTAAGTAGGAAGTGAAGGTATGAATGATATTTATTACTCCTTAACTTCTCACTTCCTACTGCTCACTTGTCTTCACTTGTCTTAATTTCCTGCTTCTTACTTTATCAAGTATATACCCCATTTCCTCGCTTTTAATCAAATAAGACAGGAGCAGGTATATCCCCGCACAGAGCGCGATCGCTCCGCCGAGATGGCCTGCTTTCTGCAGGCTGTGGCCGTCTGTTGTCCACGCGCCGCCCCTGGCAACAAGCCAGCCCGAAAGTCCCATAATCCCGGCTGCTGAAAATGTCTTGGCAAAGGAAGTGAAAATCTTCCCGGCGCCTATACCCCCGAGCTTTTTCCTCAGGAAATAGAAAAGGAGCATAAAATTGCAGCTCGATGCAATGGCATTCGCAAAGGCAAGCCCAGCATGTTTCATGGGTCCCATGAGCAAGAAGCTCAACAGGATATTGAGGACCATGGTAACGGCAGCTATTTTTACCGGGGTGCGCGTGTCCTGCATGGAATAAAAAGTTGCCGCAATCACCCTGACTCCCACCATAGCCCATATCCCGAGGGAATAAAACATCAGGGCGTCCGCTGTGCCGATTGTTGCGGCATATCCGAACCTGCCCCTCTGGTAGAGTGTGGCGACAATCGGTATTCTCAGCGCAATAAGCCCCACCATTGCAGGGACGGTGATAAAAAACAGGAGGCGCAGGGCAAATGAAAAATCCTCCTTCAGTTTGTCCCTCTCCCCTCTTGCCGAGTGTTCGGACAGCGCCGGCAGCACCGCCACTCCCATGGCAACTCCGAAAATACCTATGGGGAAATGGATCAATCGCATGGCATAGTAAAGATAGGTAATGCTCCCTTCGGCAAGATTCGAGGCGAGAATCGTGCTTATAAAAATATTGATCTGGGCGATTGCGAGGCCGGCGGTAATAGGGACGATGAGCAGGCCGATCCTCTTCAATCCCGGATGCCAGAAAGGCCGTGATGAGTGACGAGTAACCTTATCAGTAACGAGTGACGAGTCTTTATCTTTCGTCTTTAACTTGTTACTTGGTACTCGTAACTCGTTACCGTCTTTAGAGTTACTTGTTACTTGTAACTTGTTACTGCCTTTAAACCGGTATCCCTGTTTGAAAAATGAAGGTATCTGGAACAATAGCTGAACGAAGCCGCCTGCGACAACTCCTATCGCCACTGAAATAATCGGATTGGACAGCCTGTGCGTCAATGCCAGGATACAAATTATCGTGGTTATATTGAGCACAGCGGGGGCTAAAGCAGGAATGAAAAAAACTCCCCTGGTATTCAGAGCGCCCATTGTAAGCGAGGCAAGGCTGATGAACAGGAGAAAGGGGAACATTATCCTGGTAAGAAGAACCGTATGGGCCATTTTCTCCGGGTCTTTCAAAAACCCCGGGGCGATCAGCGAAACAAGGGCCGGAGCGAAAATAATTCCAAGTATGCACAGCGAGCCGACAAAAAGAATGATAAACAGAAACATTGAGCCGGCAAGCCTGTTTGCCTCCTCCCGGCCCTGTTTTGTCTGGTATTCGGTAAGGACCGGGACAAATGCCGAAGAGGTGGCTCCTTCAGCAAAAAGCTCACGCAGAAGATTGGGAACCCTGAATGCAACATAAAAGGCATCGGCTGTTCCGGTTGCGCCGAAAAACCCTGCAACGATCATGTCCCTTACATATCCGAGTATCCGGCTTATGAAGGTGGCAACGGACATCACACCCGCTGCCCTGGCTATTCTCCCCCTGGCGCTCATCGGTATTTATTATATCAGTGCGGCCACCCTAAACAGCAAATCCCGAATTACAAACATTTGGAAATCCTGATTTCAAATTTATTTGGGATTCCGAGTTTAGTGCTTAGTACTACAACGAGAATTCGGATTTTATTCCCCCTTAATAAAGGGGGCGAGGGGGTTGTCTCTTTGCCGGCGTTTTTACAACCCCCTCTCTCCCCCTTTTCTAAGGGAAAATTTCAGCGCCTTTTCAACACTCAATGCGTTTTACAGTGAAAGTTTCGTTGTAGTATCAGGATTTAGGATTTGCAGTATTGATGCGGTGCCGCAGGAACCCTATTATGCCCGGCATGACGGAAATGAAGATGATGGCGAGGATGGCAAGGGAGAAATTCTGCTTGACTATGGGGATATTGCCGAAGAAATAACCGGCAAACGTGCAGGCGCCGACCCAGGCGGTTCCCCCGATGATGTCGTAGCGGATAAAACGCAGATAGGGCATCCTCCCGATGCCGGCCACAAAGGGCGCAAAGGTCCTTACAATGGGGACGAACCTGGCAATGATGATCGTCTTCCCCCCGTATTTTTCATAAAAGTGATGGGTGCGCTCCAGGTGCTTCCTGTTCAGAAAACGCACGTTTTCCCTGTGAAACACCTTCGGCCCCACAAAATATCCTATGCAGTAATTCGTGGTATTCCCCATCATTGCCGCAAGGACGAGGAGCCCGAACAGCCACCCGATATTAAGCGCCCCGAGCGCCGCAAAGGTTCCTGCCGCAAAGAGCAGCGAATCTCCGGGAAGAAAGGGGGTCACCACAAGACCAGTTTCACAATAAATAATCAGGAAAAGGATCAGGTAGGTCAGCGTGCCGTAACCCTGGATAACAACACTTAAATATTTATCCAAATGCAGAAAGATGTTGATAAAATTTCCGATCAGTTCCATTCCTCTCCTATCTTCAGGCCTGCATGTTCAGCGAATATGATTTCATGAAACCGGCAGGCGGGCAACTCTTATATTATCAGATCGTCCCACCATGATTCTACGAATTCCCGCATAATCCTTGAGAAAGACAATGTCCCCGAGCCCGGCCCCGGCAGCAATCTCTTTGATATCATCAGCCTGGTCATAGCCTATCTCAAGGATGATCAGGCCGCCCCCTTCCAGGTATACCGGAGCTTCTTTCAATATCCTCCTGTAGAAATCAAGCCCGTCAGCGCCGCCGTCAAGCGCCTCGACCGGCTCGTAGTCCTTCACTTCCCGCTGGAGCGTGGGAATCTCATCCCTTCTTACATAGGGAGGGTTGGAGACAATGCAATCGAAAGTCATGCCTTTTACCGGCCCATAAAGATCGCCCAGCCTGAAATGGGCATTCTGAACCTTGTTTTCAATGGCATTCTGCGTCGCATACACCATCGCGGCCTCAGAGCGGTCAACCCCGATTACAGACGCTTCAGGAAAGTGCTTTGCAAGGGCAAGGGCAATGCATCCGCTGCCTGTACAGAGATCGAGGATATGAAAAGACAGTGATGGGTGATGCGTGAAGAGTGAAGAGTTTAAAGATAAGGAATCTTTGTCCTTTAACTCATCACCCATTACGCATAACTCTTCACGATTTTTCATGGCCTTTATCGTTTCTTCCACCAGCAGCTCGGTCTCAGGCCTCGGGATAAGGACGCCGGGACCCACATGGATCTTCAGGCCGTAAAACTCGACATGGCCGATGATGTACTGGAGAGGCTCACCCTGCACACGCCGTGCTGCGAACGTATCTATTTGTTGTATTGCGCTGCCCTGGATTTCGAGGTCGCCGGAATAAAGCCGGGAACTGTCGATATCGAGGACTTCGGCTATGAGAATTTCAGCCTCTTTCGGCGCATCTTCGATACCGTTTTGCTCAAAAAGGCGTACAACCTCTTTCAACTTATTAAGGGCAGTCATTACTTATCCTAAGAGTCCCCAGCGCAGAACTTTCCATAAAATTTATACACACTTTTATATAGTATCATAAGCGCATAGGGACATGGGGTCAGGCTTGATTTAGTGATTTTATAACGTTATAATTATTCATGGCAAGGCCGCCCCGCATAGAATACCCCGGAGCTTTTTACCATGTAATTGTCCGCGGCAATCAGGGCCAGAACATCTTTTCTGACCGACAGGACCGCATTGAATATCTCAACAGAGTAATGCACTATAAGCACAAATGCGGGTTTGTCCTTTACGCATATGTCCTCATGTCAAACCACGTCCATTTGCTTGTTGAAACCACGACAACGCCTCTTTCAAAAATAATGCAGTTTCTGAATTTCACGTATACCCGCCGCTTCAATAGGAAGTACGGCAAAACTGGTCATCTCTTTCAAGGAAGATACAAAGCGTTCCTTTGCGACCGGGATACGTATCTTTTGGCGCTGGTGCGCTACATTCATCTGAATCCGGTGCGTGCCGGTATTGTAAGGTGGCCTCATGAATACGAATGGAGCAGCCATGGTGATTATCTGGGAAGGAGCGGGAGAATGGTCGATCCTGACAGGGTGCTTCGGCTCTTTTCAGAAAACCCTTCTGAAGCACGAAAACTGTATGGAGAATTCGTAGTCGAAGCTATCGGAGCGGGGAAGGACAACTCGCTTTACAAAGCCATAGATCAGCAGATACTGGGGGATGAGAAGTTCATCGAGAAAGTGGAGGGGAAACGTGACAATCCGGGAAAACCGATGAAAAGACCTGCCCTACACGCCATTTTGAAAGCAGTTGAAGAGGTGACGGGGGTGACGCGTGAAGACATTGCCTCCCGAAGCAGGAAAGATGAGTTGTTTTTTGCACGAGGGCTGCTTGTCAGTGTTTGGCGCGAGGCCGGATATAAACTGACAGCGTTGACGCCTGTGCTTAAGAGGGAGTTATCCATGCTGTCGAGGTTGGCTAAATTCTCAGACAATGACAGAGGGCGGGCTGCTATGAAAAAAGTTCTGAGAATGCTGGAATCACGTAATCAAGCCTGACCCCAGAGTCTGAGAGGGGGGGAATTACAGTTCTTTCAGCCGTTCGGACTGGTAGTGGGTATTCAGCGCGTCGATGACCTCGTCCAGGTTGCCCTCAAGCACCTGCTCCAGTTTATGAAGCGTAAGGCCTATCCTGTGGTCGGTCACCCTGTTCTGGGGATAGTTGTAGGTCCGTATCCTCTCGCTCCTGTCCCCGCTGCCGACCTGGGTCTTCCTGTCCATGGCACGCTCTTTGTCTTTCTTTTCGATCTCGAGATCAAGAAGCCGTGAGCGCAGGACCTTCAGGGCCTTTTCCCTGTTCTTCAACTGCGACCTCTCATCCTGGCACTGGACCACCAGGCCTGTGGGCACATGGGTTATCCTTACCGCGGAATACGTCGTGTTGACGCTCTGCCCGCCGGCGCCTGATGAACAGAAGGTGTCGATTCTCAGGTCCTTTTCTTCTACCTTGATGTCCACCTCTTCGGCCTCGGGCAAAACAGCTACGGTTGCAGCAGAGGTATGGATTCTCCCCGAGGCTTCGGTAACCGGCACGCGCTGCACCCGGTGGACACCGCTCTCGTATTTCAGCTTGCTGTATGCGCCCTTCCCCGTAATGTTCGCGATAATCTCTTTTAAGCCGCCGAGCCCTGTCGGGTTCGAGTCGATTGTTTCTATCTTCCATTTTTTCGATTCAGCATACTTTGAGTACATCCTGAAGAGACTCGCCCCGAAAAGCGCTGCTTCCTCTCCGCCGGTGCCTGCCCTGATTTCGAGTATGACGTTCCTGTCATCCCTGGGGTCTTTGGGCAGCAGCATGAGCTTTAGTTCATCTTCCAGTCCCGGGCGTCTCTTTTTGAGGTCCTCAAGCTCTTCCTGGGCAAGGGCCTTGATATCGCCGTCCCCGCCCCGCACAAGCTCCTCATCGCCTTCCATGTCCGCCAGCAGCTTTTTATATTCCTGGATCTTCCCGACAATGGCTTCCAGGTCGGAGCGTTCTTTCGAATACCTCTGGTATTCCTGGGCATTGGACAGCACCTCCGCCCTCATAAGCGCGTTATTTATTTCGTTGTATTTCTCTTCAATGACCAGGAGTTTATCTAACATTGCTTCACGACCTCTTCGGGGTTTACTTCCAGTTTCAGAACTTCCTTCAGGGCAGTCAGTGCCACCTCCAGCTGGGAGTTGTCAGGTTCCCGGACAGTCAGTCTTTGCAGCAGCAAGCCGGGGAAAACCAGGAACTTCACGACCGGGTTGTCCTTCATCTTTGCAGAAAACCTGAGCATCTCGTAGGAGATACCGGCTATCAGCGGGATGAGGACCATCCGGGAGGCCGCTTTTTCTATAAAAGGCCACTTTTGCGGGATAAAGGAAAAGACCAGGATGCTGATCACCATGACGATCAGCAGGAAGCTCGTTCCGCACCTCGGGTGATAGGGCCTGTATTTTCTGGCGTTCTCCACGGTAAGTTCTTCCCCGGCCTCATGGGTAAAAATGACTTTGTGCTCTGCTCCGTGGTATTCATATACCCTCCGCATCTCCTTCCAGAGCCCTATGGAAAAGACATAAAGCAGGAATATGCCTACGCGGAGCAAACCGTCGATAAAATTGAAAACAAAAGAACTGCTCGAAACGCTCTGGAATATATTGCCCATCAGTTTTGTGAGGAAAAGCGGCAGCACGATGAACAAGCCGACAGCAAGGAGCATGGCAGTTGCGATAGTGATCGCCATGCTCAAAGGACTGAAGGTCTTTTCATCCTCCTGCTCCTGGTACGCCACATTGCCTGAAAATTCGATTGCCTTTACGCCTATATACAACGCCTGAAAAAGCGCCACCACGCCCCTAACTATAGGGAGCTTGAGGAATCCGGCCTGCTTTTCAGTCCTCTCGAGCTTGAGGCTGATATCCCCTTTCGGCCCCCTGACGGCAACGCTCCAGCCTGAGGGAGATTTCATCATTACACCTTCTATTACTGCCTGCCCGCCTACGTTCGCCATGTCAGCTGCCTCGCTCAACCACAGAAAAGGCAAATTCGAAATCCTGATATCTAAATCCCAAACAACTTCGAATGACCGAAATTCGAAACGGTTTGGAGCATTTGAATTTTGAATTTATATATTGCTTAGGATTTCGTGCTTAGAATTTAGAATTTGCTTCTCCCTGGTGGTTTCTTATTTTTTCAATAAAAAAGGGTTAGAGTTTAACACGCTTCAAACCCTAACCCCGTTTATACGGATTCGCTATTTCTTTGCTGCGTATTTTTTCTTGAATTTCTCCACCCTGCCCTCAGCATCCATAATCTTCTGCTTCCCGGTAAAGAACGGGTGGCACTTTGAACAGATATCTACGCGGATATTGTCATGTGTGGACTTTGTAACGAAAGTCTCGCCGCACGCGCAGACGACCTTTGCCTCTTTATATTTCGGATGAACACCCTCTTTCAATGTAGTACCTCCTGGCATAAATTTAGACTTATATTTTACAAAATAAAGAGGGCCTTTGGCAAGCCCAATCTGTCCCCGATGGACAAAAAAGGCCGGCAGGGAAACCCCTGCCGGCCTTTGATTTGCTAGGTTAAATTACGAAATCAACGGAACGATAAGCAGGGCCACGATGTTGATGACCTTGATCATCGGGTTGATTGCCGGGCCTGCGGTATCCTTGTAAGGATCGCCGACAGTATCACCGGTAACGGAAGCTTTGTGTCCATCGCTTCCCTTCTTATGCATAACGCCCTTCTCGTCGGTAACGCCGTCTTCAAAGGATTTCTTGGCATTGTCCCACGCGCCGCCGCCTGAAGTCATGGCGATAGCCTGGAAGAGCCCGGTCAGGATGCTTCCGATAAGAACACCACCAAGGGCCTTGGGACCAAGGGTAAAGCCGACAATGATAGGAGCAACAACAGGAATAAGCGCAGGCACCATCATCTCCTTGATGGCCGACTTGGTGACGATGTCGACGCACTTGCCGTACTCAGGCTTGCCTGTTCCTTCCATGATTCCCTTGATCTCGCGGAATTGTCTGCGGACCTCTTGTACAACGCCTCCCGCAGCCCTACCCACTGCAAGCATAAGCCTGCCGCCGTAGTAGTACGGAATAAGACCGCCGATGAAGAGACCGGCAATGACTAAAGGATCGGAGAGGTCGAAGGCAACGCCGCCCATCCTTGTCGCAAGCTCTCTTGAGTACTCGGCAAAAAGAACGAGCGCTGCAAGAGCGGCTGAACCGATCGCATATCCCTTTGTAACAGCCTTTGTGGTGTTTCCTACTGCATCCAGCGGGTCAGTGATGTCCCTGACTGCTGAAGGAAGCTCAGCCATTTCCGCTATACCACCGGCGTTGTCCGTAATCGGACCGTATGAGTCGATGGCAACGACAATACCCGTCATCGAGAGCATCGCAACAGCTGAAAGCGCAATTGCAAAAAGGCCGCCGCCGGGGTTACCGCTGAAGCCCCCTCCGAGGGAGAAGGAACCGAGGATAGCGCCGACAATAACCAGGGCAGGAAGCGCAGTAGCCTCCATGCTCATGGCAAGACCGGCAATAACGTTCGTGCCATGGCCGGTAAGACTGGCTTTGGCAATCGTCTGCACGGGCCTGTACTCTTTAGCAGTATAGTATTCCGTAATCCAGACGATCAGTCCGGTGAGGGCAAGACCGATCAACGATGTCAGGAACACGCTCATTGCGGTGAAGACACCTGCATCCGAGCCCTGAAGCCCGCTGATAAACTGGGCTGAAACAAAATAGAATGCGATTGCAGCAATGATGCCTGCAACAGCAAGGCCTTTGTAAAGGGCGCCCATGATGTACTGGCTTTTGCCGAGTTTAACAAAGTATGTGCCGACGATCGATGCAATGATCGAGACTCCGCCGAGCATGAGCGGGAACTCAACCCAGGGGCTCTCGGGGCCGAAAACCGATTTTGCAAGCAGCATTGCTGCAACTAAGGTAACGGTATATGTCTCATAAAGGTCAGCTGCCATACCTGCGCAGTCGCCGACATTGTCGCCTACGTTATCCGCGATAACAGCGGGGTTCCTAGGATCGTCTTCAGGAATTCCCGCCTCGACCTTACCCACGAGGTCCGCTCCTACGTCAGCCGCCTTGGTGTAAATACCACCGGCGATACGTGCAAAGACGCTCATGAGGGAACAGCCGAAACCGAGGCCTATGAGGGCATGGAATGCCGCCTCTCCAGCTATGCTCCTGACAATGAAAAAGTATCCGGCCAGGCCGATAATACCGAGGCCGACGACCATGATGCCTGTAACGGAGCCGCCCTTGAATGAAAGGGTAAGCGCGTTCTGAAGGCCCTTTGATGCAGCCTGTGTCGTACGGACATTCGCGCGCACGGTGACCCACATGCCGACAAAACCGGCGAATGCGGAACCTACGGTGCCGATAACAAATCCGATAGCTGTCCACATGCCGAGACTGGGGACCACTGCAAGTACGACAACCAACGGCACGGCAACCATTGCCACTGTCTTATACTCACGGGCAAGAAAAGCATATGCGCCTTCCTTCACCGCATTTGAAATCTGCTGCATACGTTCACTGCCGGCATCCTGCTTCGATACCCAGACCGCGGTCATTAGGGCATAGCCGACGCCCAGCGCACCGCAGACTAAAGCAAAGAGAATTGTTGCACTCATTTAGTCTCCTCCTTAAAAGTAATATTTTGCAAATAATCCGAATGATTCCAAAGGGCTAGTGCCTTATGCTGCCAGACCGTTCTCCAGTCCGGCACTTTACATTTGTGCTACCTCTTCACCTCCCTTTTTTCTGATATGTCCTTGACTATTGTTGCAATGTCCGCGGCAGGAATGTTGCACGACCCTCCTGCCTCCCGGTTCCCCTATTTTATGTGTTGTTCTGTATGCCGGGGCCGAACATATAATCTTTGAGGTAATGCACCTCCGCCTTCAGGTTTCCGATATGATATTTGACCACGTCTCGAATCGATATCACGCCCACCATCTTGCCGTGGTCGATTACCGGCAGATGCCGTATCCTCTTGTTGGTCATAACAGTCATAACGTATTCCAGGTCATCAGCAGGAGATATGACCAGGATGTCTTTAATCATAACTTCCTTTATGACAACCTTATCGAAAGAACCGTGATTTGTCCAGCAGGTAAGGACATCGCGCTCGGTAAACATACCTACGAATTCACCCTCTTGTATGACAAGGATTGCCCCGATATTCCTCTCAACCATTTTCTTAACGGCTACATCCACAGTGACATCGCTGTCTATCGCTATGACTTCAAGACCCTTGTCCTTAAGAATGTCCTTGACCTTTACCGACATGGAATTATCCCTCCCTCTGGGTGTGTCTTGCAAAAACCATTGCCGTTGTACGGTAGACCATATGGGCCATCTTCGAAAACGGCGCATAGGCAAAGAGGAAGAAAATAAAGACCAGGTGGACAAAGTATACAGGATATGCCAGCACAGCCACACCTGCAAGCCTTAATATCTCGGAGAGCAGGCCGGTAATGACAATCCCGTATATAACCGAAATGAAAAGCCAGTCAAAATAGCTTCCCTTGCCGGCCTTTTCAGCATTTTTCAGGCGGTTGTTGGCAACAAGGGTTATTCCCAGGAGCAACGCGAGGGCGCTCACATTCCCTAGGATCTTCATCGGGTCATACTGCGGATAAGGGGATTCGCGGTGGAACCCGTACAGGTAGACGATTGCCCAGGTCGTTGTTATCGCGAGACCCGCAAAGGCGTAAAACACCAGGAGGTGCGATGTGGACCTTTCCTTTGTCACATTGCATTTCTGGAATCTCCTATGCGAAAGGATCTCCGACACCGTTTCCGTGACGCTGTTGACAATATTGCCGTCCATGCTCATACCGCCGCCCATGGCGGACCAGTATTTCCTGATGCCGAAAAAGAAGCTGACGGCCGCAAGAAAAGCTACCGTACCGAATGTCAGGTCGATATAGGGGAATACCGGCATAAACAATGCATAAACGATTTCCCCGTTGCTTCCCCGCGGGATCGAGCCGAGACTGGTATGCCCCTGGATCAAGGCGTATGCCCCGAAAATCAGGATAGGCAGAGCGAAGAGAAGCAGCAGATATTTGGAATCTCCCACCATTTTCGCAAGGAAACCCGGGGTCGCATATTCCTCTATCGTCATCTTCCTGACGGCGCCGAGCACTTCTCCCGGTTTTGCGCCCCTCGGACATTGTGCCGTACAATCGCTGCACTGATGGCAAAGCCATACATCAGGATTGTTTATGAGCTTGTCCTTCATACCCCATTGTGCATACATCATTTCCTTTCTCGGAAAGGGTTTGCTGTCAGGGGTCACATTGCAGACGACCGTACAGGTCGAACACTGGTAGCATTTCTTCAGGGATTCGCCACCAGAAGCGATGATGTCTTTAACAAAATTCAGATCCGGATTTATTACCTGTTCTGCCATTTATTTCTCCTCCTAAAAGCCCTTAAACGGATTCGGGCCTATTTCTTTGACTCTGTTCACAAAGTCAGTGATCATCTGCGGTATCTTGTCATACTCATCGATGGCAACCTGGAGCATTCCGACTCTCTCGGCCTCCAACTGCAGCCTGCCGAGGGTCTCCTGGACCTTTCCAAGCCTGTAGTTTGCCAGCTCACTGCCTTTTGCAAAATGGCACTGGTAATTCTCTCCGTATTTGCAGCCCAGGAGGAGCATACCGTCAACTCCCCTCGAAAGGGCGTCCGCGATCCAGACGAGGTTTGTCGAACCGAGGCACCTGAGCTGGATAAACCGGACAGCCGGGTCAAGCTTCCCGTGCTGGAAGGCCGTGGTGTCGATTGCAGGATAGGCGTCGTTCTCGCAGGCGAGGACAATGATCCTCGGCTTGTCATCGTCAGAGGGGACGGAAATGTTTTTCATCATGGAGCCTATCATATCAACATGATAATCCTTGAAGGACACGATTCTTTCAGGACATGCCCCCATACAGGTGGCGCATCTTCTGCAGCGTCCCGGCTTGTAGAAAGGAGTGCCTTTTTCATCTTCGTCAATAGCGCCGAAGGGACATTCCTCAGTACACCTCTTACAGGAGGTACATCTCTGCATGAACGGGTCGGGGAAAGTCATATCCCATGCCCTCGGGTGTACTGCAACGCCCTTTGCCACATGCTCTGCCGCCTGTATTGCCTTCAGGGCCGCGCCGGCTGCATCCTCCTGCGCCTCTGCCATATTCATGGGCTGCCGTACTGCGCCCGCTGCATATACGCCGGTCCTCCTGGTTTCATACTGGAAGCATATGAAGTTGGAATCGGCAAACCCGTCGAAGAGTTCGAGATCAGGGAGCCCGGGACCCTGCCGGTATTGCAGGTTCAGGATCGGGTCATCAACCGTTGCAGGAACAACTCCGGTTGCAAGGACCACAAGGTCTGCCTCGATCTTCACCTTCTTGCCGAGCAGGCTGTCTTCCATCTCCACATAGAGATTTCCGTTCCCTGCATCGCTTACGCCCTTGACTTCTCCCTTGGTAAGCATTACGCCGGGATCGTCCTGGGCCGCTTTATAGTAGAACTCAAGCTTCCCCGGGGTCCTGATGTCCTTGTACAGGATCATTGCAGTTGCATCGGGGTTTTGCCTTACATACTTCGCCTGTTTTAATGATGTTGTGCAGCACATGGCGGAACAGTAGGAAAGGTGGTTGGGATCTCTCTGTCCTGCGCACTGGATAAAAGCGACCTTTTTTGCCTCTTTTCCGTCAGAGGGCCTGGTGATCTTCCCCTTCCTGGCGATCTCCTCGAGTTCTATGTTCGTTACGACATCCTGGGACTTTCCGTACCCGAGATGCTCGAGCTTTGTCGCATCATAAGGCCTCCAGCCCGCGGCAAGAATGATCGAGCCGATCATGACGTTCTCGGAGCTGCCGTTCGAGGAGATCGTTACATTGAACTGTCCCGGCTGTCCCTCGGTATTCTCGACTTTTGCGGACTTGTACACCTTTATATTCTGATTACTCTCCACCTCTTTGATCGTCTTGTCAATGTCCGTGTCGACAATCAGGGGTTCGCTGTATTCACCGGGTGCTGTCGGGACCTTCTTATACAGCTTGTTCGCGAAGCCGCCGAGCTTGTCCTCTTTCTCGACCAGCACAACCTGGTATCCGGTATTTGCAGCATTAAGGGCTGCAGTCATCCCGGTAATACCGCCGCCGATCACGAGTATGGTCTTGACCGTCTCCATCATGTACGGCTCAGGGATATCGCCTTTCTGGGCCTTGATAACCCCCATTTTCACATAGTCTTCGGCTGCGAGCTGGGCCTGTTCAGGCTCCTGGCTCCAGACCGCGAGTTCCCTTACCGGCACCCTTTCCACAAGGCAGCCCGGGAAGTCGAACTCTTCGTATTTGACCCTCGGCGAGCACGCCGCGACAATAATGGTATTGACTTCCCCGCTTTTGATATCGTTCTTTATAAGTTCGATCCCTTCCTTTCCGCAGAGAGCGAAATGGGACTTTACCACAGGGACCCTCAGGGCATTCTTGCTGATATTGCCTAACTTCTCAACATCGACAGCATCCCCGATGGAACATCCCGTACATATATAAACACCGAGTTTTTTCTCCATTGTTCGATTACCTCCTCTGTCCTGTCTGGATCGCCTTCATGACAGCGCCTGTAGCATCCTGTCCTGACTTGGCAACATCCATGGGATTCTTGCTGCAGCCCGTTGAGAACACCCCGGGGTTAGACAGGGCAAAGCCGTCTGTACTATAGTCCACTCCGGAAATCCTTTGGGATGCCCCTGCCGGTTCCATGCCTGTTGCAAGGACCACCATATCGAATTTGACTTTTACCTTATCGCCGGTCAGCATGTCTTCAGCCTCGACAAGCACATCGTCGGACCCTTCGGCCTGGACAATGTTCGCTACCTTTCCCTTGGTAAAAGCAACATTGGCGTCTTCCTTTATCTTCGCGTAGAATTTTTCGTATTTGCCCGGGGTCCGGAGGTCGATATAGAATATCCGGACCTTTGATTCGGGGTTCTGCTCCCTTATATAGGTAGTCTGTTTCAATGAGGCCATGCAGCATATGTATGAGCAGAAAGCCAGATGGTTTTCATCCCTGCTTCCGGCGCACTGGACAAAAGCTATCGAGTTCACGGGCTTCCCGTCCGAAGGCCTTACTATCTTCCCGCCTGTCGGTCCGGTGGGGGAAGCGAGTCTTTCCATCATCATATTGGTGATGACATTCTTCACTTTCCCGAAGCCGAGAATATCGAGCTTGTTCGCATCGTAGGGATTCCACCCCGTGGCTACCACAACGGAATCCACTTTGAAGCTCTTTGTTTCCGGTTTCATGCCGAGGTCTATAGCATTGTACTTGCAAGCTTCCCGGCAAGCCTTTCCGCAATCACCTTTACAGTGAGCGCTGTCGATCACGTATCTCTGGGGGAATGCCTGGTTAAAAGGCAGGTAAGCAGCCTTTGTGGTGTCCATGCCGAAATTATAAGCGTTCGGCCTCTCTGCCGGACATGCTTCTGCACAGGCATTGCATGCAACACAGTTTTCGTTGACATACCTCGGGTTCACCTTTACGGTTACATTGTAGTCGCCCGGCCCTCCGGATATGCTCTCCACCTCCGACATGGGATATAGGGTTATCAATGGGTTCGTCTTGACTCTCCTGAAGTTTATCTCAAGGCCGCAGATAGGTGGACACAGCTTGGGGAAATACTTGTTCAGCTGAGAGACCCTTCCGCCGAGGTAGGGGTTCTTTTCTATCACGATAACTTCAGCTCCTGTTTCGGCAGCGTCAACCGCCGTTGTCAGTCCGCTGAAACCACCGCCAATCACGAGTACGCGACTGGCCTGCTTGCTGGTCTGTTCTGACATGCTACTCCTCCTTTTAAGTGTGATGCGTGATGAGTAATGAGTAATAAATCCGTAAGGGGCAGTGGGCCGCTTGCGTTGAACTGAGAACCGTGGAAGTTTTACCCACAACTGTTTACGATCTTTTACGCATTACCCATTACGCATAACTGAAGAGAGGGGCCGTCGGCCCCTCTCCCCCAGGTCAATTAGTCAGCTACGAGCTGTACATAAGGAACCTTCTTCAGTTCCCATGTGTTGTTCTCAGCATCGTACTTCGAATTAACGAAGCACTTCCAATCCTTGTCGTTGATCGGGAGGAAGTCGCCCCTGTAGTAGTATCCGGGATACCTGGTCTCTTCCCTGAAGAGGATATGACGTGCATGTGCCTCAACGGAAAGAATTCTGTGGAAGTTCTCCCAGCATCTCATGAGCTCATGAAGGTTGCTTGCAGCCATCTTCGTAGAGTCTTCTTTCAGCATGGTGAGAAGCTTCAGGCCCTCGGTCAGCATGGTCTTGGAAGTCATGTACCATGTGGAGATTCCGCCGAAGTATTCGTCGGCAATCTTCTGGAGCCTTGTCTGGAGCATCTTCGGCCTGATGTAGTTAGGGTTGATGGCCGGATCAGTCGAAACGGTCTTGTACTTCTCATAGACCTCGAACGGCAGGTAAAGCTCTCCTGCGATCTCATCTGCAGTAGCCTTGATGGTCGGCTTGTAGTCAGCGTGATCGAGAAGGAACGCTATCGCGCCCTTTGCTGCAAGTCTGCCTTCAGCGTGTGAGCCGGAGGAGAACTTGTGGCCGGATGCGCCGCAGATGTCACCAGCCATGAAAAGGCCGGGCACTGTGGACATCCTGTTGTAACCCCAGTGGTAGTGGTCAGGTGCGCCGAGATCTTCGGGGCCGCTGCACCAGAAGCCTGCGCAGCCTGCATGTGAACCGAGGAGATAAGGCTCGGTAGGCATAATCTCGGAAGGTTCCTTGTCGGGCTCTACGTTCTTACATGCCCAGAGGCCTGCCTGTCCGATAGCCATATCGAGGAAGTCTTCCCATGCCTCTGCTTCGAGGTGCTTGATCCTCTTGGCATCCATGGTCTTGGCAAGCTCTGCCATTGCGGTGTGGGTGTTCATGAGGATAGGACCTTTTCCTAACTTCATGTCAACCATCATCATGTGGTTTCTGATACAGGTGCCGAGCTTTTCAGCATACGGGCTGTAGAGCTTCTTGGTGTCCTCGAGGTGTGTTACACAATAATCTTCTCCGAGGGAGTTGGTTGCCTTTGCCTTGAAGAAGAGGAACCATGCGCCGACAGGACCGTATCCGTCTTTGAAACGTGCGGGCACGAACCTGTTCTCCATCATGGTCAGCTCTGCGCCGGCCTGCATTCCGAGGGCATAACCCGAGCCGGAGTTCCATACGGGATACCATGCTCTGCCCTGGCCTTCCTGGGTCGATCTCGGCCTGAAGACATTGACCGCTCCGCCGGAAGCATTGATCATAACTTTGGCTTTGAAGATGTATATCTTATTTTCCCTGACGCTGAAGCCGGCTGCAGCTGCAACCCTCTTCGGGTCATTGGCATCATGGAAGAGTTTTACTATGAATACTCTTTCAAAGTGGTTCTGTGCAACGCCTGTTGCCTTCCTGTTGTGCTCGAGGGCAAGCTTTGCAGCTTCTGCAACGATGACCTTGTAGGATTCACCGTTGATCATGATCTGCCACTTACCGGACCGTACGGGAACGCCGCCGTCTTTCAGCATTGCCTTTCCCTGGTCTCTTGCCTGGAAGCCGTCGAGGGAGAAACCGTCATCAGCCTTTTTCCAGATAGGGAGTCCCCACTCTTCGAAAAGCTGAACGGAGTCATCCACGTGTCTGCCGAGGTCATAAATAAGGTCTTCCCTTACAATACCCATAAGGTCGCCCCTGACCATCTTTACGTAATCCTTCGGATCGTTTTCGCCCATGTAGGTGTTGATAGCCGAAAGACCCATAGCAACGGCGCCGCTTCTGTCGGTAGCAGCCTTATCTACCATGGTGATCTTTATGCCCTTCGGGGTTGCCCAGCGGGCTGCTTCGAATGCCGCGCCGCAACAAGCCATACCACCACCGATGAGAAGGAGGTCTGTCTCCACCTCAACGATTTCAGGCTTCTGACAATATGAAAACGTACAGGTTTCTTTTTCCATGTATCATCCCTCCTATTTCATTGTGGGCATTGTCTTGCCCGCGCCCTGGTGGGTGAAATAACCAGGCTGCTTGATTTTTGTAATATCCGGCTCCGGCTTTCCGTCATAGATCTTGATCGAGCCTTCCGGGGTGGTCCTGATGGGGAATTTGAATCTCTTGAGGGACCCGTTCCTGAACTTGATTGTCCACATGATGGAGTCAGTACCTCTCATCGGGATAACATTGCCTCCCAATGGTGCGAAGTCCTGATACGCCCTTACCTCAATAGCCTGCTGAGGGCAGATCTTTACACAGTTGTAGCACTCCCAGCACTGATCCGGCTCCTGGTTGAATGCCTTCATGATGTCCCTGTTGAGGGTCATGAGGTCATTGGGACAGATGTACTGACATGCTGTCTTGTCCTGGGCCTTGCAGCCGTCACATTTTTCCGCAATTACGAAACTCGGCATAATGTAAACCTCCTTTTGGTTTTGTGTTGATTAGAAATTTTTTTGCCGCTCTTCAAGAAATCCTTCACCTTTTTTTAAGGACTACCCAAACACCCCCTTTCGTTGTAAGTGTCTGGAGCCGGGATCATGCCCGGCTCCGAAACGGCTTTCTTTATTTACGCGCCTACCGAATATGAGACATGAATTTATTTTTCAAGACTCTGATAATATTTAATCAGGATTTCGGCCACTTCAGGGCGTGAGAATTCTTTCGGTGGCGCAATCCCCTTACCTAACATTTCACGGACCTTTGTGCCTGAAAGCAGAACAAAGTCTTCTTTTGTATGATCAGGCGCCTCACACATCATCATAACCTTGTTCAGTTTCTTCGAGTATGCAGTGTGGTCAGCTTTGAAGATTTCGATTTTCAGCGCACCGGCAGGCACTTCTTCGTCGAAGATTTTTTGCGCATCGAACGGACCGTAGTGATCACCGACACCTGCATGGTCACGGCCGACAATGAAGTGAGTTGCGCCCATGTTCTGGCGGAATATGGCGTGCAATACACCTTCGCGCGGACCGGCATAGAGCATATCGAAACCATAACCGGTAACCATTGCACTGTTCTTGGGGAAGTACAACTCGACCATTTTACGGATCGCAGCATCGCGGATAGGCGCCGGGATATCTCCTTTTTTCAATTTACCAAGCAGCATGTGGATAACCAGGCCGTCACAACCTAACCGATCCATTGCCATATGGCAGAGTTCTTCGTGGGCCAGATGCATCGGGTTACGGGTCTGGAAGGCAACAACTTTCTTCCAGCCGCGCTCAGCGATTTCGTTGCGGATTTCAACTGCGGTACGGAAAGTGTCCGGAAATTCATCCTGGAAGTAAGAGAAGTTTAATACTTTGATAGGACCGGAGAGGCAGACTTTACCCTGGGCGTTGAATGCATCCACGCCGGGATGCGGTTCCTTGTGGTTAGGGCGGTAAACTTTTTCAGACATCATCTCCATCTCTGCGTCGCTGAATTCTTCAACCGCTTTTACATCCATAACGGCCAGTACGGGATTGCCCTCAACATTAGGATCTTTCAGCGCAATGCGATCACCGGCTTTAATGCTGCCTGCATTTTTTACCAGGTTCAGAACCGGAACAGGCCAAAACAAACCGGATGTCGTTTTCATATCCTTAGCAACAGACAGGGCGTCAGCTTTATTCATGTAGCCTGTTAATGGGTTGAAATAACCGCCACCCAGCATAACTGCATTAGCCGCAGCAGCTGAACTCACAATAATAGAAGCCAGACCTGCAGCTTCTTTCTTCAGGGCTTCACTTTCAGCCGAGTCATACACGAAGAGCGGATTTAGTTTGTCTGAACCATGTGGCTTAATCAAAGACATATCAATTCCTCCTGTTTAGTTTTTAACTATATTTCAAGACCAAGCCTGAATTTATTATTTGAGTCCAAGCGAGCTGCAGACCTTGCCGAATATATCGTCGATGCTGCCGGTCCCTGCAACTGACTTCAGGATGCCCTTCTTTCCGTAGTAGTCGATCAGGGGCGCTGTCTGGGCATTGTAGACTTCCAGCCTCTTCTTAATGGTCTCTTCCTTATCATCAGCTCTCTGGAAGAGTTCACCGCCGCACTTGTCGCAAATCCCTTCTTTCTTGGCGGCGTTGAAATAAATATTGTACATCTGTCCGCAGGCCTTGCATGTCCTTCTTCCGGTAAGCCTCTTCATCAGGTCCTCAAAGGGGACATCCACGCTGAGGGCGCCGCTCAGGGACATACTCAGGGAAGCGAGCATCTTGTCCAGAGCTTCCGCCTGCTTGGTGTTTCTCGGGAAACCGTCAAGAATATACCCTTTCTTGCAATCATCCTGCCTGAGTCTCTCTTCGACCATTCCCAGCACAACACTGTCGGGGACCAATTCTCCCTTATCCATATAAGACTTTGCTTCTTTGCCGAGGGCGGTCCCTGCAGCCACCGCTGCTCTCAACAAGTCACCTGTGGAAATCTGGGGCATAGGATACTTTTCAATGATTTTCTTTGCCTGGGTACCTTTTCCGGCCCCGGGCGCACCAAGAAGAACTATTCTCATAAGGAGGACCTCCATATTTGCATAGATTTTTTAGAATAACGATATAGGATAATCGAATGAACGGAATTTATTCAATTTTAAAATTATAATCAGAACATTAAAAATCCTTATATTTTAAAAACACAAGCCTGCAAGTGGACTTTGAGCTGCTCAAGGGCCGCTTTCCTGTGACTCAGGGCGTCTTTTTCATCAGGGTCCATCTCGGCAAAGGTCCTCTGACTCCCGACCCCCTGTCCCGCCGGATAAAAAACCGGATCATATCCGAATCCCAGCCTCCCTTTCAACTCCCTGCCGATCACTCCCTCCACAAAACCTGAAAAGGTTACCGTCCTGCCGCCGTCCCCGGGATCAGCAAGGGCTATGCAGCATACAAATCGCGCCCCCCTCTTCCCGTCAGGCAGCCCATCCATTTTTTTAAGCAGTTTGTCTATATTATCAATGTCTTTTGCGTTTTCACCCGCATACCTGGCGGACAGCACACCCGGGGCATTGTCCAAAGCATATACCTCGAGCCCGGAATCATCAGCCACTGCCGGCTTTCCCGTGCATTTTGCTATCTCAAGGGCTTTTTTGACCGCATTGCCCTGAAAAGTATCTGCGTCCTCTTCGACTTCAGGACAGGAGGGGAAATCACGCAAAGTCAAAAGGGTTACGTCCAGGCCGTTTAGGATCCTGCTTATTTCCTCGATTTTCTTCATGTTCCTCGTAGCCAGGACAATGTCCATTGTGCGCTTCTCCCCGGTTCCGGAAGCTATTCGATGTATATACGATAGTCCGGCAACTCTTTGGCAGGCCCCCGGCAGGAAAAATAGCCCGTATCAGTACATTTTGTCAAGAAATACAGAAGGTCCGCGATAAAAAGCAATGCACAACAAGAACATAGACCAGCCACTCTTTTCCGGCCACGTCAGTCATCCGCCGGGTATCCGACCATAATCATTATAATAAGGACGATTTGCGGCAGACCTTCCCATGGACCGGCAATCGGGCCCCGGGGACCCCTATTCAAAGAACTGCAGGCAGCAGGGCGCCGGCAGCGGCAAAGCAAAGATGCCGGGCCGGGCTGCCCT
>JAJZPZ010000034.1 GCA_021847795.1 Nitrospirota bacterium
AGTTTCCCTCGCCTGCACAATGAAATATTCTTACTGTATACCGCTTCTCCCTACAAATACTTTTTTACTGACGCCGCTTTCCCTTTGTGTTTACAACTGCTTAGAAGTTTCCGGATGGAAACTGGTTCGCTCGGACCTATCCGATTATCCTGATCTTTTCGACATAGGGCCTGATGGGCGAGGTCGCCTCGCCGTATTCGCTCTCCGGGGTCCGCGGCCTTAGCTTTCCCTTGATTTCGATAAGGCTCCCCTCTGTAAGCTCCTCGATCTCTTTTGAGTTGATAACATGAAACACAAGGGGCTCGCTTTCGGTCTGTTCCTCGCCCTCCTGGTTTGTCGGACGGGATATGGTTATGGTCAGCATCCCTTCGCCTTCTGAGATATCCTTCCCCAGGAGCTCTCCAATGACAACGAATGCGGCTTTATAGTCTCCGGTTACGGCAGGTTCCCAGCGGAAAAAGGTGAAATTGGTAAGGCGCCTTGCGCCCTCATCGTTGCTTGTGAACTGATTGATCACGCCTTTGAGCCTTACAGGTGAGCCGGGATTTTTTTCACAGAATGTATGAAAGGATTTAAGCTCAGTCTCATCTCCTCTCATTCTGCCATATGCCGTCAGGCTGCCATCGTGACCCGGGCACATTACTTCGAAACTGAGATATCGCTTCTTCCGTTTAGCGCCTTCGAATGTCACGTTCTTGGGGATTCCCGAAACGAACCCGAAATTTTTGTGCCTCTGTTCTTCCATTGATTCTTTCTCCTCCTTAAATCATAATTATTGAGACGACTTCGCCTCATTGTATTTCACTATTGTGAATGCTTGAACAGGCAACCGGAGAGGGTGTTAAATGAGACTGCAGGAGCATAGTGGAAAGCAAAAAATAACGTCGGGAAAACGTCGGGAAATTTTCTAAAAACGGGGCAAAAAACGCACTTTTAGGGACAATAAAAACTCTAAAAAACAAAGAGATAACGTTAACCTGAACGCTTGGGGTGCGAGAGGTCGACCGTTCGAATCGGTTCGCCCCGACCAATTTTTCTCCTTTAATCTGAAATGAAAATTCAGGTTAAAGGAGTTTTATTTTGCCCCCCCAAAGGTTGTAAATGTATTTCTTGTACCTGCTATACTATACATACAAATTGTACTGTTTGGAGGGTATCATGAAAACGACACTGAACATACCCGATGATCTTATCAAGGAAGCAATGGCGGTATCAAAAGGCAAGACTAAGCCGGATGTCGTCATCGCGGGCCTCAAGGAACTGATACGGCAGAAAAAGATTGAGAGAGTCCTTCCTTCCGCCTGCAAACCGGAGTTCACTGATAAATGGGAGACGGCAAGGCATGGACGATAAGGCGCTTATCGATACAATGAGTCATGTTACGGCCGATGAAAAGACTTACATGTGTATCGGGTTGATAGTCTTCACCCTGTTTTATGGATGACAAGGAGTCTTCTATGTCTGAAAAGAGAGAAGAAAAAAACAGCTCAAATTGTTGACCATCGGACACCGGCGCCCGTGGGCATCAAATTAACAGCCGGGAAACAGTGCCCCTCACCTTTGGATCTCAACCCCGGGAGAGTAAAACAGAGGATTGCATGGTTTGCAGCGCCCCTCTTATGTACCTGGATCAAGCAGAGGATCTGACCTGTGCCTATTGCCGTAAAGTCGAATCCGGCCATATCAAATGTCCTCACGGGCACTACATCTGCGACGTATGCCATAACCGGGACGCTGTGCGGATCATCGAAGACGTCGCCATCAGCGCCCAATCAAAAGATCCCTTCGGGATTTCCGAGCTGATGATGAGCTATCCGGGACTCCCGATGCTCGGCTGCCAGCATGCCTATATTGCAGGTGGGGCGCTGATGGCTGCCCTTAAGAATAAAGGGACTGAAGGGATCGGCAAGGAGGCGATCAAAGAGGTGTTTAGCCGCACGGAAAGGCAGGCGCATGGCGGCTATTGCGGTCTTACCGGGGTCTGCGGTATTGCTCCTGCAATCGGGGCTTGCTTTGCCGTCCTCACCGGATCAAAGTGCGGCAAGGATGAAGAGCAAAAGATCACCATGGAGGCTGCAACGCGGGTTGCCGGAGCGATTACCAGCCTCACAGGGCCAAGCTGCTGCAAGGCATATGTGAGGACATCCCTCGACGTTGCAGTAAATTATCTTAAAGAGGGCCTCGGCATTGAATTGCCGAAAGGGGAGACATCTGCCTGTAAGTACAGCCCCAAGCACCCTCACGGCTGCAGAACGTCGAGATGTCCATACTTTGACGGCAGCGCCCTTGCCGAAGAGCACGATTCGGATGTCGGCGAAGCCATACTATTCAGTGAGAAGGATGGTAAAACGATGGAGCACAAAATGGAAGCCCTGATTAAGCGGGCGCTTGAGTTGGGCGCTGAAAAAGCGAAAGTAATCGATACCGATACCGTAAGCGTAAATGAGTGGGTCAGATGGAAATGCCTCTACGGCTGTCCGTTCCACGGCAAAGATGCGTACCACCCTCCCTGTGCACCCGATGCCGAAAGCACGCAGAAGGTCCTAAAGGAATACAGCAAGGCCATCCTTATGAACAGCTCCAAGGGGAAAGCGCTTACCGAAGCTGCGGGCAGGCTTGAAGGTGAAGCATACCAGCTGGGGTACTACAAGGCATTTGCCCTGACCGCAATCACATCGGGGCTGGCCGGAGCCACCTGACCTTCCGGAGAGCCGGAGACTCAGGGTGAGTCTCAGACAGCGGAACTGAAAGCAGTCAGGACCAGGCCGCTTATGGAGGCGTGTGGAATAGATGTTTTCAAAACAGCCAGGGCCAATGGTTTTGAGATCGATACCAAAAGGGAAACATTCGGTCAGTGGAATTATTATGCACTGGTGCTCATTGAATAGATGAAAATCGAATGTTATGTATCTCGAAAAGGAGACTACAGGATAATATTGACTTGAGCGCGCGGTGTGCGAGAGGTCGTCCGTTAGAATCGGTTCGCCACGACCATTTTTACCCCCAAATCTTTTAAAAGAGGTGTCAGATGCAAGTAACCGTTGTTTTGTCTGAAAGGCAAGTGAAATTCCTGCAGTGGATGATTAATGACATGAAGAAGATTGAAAATATGAATACCCTTGAACAGGCAGTCAATGAATGTATAAATATGGCGATGTTTGACGAGGGTGAGACATCAGCTGTTCAGGAGGGAATGTAAACGGCAGGGACTCGGCGTCAGTCCCCTGCCGGTTGTAAGCCGGGCCGGCTTGCATTATTGTCTTTGCCCTGCAATCTTCAGCCCATGGATGTTATAATGGGGCAGATTTTATCCGTATGATATTTTCATGGAGATTATGCCCGGCAGAACAGGTACAGCTCTTACCATACTCTTTCAAGCCCTTGTAATCGGGCTTGTGGCCGGTTCGGTTTGCCTCGCTGCTTCAGGTCTTGAGGTGGCGCACGAAAACGATCCCCTGTACGGAGAGATACTGGCGGCAGCGAATAAATGGAAGGACGCTCTCTTCAACAAAGATATCGACGCCCTTGTCTCTTTTGCCCTGCCTGAAACAAGAGACCAGGTAGAGCATGATCTGAGGTACAAGAAATCGGATTTGTACCGCCTTTTTTATGACGGCCCATGGAACAGAAGAGAGGGAAGATCATCTATATGTTTTTCTTTCAGGACGAGGCGCAGTGGTATGTTAATTACAATATTTTTGATGAAGACACAGGGGACGATGAGGATTGACAGGGGGGAGGAAATTCGTGATCCCTTCCCCGAGGGATAAAGCGGTGTCCCTGTATTTATTTAAACGCTTCAAAAGCTCAAGGGAGAACAAAAGTGGAGTCTATCGAAAACCTGCTGCAGAAGGTGTTGGGACATTACGAAAAAAAGGAATACGCCAGCGCCGAGAAACTGGCTGATGCTTTGGTCGCTTCTAATCCGAAGTTTCACAGGGGATGGTTTCTGAAAGCCGTGATCCTGGAGGAAACAGGCAGGTCTGATGAGGCGGAGAAATGCTATCAGAAGGCAGGGAACCTCTTTACCATGTTCTTCCGGCTGGCATTACAGCTTCAGGATTCCGATCCTCAGAGGGCGCTCGTATATTATGAGAAAGTGAGCGATATGGACCAAAGAAATAATATGCTTTGGCTGAACAAAGGGCTTCTGTATGAAAAAATGGGCAGGGTGAATGAGGCTAAGGCATGCTTCAGAAACCTTTCCCCTGTGAGAGAGGTTATTTCAAGAATTGTGATGCCCTCTGTTTTTATGATATTCCTGGCCGGCGCCCTGATCGCCACGCTTGAGCAGGGAAACAAGACTATCGCCTTGCTTGTTGTCGTCTCTGCAGTGTTTTGCTTTTTCTTGCTGAAGCGCGACACCGGGGCCGCAGTGAAAATGCTGCTGAAGAAGAAGCAGTCGAAATGATTGCATTTTGCCTCAGTCAGAAGTTGATCCCTAAACCGGCCTTGAACCCCAGAATACCGGTTTTGCTCTTCGGTTCATAAACGATGTCGGCAGGGACCCCGTTGCTGGTCAATGTGACGTTGTCGCTCCTGCCGATTTCCCAGTATTGGTAATAGGGAGTGGCAAAGAAGAATATGGTGGCGCGATTTGGAGCCTTCGGCCTGTATATATCATAGGTAGCCGGGAACTCCGCCCTGAACCCCGGCCTGCTCTTCAGATCGAACGCGGCATTGTCTGCTGTCCCTGCAATATCGGTTTCCATTTTCATGGAGAAGGGAAAGTATACTGTGGCATCCGCGCCAATGGTCCATTGGGCGTTCCTGTAGACATAATTTAAGCCTATGGGCAGGTAGTACCAGGTATATTTTTCGAGATAATCGGGCAGGGCATTTCTCCCCCTCCTCCATTCCCAATAGCCGATTCCGATATAGGGGGTGAGGGTCGCTGCGCGAAAGTTCAAAAGCTTATATCCCAGGTCGGCCTCATAGCGATAAAAGCGTTCCCTGGTCCTGAGAGTGATAGGGGTATTGGTAATTGCATCCGCTCCTTCATAGAGTGCGTTATCCGACCCCGAGAATTCAAAAAGCGCCCGTGATGAAATCCGCTCTGCCTCGAACCTTGCTTCAGCTGCAATGCCGTTTTCCCAGCCAGAATCTTTATCGAGGACCCCGCCGTTCACGTATTCCCTGTAATCGAGATTGTTGCCGTGATAGCCGACGGACAGGAAAAGTCCGCGATTCCCGGAGCCGGGATTTGCCGGCAGTTGTTCAGCGGAAAGTATCCCGCTAAGGGAAAACAGGAATATGAATACCAGGACAGGAAACTTCTTTCCCATGGGCCACCCCCTTAAATTTGAGAAGCATACCTCTCATTTAAAAAACTATCACCGGAGCAACGGTATGTCAAGGGGAGGGGCAGGGCAAACGCATCAAAACAGCAATCCAGTGGGAAAAGCGGGATTGCTTCAGTATACGCCCTTCAGCAATGGAAGTAATTTTTTCAGGTGTTATCGCTGGTGGGACATCAGAAGCCCACGATCATGCGTATAAGACGGTTGCGTGTGGGCACAAAGCCCATGGGAAGGTCTTTCCCTATCGCTTCCGGATCGGCATAGGTTCCGAACATCCTGTCCCAGATAGTGAGGACAAAGCCGAGGTTCTTCCGGGAGAGGCCCTTTGCCCCGTGGTGCACCCGGTGATAGTTGGGCGTAATAAGTATCCATTCCAACGGCCCGAGATACACCCATGTGTTTGTATGTATCCATACATTGACTACCACCCCGAAAGAGAAGGCTATGCCTGCCTCCCGCGGAGCAAGCGCAAGAACGTAGTAGACGAGAATGACCTGGGGAAGAGCGAAGAGGAAAAGATGGGTTGCGCTTGTCCTCGAACCGGAAAGCCACCAGCGCTATTCTGGCCGTTCCGGGGAGCATGGAGACCCCGGACGGAAAAGGCTTTTCACCCGGGACAAGCATTTTCAGCCCATTCAGGATGAGCCCCTTCCACAACTCCCCTGCAACAATGACGATAAGCAGAGCTGTTACGTTCAGCAGCAGGTCCTGTCTCCTGTTTATCCTGTGGCCGGGACGGCGGCGCTCCAGGGAATCGAAGAACAGTACTGCCAGGACCAGGGTGAGGGATTGATACAGTGACTCTTTTGCGCCCATATGAGAAAAGTATAGTGCAAAGCCGGAGAAATTGCAGCAGTCCCGGATCAAGGTAGAAAAAAAGGGGACATTTCTATTTTGGTGTGACAAGGGATGAGAAATATGTTGACTCGTTCTTCTCAAACGTGTTAGTCTTTGTCCGAAGTTTCAGAGTTTTTTGGACGGATAAGGCCACAAAGACTTTAGCTTTGTGGCCTTTTTTATTGTGATCACCGTTTCTGGAGCTTTAGTTTTAAGTAAGGAGGGAAAAAATGGCTAATGGAACAGTGAAGTGGTTCAACGAATCCAAGGGGTTCGGGTTTATCACAGGTGAAGACGGCAGCGATGTATTTGTTCACTATTCTTCCATTCAGAGCAACGGGTTTAAATCCCTTGCCGAAGGGGACAAAGTCAGCTTTGATACTGAGCAGGGTCCGAAAGGCCCTAAGGCTTCTAATGTAGTAAAGCTCTAATTGATTTCCAATATCCCCCCTTGCTTCCGTGGGGGGGATTTTTATTTCCCTTAAGCTGCGGGGAATTCCTATCTGCCGATATTCGAATCTTACAGGCTGTTTCCACATGAGCATACCCCTGTTTTCTAAATTGCCATCCCGGGCAATTCCCCATACAATTAAAGTGTAGGCATAGTGCAAAGTACAGGGGGCTAATGAGCGCGCGTCATGTCCTGATAACCATATCCCGGCAGTTCGGGAGCGGCGGGTCTCATATCGGCCGGCATTTGGCCGCGAGGCTGGGATACCGGTATATCGACCGGGAAATCCTGAAGAGGGCGACCGACCTCCTTGGAGGGGATGAAGCCCGCCTTGCAGAGCGGGAGGAAAGGCTTTCGGGCTTCTGGGAAAGCGTTATGAACGCCTTTGCGCAAGGCATTCCCGAGGCGGGGTATGTGCCTCCGCCGATCAGGCCTGTTTACGACAGGGACCTCTTTAAGGCCGAGGCTATGGTAATAAAGGAAGTCGCAGAGATGGGGCCTGCCGTTATTGTGGGACGGTGCGGAGCGTTTGTGCTTAAGGGATATGCGGGACTGGTGAATACATTTATCCATGCCCGCAAAGATTTCCGCATCAGGAATGTGCTGGAAACGTATCACCTTGCCGATGCACGTGAGGCCGCAGCCCTTATTGAAGAATCCGACACGCGGCGGGAGAGATTCATCAGCGCCATGACAGGGAAGAAGTGGTCTGATGCGACGAACTACCATTTGTGCATTGACAGCGGGGCTGCCGGCTATGACGCAGCAGAGCAGATGATTGCAGCGCTGGCAGAGACGATAAAAGGCAGGCTCGGACTGTAAGCGGCGGTCGACCCTGAAAGTGCGCTGGGTGCGCTGCATTTGAGAGTGAGATAAAGTAGGCTGCGGACTGAATGCATTTCGGGGATGTTTATGGTAGATTAACGGCATGTCTGAAGAGAAATCGAAGCTCGTCTATTCAACCGAACAGGCAGTGCCCCGGAAGGCCCTGCCTCCCAGGCAGAAACCGACAACCGGCACTCCCCCTGCGCAGCAGCAGGTCACCGTTCGCCTTGAGAAGAAGGGACGCGGCGGCAAGGCTGTCTCGGTGATAAGCGGGCTGCAGCAGTCCCGGCAGGGAATGGAGGCATTGCTGAAACAATTCAAGGCAAGACTCGGCGCCGGAGGGACGATAAAAGACAATACCCTGGAAATCCAGGGAGACCACCGGGATTCTCTCTGCGTGCTGCTGCAGGAAATGGGACACCGGCCAAAGCGCTCCGGCGGCTGAGCCCTGTTATCTGCCCGGCAACCTGTAACTCGCTTCAAAGGCGCTGTACATGTCGATATATTGCTCGACCAGGCGCGTCATCAGGAATTTCTCCCTCACTGTCTCTTTTGCCCTTTGTCCCATCTCTTTTCTCAACCGCTTGTTTTTGACGAGCTGGACGATCCGTGCCGCGGCCTCGCCAATGGAAGATACGAGGAACCCGTTGACGCCGTCTTCTATCTGGCAGCGGATGCCGCCCACGTTCCCGCCGATGACTGCGGCCCCTTTCCACATGGCCTCTGCAACGGTCAGCCCGAACCCTTCCCTGGTGGATTTCTGAACGACTACCGCAGCCCTCCTTTGAAGGGCATTCACCAGAACCGAGTCCTGGTGGCTCAGGATGATGATACGCTCGCTGCGGTGTCCCATAAGCGATTCATATACCATGGGACCTTCAGGATCGTCGGTGGCTACGCTCCCGAGGAGCACAAGCGTGCAGTCCACTTCTTTCTGCGCGAGCTTGAATGCCCTGATCACTCCCTCGGGGTCCTTCCATTTATCGAAGCGCGAAACCTGCACAACCAGGGGGAGGTCCGTTGGAATGCGGTAATGCTTCAGGCGCTCGTCGATTTCCTCCTCTTTCAATTCACGGTTTTTTAAGGAAAAGGGATTGATGGCAGGCATGAAGAAGAGCTGCGGCCCGGCCAATCTCTTCCTGTATTCCTCAAGGCTGAGTATGACCGCATCATATTTTTCGACAAACCGGAGCAGATAATCCCAGATGCCACGTGATGGATTTGAAAGGTCTATGTGGCAGCGCCAGATCCAGGGGCCTCTTTTCCGGTAATGCTCGACCATGGGAAGCGGCTGGGGATCATGGATGACGACGATGTCGTGCTCGAGATGGTTCCTGACCGCATTTTCAAAAATGATATCCTCGAAAATCTGCATCTTTCGCTTGCTGAGATTTATCTTTCCTCCCTGGAGGGCATTGTGCATTTTTTTTGTAATGGTGAAAAACTCCGGTGAACCATGGAGCACGCGCCAGCCTGTCTTGATCCCAAGGCTGTTCATCAGGAGAGTCTTGGAGGCGAGGATTTCAGACACCCCGCCGCCGTAATAGGTGGAATTGACGTTGGCTATATGAAAGTCCGAAAGGTTTTTTGCCTTTTTTATAATGCGCTCTACGGCTTTTGCCCCGATGTACTGCTCGTAATCCTCAACGCCTGCGATTCTGAAGCGCCTCTTTTCCATATATGGGCTCCTGTTGTCCGAACGGCTTGCGGCGGCGGCGCCGGACCTCTGGGTAGGTCTCAAGGATCGCCGGCGACTGCATTAGTTTTGCCCTCTTCCGGTTATATGCTTTGCCGAGGGAATTCGCGTTTGCGCGGCTTGGAACCGCTGCTGTCAGGAGCTTTCCGACAGCAAGGCCCACAACGGCCCCTGCCAGGACATCGGAAGGGAAATGGGACATGTATACGGTACGCATCAGCCCTGTTATGAAGGCTGACAGGTACACAATACTCCTGTAGCGGGGAAACCGCTGCGCCAGGATGTAGGCAAGGCAGAACATTACGGCGGTGTGCCCGGAGGGGAGGGAGTCGAAGCCCCCCTTCAGCGTGGGACCTGTGGCCAGAAACTCTTCCGTTATCCTCGGGCGCGCTCTTCCTATAAGGTGCTTAAGGACCTGGACGGCAATCCCTGAAACAATAAATCCTTTCAGCAGGGCGCTCCCCGTGGCGGTGAGTTCCTGCTTGAAACGCCTGCCGAACAAAATGAGCGCGCAACAGAGTGCGATTATTGTTGTCCCATGCGTAAGGATATTTACTGCAGGGGCGATCCGTTCGGTCAGGGAATGGAGAGCGAGGGCGCTTTTATGAAAATCCCTCAGGAGCAGCATTGCCGGTTTGTCAATATAGATGAAGAACAGGGGAAGCAGGGCCAGCGCACACAGCAGGCCGGAGTTACCTTTCAAGAATCGCATATTTACCCTCCCTTTCCAGTATATGGAATCCTGATTCTTCCAGGGTCCCGATGTCTTTTGTCTTTGCAATAGCAACGGCCTTTCCTGAAACGCTCAGGACATTCAGCAGTTCATCTTTGCTGCGCACATCCGTTTTTTTCTGCCCGGAATAAAAGGCAATGCTCGGGTTGTTCATACGGTAAGCTATAACCGCAGCGCCGCTTTGCGACTCTGCCCGCGCATGCAGGCTGTACTTGTAGAGAGTGCCCTGGATATACGCGCCGGCTGCCGGGACGCCCCTGGCGAGGAGTACCAGGAGGAAGGCGGCCATGAGGCAGGAGACCGGCACGAAAAGCGTTTTTCTCTGAAAGATCGCGCTAAGGGCGGGGATCGTCATCATTGCAACCACAGCTGCTGCAAGAAAGATCCATTGCGTGTCTGCGGAGAATTTCCGTGAAAAGAATATTCCTGAAATGAGCAGGGCAGCGCTTAGCACTGCAGCCAGGGACGCCATGATAATATGGGAATACCTCTGCCGCCGTATATCTTTTTCCGTCATGCCGGAGGCAATAAGCAGGGCGGCAGCAGGCATGGCAGGGAGGATGTAATTGGGGAGCTTTGTTACGGAAAGAGAGAAAAAGACGAAAATGAAGGCGAGCCATATAAGAGCAAAGAACTGAACTCCTCTTTTCCCTTTCCATGCATCCCTGATCCCTGAAGGCAGGAAGGCGACCCAGGGGAACATCCCGATGAGCAATACGGGAATGTAGTAGTATATGGGGGCCTTGTGCCCTGATATGACCCCTGTAAACCTCCTGAAATGATGTTTCAGGAAAAACTGCTCGATGAATTCCCGGCCGTTTATGGCCACCTGGGCTGTGTACCAGGGCGCTGCTATGGCGGTGAAGAGCAGGAGTCCTTTCGGATTGAAGCAGCGCTTTGCGCCCCGCCACCCTTCCGTTGCTGTTGTATAGATGATTGCAACGGAAAAAGGAAAGAGTATCCCTATGAGCCCTTTTGTGAGAAAGGCAAGGGACGAGAAAAGGTAGAAGCCGTACTGGTAGGGGGAGTTCTTCCCCGGGTCCCCGGTGATTGAAAGGAAAAAGGAGAAGAGCGAGAGGGTTATGAAGAGCGTCAGGGTGATATCCGTAACCGCTGCATGGGAATAGACAAGAAAATACACGGACAGGGCGGAAGACCCTGCGGCATAGAGCGCTGCCTTTTCCCCCCGGAGGCGGCGCGCGAACAGGAAGATGGAGAGGACGAGGAGAAAAGAGGCCAGGGCAGAGGGAAAGCGTGCTCCGAATTCATTGATCCCGAATGCCTTGTAAGAGGCGGCCATCAGCCAGTAAAAGAGGATCGGCTTATCGTAGCGGTTCTTTTCGTTGTACGTCGGGGTTATCCAGTTGCCGCTTCCCACCATTTCCCTGGTGGCTTCTGCAAACACCGCTTCATCGACATCAAAGAGCGGCGCATTTCCAAGCCTGAACAGTGATAAAAAGAGTGTAGCTGCAATGATGAGGCTGAGAGCCTTTGTCATTTTCCGTACTTTTCCCCTGTTCCAGTTTTTTAAGCATCTGCAGGGCGCTGTTTAAAATAAAAAGGCCGAACGCCTGTAGTTTCCATCGGCAGTTCGGCCATCTTCAGCAGTGAAGATCCGTTACTTTCCGCCTCCCCCTCACGGAGGATTTGGCTTTGTCCTGTATGTTTGTTAAACTATATCTTTTAACATTTATCACAAAAAATACTATCTGTCAAGCGAAAAGTTTTACCCTGTCAAGCCTCGGTTACAGGGGGCTGAACTGCGCCTCCTGAATCCCTTTCTCCTGTCCGGCAAGTGAAAGCCCTAAGGCCTCCAGCGCCGATCGCGTATGCTTATAGCCTTTATGGTGTATTCCCGGTATTCCGAGGTCCTGCGCTGTTTCCACGAAAATGGCGCGGTCATCGATATAAAGGACCTGTGCCGGACGGACCTGGATAATGTCCAGGGCGATACGGTAGATCTCTTTGTCAGGCTTGCGCAAATGCACAAAACATGATGAAACGAAGGCATCCACAAAGTCCTGCAATCCGAATTGCCCGGCGCGGTAGACAGTGAGTTCCCGCCCCTCATTGCTGACTGCTATGATTCTGAGGTGATAACGCCCTTTCAACTTTCTGATCAGGTCTATCATATCGGGGTGAGGTTTTGACTGCTCAAACATAAAAGCCTTGAACTCCTTTTTCGAAAAAGTCCGCTCCGTGTAGAAGACAGCCCTGTCCAGGTATTCATCAAGGGTGAGCTTCCCGCACTCATGGATGCTGTAGGCAAGATGATGGCGTTCATCCATTTCCTTGTAGTCCAGCCCGAATACTTCTGCAGCGCGGCTGCGCATATGTCTGTCCCACCCGTTAGTGAGCAGGACGCCCCCGATGTCCAGGAAAAGGGCGGTAACGTGAAAATCCTTCGGCATGGTCATTTACCTCTTCTTCGGTTCAATTCACGGGAAGCCGGCCCCGACAGGGGAAACGGAACGGAGGCCACCCTGCCCGTTTGTTCAGGATGGCCTCCTGCAAAAGTTTTTACTGACTGCCTTGCCTGCGCGCAATGCCGGAAATTCTGCTCATGATCGCAGTGCCGCTCAGGAGGTCGGAAAATCCGACGCTCAACATTGCGACCAGGCTCAGCACCAGGGGGTTGAATCCGATGAGCGCAAGAATTCCCAGTACAACAGAGCCGAGCCCGATGAGGAGCTGGACCCCTGAAGCCGCTGCTATGGCCTCATGCGTTACATTCCTGACAACCTCCCGCTCTTCAACGGAAGATACCCAGAGTGAGTTGATGCGGGCCGTTACTCCGCTTCCGATTATGAGGGCGGCGCCGAACAGGACCGCCGCTGCAGAAACCATAATGAGCGGATAGATGCCCAGGAGCGCCAGGATCCCGAGCACGATACCTGCTATCCCGCTCAGGAACTCGGAGGTCATTCCTACCCCGAACTCCCGCACGTCAGTGTCCCCCCGTGCTGTTGAGAGCAGGTTTGCAAAACGCGCTGTTATCGCGCCCCCCTCGAACAAAAGGGCAGCGCCTACGGCTATGGTTGCTATAGGGAGCATCAGCTGCGGCGCTTTGTTTGCAAGGCCGATGATTGCCAGTACGACAGCGCCGATACCGGCAATCCCTTCAGCAAGGGTGCCTGCAAGCAGCACTTTTGTCGACCTTCTTTCCTGGGGAACTCCGCCGGGGAATCCCTGTGTTGATGTGTTCATATTGCCTCCTTCCTGTGGTTCGCACAGGATTTCTGGTTAATAATTTGTGCGCAGCATGTGCGCAACCGGGCGTTTATGCAGCCCATTGCAGTACTACTTTGATCTCATCGGCGCGGTGTTTGTGGAGAAGGTCGTCTACAGCCATCCGGAAATGGCAGCGGGCGGCATTGACGCTTCCCATCATTACCTGATTTTTCAGCACCAGGTTCCTGATGATCTCAGCGCCGGGAATCTGCAACGGGCGGTCTCCGCCCGGGACACCGGTGAGGACATAACCTCCGTTTATTGAAAGCGCGTCAAGGAGATTGAACTCCAGTGACGGCACACCGGTTGCTTCGAAAATCAAATCCATTTCGCCCTCGGGCGCCTGTGCCCTGCCGCCTGAGGCCTCTTCCCGGTCGGTCCCGCAGATGCCTACCTGGAGTACCCGCAATTTTATTTCATCACGGGCAGCTACTGAAGGCTCGGCGCGGTCTGCTAGTTGAATTGTCCCGGCGCCGGGAACTATCGCAATTGCTTTCATGGGCGGCCTCCTCTCAACGGGAGATTGAGCTTGTACGCAGTTGGTGTAATTGGGGGTAATCTATGGGAGATGCGTTTCGGGTGACTCTGAAAGTCTTTGCCTCCGCCTTTCTGATGAAAGGCACTGCAGGCAGAACCACAACTGCTCTGCTTAGGGGAATGTTTTTAATATATACTCCGCTATGCTTTCCGCATCCTTATCAGGGATCGTCTGCTTGTTGAACTTTGTCATGCCCGGCCCGGGATTCCTCATGATTTTTATGATATCTTTTTCTGTCATAACATTATGTTCAGCAAGGCTTGCCTTGTGCAGGGTTTTCTGTGGGTTGATGATGTTGCCGCCGCTGGGATGGCATGATGCGCAGTTTTTCTCAAAAAGCGCCTTGCCCCGGTCTGCTGGGGATTTTTCCGCGGACCCGGCCGTTGTAAGTGCGCCTGTGAGAAGGAACAGGATGGACATGAACACTATCTTCTTCATCTTTCTTTTCCTCCCTTTGCCGAAGCCTTATTCCCGGGCGACCCGGTCATGAAAGCATCATCAACCGTGCCGCAGGGCATACAGGAACCTTTCCGGCTGATGCTTCGGGTGCGACGTTTTATTACACCTTATATTTTAAATTTACCACATCGGTACAAAAAGTCAACATCGCAGAAAAGCATAAAAACATGCTTGTATATCTTGGATAATCGGCTGCTGCCTGGTGAATTCCGGGAGCTGTAAAAGAGCAAAAACATCTCCTGCATGACATGCGCAAAATGGGTGATCTCATCATTCACTTACAGCCGTTCTCCTCACCTGTCACACTGCCCTTGTCTTATTGCCCGCCCTTCAAAAACATGATAAGCTTTTTTATACGCAGCTGTAATGAGATAGGGGTAATCAAATCACACAATCCGAATACTATCATTCCTGACTTTACCTCGCTCTCTGATCAACAGGTAAATGCTATGGTATCCTACTTGGCAGGGGAGTCGTTATTACAGGCACAGAAGAGCGGGAGGATATTCCGCGGGAACAAAAGCCGCTTACTGTTTCTGCCCGCTATCAAAAGGCGAAACAGACAGCGAAACCTGCCGGCGCTGCTTCGAACGCTCTGCCGGGACAGGCTGCCGGGGTGGGCAATTCTACAGGAGGTACTATGCAAATAGGGATGATCGGACTCGGGAAGATGGGGTTGAATATGGCAAAAAGGCTGGTAAGGGGAAAACACTCGGTAGTTGTTTATGATAAATCTCCTGGAAAAGTCAAAGAATTTGTGAAAGCTGAGAAGGGAGTTAAGGGCGCCTATTCTCTTGAGGATTTGACCGGGCTGTTGCGGCCGCCGCGTGCGGTGTGGATTATGGTGCCTGCAGGAAAGCCTGTTGATGATACCATAGAAAACCTTAAGGGCCTGTTCCGGAAGGGAGACCTCATCATCGACGGAGGGAACAGTTTTTACAAGGACGATATGCGCCACGGGCAGCAATTGGGCAGCATGGGAATCGGGTACATGGATATCGGAGTGAGCGGCGGCATATGGGGCCTTAAGGAAGGCTACTGTCTTATGGCCGGGGGTGACAGGAAAAACTTCAAACGTGTGGAACCCCTATTAAAGACCCTTGCCCCGAAAGACGGGTACCTCTACTGCGGTCCCGTGGGGTCCGGTCATTTTGTGAAAATGGTGCATAACGGGATAGAGTATGGCCTGATGGCTGCATACGGCGAAGGGTTCCATATCCTCTATGCCTCGCCTTTTTCAAAGGACCTGGATCTGGGGGGAATCGCTCATCTCTGGAACCAGGGCAGTGTGGTCAGATCATGGCTCCTTGAGCTTGTTGAAGATGTATTCAAAAAGGACAGGGACCTTTCCACAATCGGTAGCTATGTCGAGGATTCAGGGGAAGGCCGCTGGACAGTGCAGCAGGCCATTGACATGGGGGTCCCTGCCCCCCTCACTGCGCTTTCCCTGTTCGAAAGGTTCCGCTCACGCGAGCAGGAGCCTTTTTCCGACAAACTCCAGGCCGCGCTGAGAAGGGAATTCGGCGGACATGCAGTAGTAAAGGAAAATAAGAAGGTGAGGGGAGGGAGGCCGAAAAAGGGCTGAAGGAAAAGACATGAAAAGGTAAGGAATGCTATTTGGCCCTTCAAACACAGATGGGAAAGCTGGTTTCGCATTTATTGCCGTTGCCGGAAACCTTAAAGCCTGTTTTGACCTTTGCAAGATAAGGATTTCAGCGGTCACGGCATTTTCCTCTGCAACAGCTTTTCTCCTTGCCTCAGGGGAGATCGGGATACGGATGGCCATCGTTACTCTGGCTGTGTTTCTGCTCGCCTGCGGTTCATCTGCACTGAATCAGTACATGGAAAGAAGCGTGGACAGTCTCATGGACAGGACAATGGGCAGGCCGATCCCTTCGGGCCGGATCAAGCCGCCTCATGCCTTTCTTTGTTCGCTCCTGCTGCCGGCTTCAGGCGCTTTTCTCCTTCTCTTTGCCGGCGGACTCGTCGTATGCGCCCTGGGATTATTTGCCATTCTCTGGTACAACGGCCTCTATCCCCGGCTCAAACGGAGGACCACCTTTGCAATTATTATAGGAGCCCTCACAGGCGCCGTCCCTCCTGTTATCGGGTGGCTTTCCGGGGGAGGTGCAGCGACGAGCCCTATGCTTTACAGTATCTGCCTCTTCCTTTTTATCTGGCAGGTGCCGCACTCCCTGGTCTTTATCATGCACTACGGAAGGGAATACGAGAAGGCCGGTCTCCCCTCCTTAACCGTGCAACTCAGCAAGCCGCAGCTGTTGAGGATAATCTTTATAAGGTAGTGTGCCCCTGTCCTGAACCCGCATCTTTGCTTGCCTTGACATTATCAGCCTGTATGGTATCGTTAAAATATCAGGAGGTAATGCTTTATGAATATGTCCGGCATGAAAGCAGTTACCCTCTGGCCTTTAGCAGTTTATTTCATTGTCGTGATTGCCCTTGTCGCATCCATGCTGGTGATTTCCTATTTGCTGGGCCAGCGGCACAGGGAGAGAGTGACGGACGAACCTTACGAATCCGGGATCCCGGTAACGGGCTCCGCCCGCATGCGTTTTGATATCAAATTCTACCTCATTGCGATGTTTTTCGTTGTCTTTGATCTTGAAGCCGTTTTCATTTTCGCGTGGGCGGTTGCGGTTCGCGAACTGGGCTGGACGGGTTATATCGAGGCGCTGGTATTCATTGCGGTCCTGTTTGCGGCGCTTGCATACTTGTGGCGTCTGGACGCGCTGGATTGGGGAACGTCATGGCGCAAACAGCACAAGATAAGGACATGAAACAATTTCCGGAGGGAACTAACCCTGCAACGGTCACGCCGCATGATCCTGTTGAAGCTGCAGTGCGCAGAAGTGTCGTGCTCACCACTTTGCAGGACCTCCTGGCGTGGGGACGGAAGAACTCGCTCTGGCCTTTTAATTTCGGCCTCTCCTGCTGCTATGTAGAGATGGCCGCGAGCCTTACCAGTAAGTTTGACATAGCCCGCTTCGGAGCGGAAGTGCTCCGCAGCACCCCGCGCGAAGCGGACATGATGATCGTGGCCGGCACGGTGTTCATCAAGGCGGCGCCCATGGTCAAGAGGCTCTATGAACAGATGATGCTGCCGCGCTGGGTGATCTCCATGGGGTCTTGCGCAAATTCAGGAGGCATGTACGACATCTACAGCGTGGTCCAGGGTGTTGACTCGTTTATGCCGGTGGATTTGTATATCCCGGGCTGTCCCCCGCGCCCCGAGGCGGTTATGGAAGGTCTCATCATGCTGCAGGACCTCGTGGGTAAAGAGCGGAGGCCCCTTAGCTGGGCGCTGGGACCCCAGGGTGTGGAGAGGCCCCCCATGCCCATCATGCGTGATATTAAACGACCGCAGAGACAGCAGACTGTGGAACTGCGGCCCCCTGATGAGATATAAAAAAAACCGTTTAAACTGTTTGAGCGGTTGGAACAGTTCAAGCGGCTTGAATAAGAGGTTTTTATGAATATCATTCAGGAATTGCAGGGCAAATTCGGCAAGGCTGCTGCCATGCTTCAGGAGACCCGCGACGGAATTCCCACCTTATGGACAACACAGGATAAGGTGTGCGATGTCCTGAAGTATCTCAAGACGGACACGGACAGGCCGTACCGGATGCTGTATGATCTTACCGCCATTGATGAGCGTGTCCGCGGCAGCAGGCAGGGTCAGCCGGACAGCGATTTTTCCATTGTCTACCACCTCCTTTCTTTTGAACGGAATGAAGACATCAGGATCAAGGCGCCCCTGAAAGGCGAGCGTCCTTCGACCCCAACCATCATGGGCCTCTGGCGGTCTGCAAACTGGTATGAGCGCGAGATATGGGATATGTTCGGAATTCACATAGAGGGCCATCCCAACCTCAGGCGTATTCTCATGCCCACGACATGGAAGGGACACCCCCTCCGCAAGGAGCATCCTGCGCGCCGTACCGAGCTGGGCAAGTTCACCCTCCCTGTGGAAGAGGATGAGCGGGAGGAAAGCGCATTGCAGTTCCGCCCCGAAGATTGGGGCCTGGGCCGGAACAGGGACGGCACGGATTTCATGTTCCTCAATCTCGGTCCTCACCACACCGGCACGCACGGCATCCTCCGCATTGTTCTGGAGCTGGACGGGGAGGAAATCGTGAATGCCATACTCGATATCGGGTTCCACCACCGGGCTGCCGAAAAGATGGGGGAGCGCCAGTCCTGGCATACCTATATCCCCTATACCGACAGGATAGACTATCTTGCAGGCGTGCTGAACGAGTTCCCCTATGTCCTGGCAGTCGAAAAACTTGCGGGCATTGATATCCCGGACAGGGCCAAAGTCATCCGCATCATGCTTTCCGAGCTGTTCCGCATTCAAAGCCATCTCGTCTGGCTCGGCACCTTTGCCCAGGACCTGGGACAACTGTCGCCGGTGTTCTTCACGTTTACCGACAGGGAGCAGGTATTCAGGATCATCGAGGCGATCTGCGGATTCCGCATGCATCCTGCCTGGTTCCGTATCGGCGGGGTTGCCTGCGATTTACCTAAGGGCTGGGACGAACTGGTGAAGGAATTCCTGCACTACCTGCCGGGCAGGCTTGATGAATACGAGAGAATCGTCATGCAGAACCGCATTATCAAAGGACGCACCCGGGGAGTAGGAGTACTTGCCCTGGACGAGGCCATCGAGTGGGGAGTGACCGGGCCTAACCTGCGCGCCTGCGGACTTGAGTGGGACTTCCGCAAGAAAAGGCCGTACTCCGGGTATGACCAGTTTGAGTTCGACATCCCCACTGCTGCTGAGGGGGACAGTTACGCCCGTGCCGTGGTCCGCATGCAGGAACTGCGGCAGAGCTTGAGAATTGTGGAGCAATGCATGAGGAACATGCCTGCAGGGCCCTATAAATCGTCCCACCCCCTGGCAACTCCTCCACTGAAAGGGCAGACCATGTTCGCTATCGAAACGCTCATTGCGCATTTTCTCAGTGTGAGCTGGGGACCGGTAATACCTGCAGGCGAGGCCGCATTCAGCACCGAGGCGGCCAAGGGCGGCAATACCTATTACCTTGTCAGCGACGGCAATACGATGTCCTACCGCACGCGCATACGCACACCCTCTTTTCCTCACCTGCAGATTATCCCTGAAATGAGCCGGGGACTTGAGGTTGCCGATCTTATCGCGATTCTCGGGAGCATCGATTACATCATGGGGGATGTGGACAGGTGAATGTGAAGGTGATAAGTCGTATAGGTCCTATCAGACCTATTCACAAGGGGTTTTATGCTTTCTGACCAGGAAAAACAGGGAATAGAGGCTGAGCTGGAAAACTACGAGCACAAGCGCGCGGCATGCGTGGAAGCCCTGAAAATCATACAACGCAGCCGCGGGTGGGTGCAGGATGACGGCCTTCACGACGCTGCCCTGGCGCTGGGAATGACGGAAGAGGAACTCGACGGCGTGGCCACTTTCTACAACCTCATTTTCCGCAGACCTGTGGGAAGGCATGTCATTCTTATCTGCAATACGATCAGCTGCTGGATAATGGGATACAACCCGGTAAGGGAGCATTTATCCAGACGGCTGGAAATCGAACCCGGGGAAACGAGCGCTGACGGCCGGTTCACTTTGCTGCCTGTGCCCTGCCTCGGGGCCTGCGACCATGGGCCGGCAATGATGATCGGCAATGAGTTGTACGGTGACCTGACACCCGGGAGGATAGATGCGATCCTCGAAAAGTACGGATGGGAGAGTGATTGATGGAGCGGCCGCTTACACAGCACATGAAGCCTGACGGAAGCGCCCTGGACATAAGCGAATATGAGAAAACCGGGGGGTACCGGGCAGTGCGGAAGGCCCTCACAATGGCGCCGAAGGAAATACAGGAAATGGTGAGGAATTCCAACCTGCGCGGCCGGGGCGGCGCAGGCTTCAACACCGGACAGAAGTGGAGCTTTGTTCCTATGGGAGATGACGCACCGCGGCCTAAATATCTCATATGTAATGCCGACGAAATGGAGCCCGGGACATTCAAGGACCGTATGCTTGTCGAAAAGAACCCGCACCAGCTGATAGAGGGAATGATCATCAGCGCATTTGCGATACAAGCTGATATCGCCTATGTCTTCCTCCGGGACGAGTACAAAACAGCAGGGCGCCGGATTGCCGGGGCCATATCCGAGGCATATCGCAGCAACTACCTCGGCAAAAACATCCTCGGAAGCGATTACAGTCTGGATTTCCATCTCCACACAAGCGCGGGGCGCTACATGTGCGGAGAGGAGACAGCGCTGCTGAATGCCCTTGAGGGCAAACGTGCAACGCCGCGTGCAAAACCCCCTTTCCCGCAGACAAGCGGGCTGTGGGGCAAGCCCACGGTCGTGAATAATGTGGAAACGCTCTGCAATGTCCCCCATATTGTAAAGAACGGCGTGGAATGGTATAAGGGACTGAGTCGTTCCGAGGACGGCGGAACGAAGATATACGGTGTGAGCGGGCGGGTAAAAAGACCGGGACTATGGGAACTCCCGATGGGAACGACCGTCAGGGAGATTTTCGATGAGCATGCCGGCGGCATGCAGGACGGCTACAAATTCCGGTGCCTGATCCCCGGGGGCGCGTCAACGGAGTTTCTTACCGGGGAGCATTTCGACGTGAAAATGGACTTCGACTCGGTAATGAAGGCGGGCAGCAGGATGGGCACAGGCACCATGATAGTCCTCGATGATACGATATGCCCGGTCGGCGCTCTTTACAATCTCGAGCTTTTCTTTGCGCGGGAATCCTGTGGGTGGTGCACTCCATGCCGGGAGGGCCTGCCGTGGGTGGTCAGGATACTGAAGGCAATCGAAGAGGGGCATGGGGAGCCGGACGACCTGGAAAAACTCGAGATGCACGGTAAGTTCCTCTGGCTGCATTTTACCTATTGCGCCCTGGCGCCCGGGGCCATGGAGCCCCTGCGGAGCGGCCTGAAGTTATTCAGGGATGAATTTGAACGGCACATAAAGGAGAAGCGCTGCCCTTATGAAAATGTGCCGGCTGCCCGCATGAATGTTTAGCATTGAGGCATGAATGGCGACGATATACATAGACAATAAACCATACGACGTAAAGGACGGCGGTAACCTGCTCCACGCGTGCCTGTCGCTGGGCTTCAACCTGCCTTATTTCTGCTGGCACCCGGCTATGCACTCGGTCGGTGCCTGCCGGCAATGCGCGGTGAAACAGTTCCGGAGTGGGCATGACACCAAGGGCAGAATCGTCATGTCCTGTATGACAGCGGCGACCGACGGCATGCGCATTTCGATTGACGACCCCGAGGCGGCGGCCTTCAGGAAAAGCATTATCGAATGGCTTATGACCAACCATCCCCATGATTGCCCGGTTTGCGATGAGGGGGGCGAATGCCATCTCCAGGACATGACCCACATGACAGGGCATGTGTACCGGAGGTTCCGTTTCAAAAAACGGACGTATCTCAACCAGTACCTCGGCCCGTTTCTTACTCACGAGATGAACCGCTGCATACAGTGCTATCGCTGTGTCCGTTTTTACCGCGACTATGCAGGAGGGCGTGACTTCGATGTCTTTGCCTCGCACAATCATGTCTATTTCGGACGGCATAGGGACGGCGTTCTGGAAAACGAATTCAGCGGCAACCTTGCAGAGGTCTGTCCTACGGGTGTCTTCACGGACAAAACCCTCAAAAAACATTATACGCGCAAATGGGACCTGCAGACAGCGCCTTCTGTTTGCGTGCATTGCAGTGTCGGGTGCAACACCATTCCCGGGGAAAGATACGGGGAACTGCGCAGGATACGGAACCGCTATAACGGCGAGGTCAACCGCTATTTTCTTTGTGACAGGGGACGGTATGGGTATGAGTTTGTGAACAGCGCGCTGCGTATCCGCGCGCCGCTTATCAATCCTTCGGCTTCGCATAACGGCGGTGGCGGCCCTGTTTCAGGAGGGGAAAGGGTTGCTGCAAAAGAAGAGGTCCTGCGCTATTTGTCCGACATTCTTTACTTCGGCGCACGGGCAATAGGGATTGGATCACCGCGCGCCTCACTGGAAGCAAATTTCGCCCTGCGCTCTCTGGTGGGGGCTGAACATTTTTATATGGGTGTTCCGGATACGGATTTCAGGCTTGTTACCCTGATTGCAGATGTGCTGCGCAAAGGGCCTGCCCGGTCCCCGTCGCTTTCAGAGGTGGAAGCTGCTGATGCAGTGTTTGTCCTCGGTGAGGACGTTACGAATACGGCCCCGGTGCTGGCCCTGGCTCTTCGCCAGGCTGCACGTCAGAAGCCCCTGGAGATTGCCCGCAAGCTGCGCATCCCCCTTTGGGACGATGCCGCGGTGCGCAATGCGGTTCAGAATGTGCGGGGGGTATTTTCGGTTGCAGCGCCGTATAAAACAAAGCTTGAAGAGGTCGCAAGCAGGTCATATCACGGCGCACCGGACGATCTTGCGCGCCTTGGTTTCGCGGTTGCACACGAGCTGAACAATGAAAATCCTGCAGTGGAAGGCCTTCCTGATGAAGTGCGCTCTCTTGCGGTTTCGATAGCACAGGATTTGAAAGAAGCGAAACGTCCGCTTATTATCTCCGGCGCCGGCTGCGGCAGCGAGGCCGTGATACAGGCAGCCGCGAATGTTGCATGGGCTTTGTGCAGCGGTAAGCGGCAGGCCGGCCTCTGTTTCGCCATCCCTGCATGTAACAGCATGGGACTTGCCCTGATGGGCGGCGGCAGCCTCGGCGCTGCTTTCAAAGCGGCCCGTGAAGGGACAGCGGACAGGGCTGTTATTCTTGAGAACGATCTCTACCGATGTGCCCCGGAAGAAGAGGTGAATGCCTTTTTCGGGCAGATCAGGCATACCGTGGTGCTTGACTCCCTTGCCACTCCTACGGTAGCCAAAGCCGAGGTTGTGCTGCCGGCAGCTGCATTTGCCGAGGCCGACGGCGCCATGGTGAATAATGAGGGACGCGCACAGCGCTTCTACCAGGTGTTTGCGCCTGACAACGGCATCCGGGAGAGCTGGCGCTGGCTGAGGGATATTATGATTGCCGCTGGACGCGCCGACGTTCGGGAGTGGCAGGGCCTTGATAACATCAGCGCTGCACTGGCAGAAACCCTGCCGGTATTCAGGCAGGCGCCGGAGATTGCGCCGCCTGCAGGTTTCCGTATCGCGGGAATGAAAATACCCCGCCTGCCGCACCGCTACAGCGGGCGCACCGCGATGTTTGCCGATATCACCGTTTATGAACCAAAGCCGCCGAGAGATCCCGATTCCCCCCTTTCTTTTTCCATGGAAGGCTACCAGGGACAACCGCCCCCCGCACTCATCCCGCGCTTCTGGGCCCCTGGATGGAACTCAGTGCAGTCTGTAAATAAATTCCAGAGCGAAGTGGGCGGTCCCCTGCGCGGCGGAGATCCCGGTAGAAGGCTTATTGAGTCTGCGGGAGTGAAAGCCCCGTTTTTCAAAGATATCCCGGATGCCTTTGCTCCGCGTACCCAGGAATGGCTGATCCTCCCTTCTTATCACATATTCGGTTCCGAGGAGTTGAGTGTTCTGTCTCCCGGCATTGCAGAGCTGACCCCCCGGCCTTACGTGGGACTCAATGCAGGGGACACGGGCGCCCTCCGGGTGAGTGAAGGGGAGGAGATAGCGGTTGCCATGAATGGAGCGGAATTCCTGCTTCCGGTAAGGCATTTCCCGGAACTGCCTTCAGGAATAGCTGTGCTGCCTTCAGGGATTCCGGGCCTGCAGGGCCTCATGCTTCCCGCATGGGGCGCGCTTGCAAAAAGAAAAACAATAACTGTTACGGGAGCGACATGACATGAATAGTGTAGTGATGCCTCTTGCTGTAATAGTCGGCGTGCTTTTCGTACTGACAACCGTAAGTGCCGGGCTTATATGGCTGGAGCGCAGGCTGCTCGCTCTCTGGCAGGACCGTTACGGGCCGAACCGGGTCGGTCCATTCGGTCTCCTTCAGGTCCTGGCGGATATGATAAAGATTTTTTCTAAGGAGGACTGGATACCTCCTTTTGCCGACAAGCCGGTCTTTGTGCTCGCCCCGACCATCATTATGGTCACAGCGTTCATGACGTTTGCAGTTATCCCCTTTACTCCGGGGATCGAGGTGGCGGACCTGGACATAGGGGTCCTTTTCTTCCTGGCCATGTCGGCGCTCGGCGTCTACAGCGTTGTCCTTGCCGGATGGGCGTCGGACAGCAAATACTCGCTGCTCGGGGCCATGCGCGCCGCGGCCCAGATGCTGAGTTACGAGGTGTTTATGGGCCTGTCTCTTATGGGAGTTGTAATGCTTGCGGGGTCATTCAACATGAGGGATATTGTGGAGGCTCAGAGAGGGCTGTGGTTCTGCATTCCCCAGTTCCCCGGCATGGTGCTCTTCTTTATTGCAGGAGTTGCAGAAACAAACCGGCTGCCCTTTGATCTTCCTGAATCCGAAAACGAGTTGGTGGCAGGCTTCCATACCGAGTACTCGGGAATAAAATTCGGGATGTTTTTTGTCGGAGAGTACCTGGGCATAACACTTATATCCGTGCTGATAGCTACGCTGTTTTTCGGAGGCTGGCTCGGGCCTGTGTTCCCGCCAGCGGTCTGGTTTTTCCTGAAGACATTTTGTTTCATCTGCCTGTTTATCCTGCTTCGGGCATCCTACCCGAGACCGCGGTATGACCAACTGATGTCTCTGGGATGGAAGGTGATGCTGCCTCTGGCGCTGCTGAACCTAGTAATAACAGGAGGAATAATACTTATCAAAGGATGAAGGTTGAAGGACGAAATTAAAAGAATAAAAAAGAAAGTAGTGGGACCATGCTGTTTTTCATCCCTCTACCTTCATCCTTCAACCCCGCCTTAGGAGGGTTATGTTAAGCCTGATTAAAACTGCATGGGACATATTTCTGCATACTTTTCACAAAAGGGTGACCGTCCAATATCCCGAGGAGAAACCTTACATTGCTCCGCGGTACCGAGGCCGCATCATACTTTCGCGGGACCCGGACGGGGGGGAACGCTGCGTCGCCTGTTATCTCTGTGCCGTGGCCTGTCCCGTGGCGTGCATTTCCCTGCAGGCCACAGAGGATGAGTATGGGCGGCGCTACCCGGAATTTTTCCGCATCAATTTTTCCCGCTGTATTTTCTGCGGGTACTGCGAGGAGGCCTGCCCCACCTATGCCATACAGCTTACGCCTGACTACGAAATGTGCGAGTATACCCGGCATCCGCTGGTCTATGAGAAAGACGACCTGCTGATAAGCGGGACCGGAAAATACCACGACTACAACTATTATAAAGTGGCGGGCATAGCAACCGGCAGCCGGGGCAAAGGCGAAGGCATAGAGGAAGAACCACCTGTGGACGTGCGGAGCCTGATGCCGTAAAAACCGTTAAGGACAGTAACAAGTAACGAGTGACGAGTAACCTCTTTAGTAACAAGTTACGAGTAACAAGTAAAGGATCTGAAGACGGTGACAAGTCTTTGTCGCTAGTCTTTAACTCGTTACTTGTCACTGTCTTTAATGTTACTTGTTACTGCCTTTAGAGTTACTTGTTACTCGTCACTCGTTACTGTCTTTTAGGAGTTTATTATGAACGATCTCTTTTACATTTCAGCTGCAGTGGCGGTTGTATCCACCGTTATGGTTATTACCAAGCTGAATGCGGTGCATGCCCTTCTGTACCTGATTGTTTCATTATTGGCCATAGCGTTGGTCTTTTACTCGCTGGGAGCGCCTTTTGTCGCTGCCTTGGAAGTGATTATCTACGCCGGCGCAATCATGGTGCTTTTTGTCTTTGTCATTATGATGCTGAATCTCGGCCCCAGGTCGGCTGAACAGGAAAAATGGATGATGAGCCCGCGCATGTGGGTCGGACCGGTGGCCCTTGCGCTGGTTCTGACCGCTGAATTGCTTGCAGCGTTCATGCGCGGCGCAGGACGTATCCCGGGTATTTTCATTGTTGGACCGAAACAGGTGAGCGTTGCTCTTTTCGGCCCTTATCTGATCGGCGTCGAACTGGCCTCAATGCTGCTGCTGGCCGGACTTGTAGGGGCGTATCATTTGGGCAGGCGAAATTAAAGATCAACCACAGAGTACACGGAGAAAGATAATGCAAATCGCAAAATGAGAAATTTAGAA
>JAJZPZ010000035.1 GCA_021847795.1 Nitrospirota bacterium
CGACTCCGCAGTCTATGATGCCATGGTAAGGCTGGCGCAGGATTTCAATATGAGATACCCGCTCGTGGACGGGCAGGGCAATTTCGGCTCCATTGACGGGGACCCGGCCGCAGCGTACAGGTATACCGAGGCAAAGCTGGCTAAGATAGCTGAGGATATCCTTGCCGACATCGATAAAGAAACGGTAAACTTTACGCCGAACTTTGATGAGACCACGGAAGAGCCCGTGGTCATGCCCACCAGGATTCCCAATCTCCTGGTCAACGGCTCCGCCGGCATCGCGGTTGGAATGGCCACAAACATCCCTCCCCACAATCTCGGAGAGATCGTGAGCGGTCTCATCATGCTCCTCGATAATCCGGATGTCACCATCCCCGAACTGATGACTGTGATTCACGGCCCTGATTTTCCCACTGCAGCGATTATCCACGGGACAGAGGGCATCGTCAACGCTTACACAAACGGCAGGGGGTTGATCAAAGTAAGGGCAAAGGCAAGGATAGAGAAGGAGGCGGCAAGGAACAGTGAAACCATTATAATCACCGAGCTCCCCTACCAGGTCAATAAGGCAAGGCTCATCGAAAAGATGGCGGAGTTGGTGCGCGAGAAGCGCATTGAAGGCGTATCGGACATCAGGGACGAATCCGACAGGGACGGCATCAGGATAGTCCTTGAGGTGAAGCGCGGAGAAATGGGCCAGGTAATACTGAACAACCTTTACAAGCACACCCAGATGGAAACCACCTTCGGCATCATCATGCTCGCCCTTGTGGGAGGCCAGCCGCATATCCTGAATCTCAAGAGGATGCTCAAATACTTCCTGCAGCACAGGCGCGACGTGATCCTGCGCAGGACCAGGTTCGAACTGAGGAAGGCCGAGGAAAAGGCCCATATCCTGGAAGGCTTGAAGATCGCCCTCGACCACCTCGACGAGATCATAAGGCTTATCAGGAGCGCGAAGAGCCCTGACGAGGCAAAGACCGGGCTCATCGCGAATTACGCCTTGTCCATGATACAGGCGCAGGCGATCCTGGATATGAGACTCCAGAGACTGACCGGGCTTGAAAGAGACAAGATCATCACTGACTACACGGAAACCATGAAGGAAATAGAGCGCCTGAAAGCGATCCTCGGAAGCGAGGCCCTTGTTTCCAGGATCATCAAGGAAGAGCTCCAGGAGGTAAAGAGCAAGTATGCGGATGAAAGAAGAACGGAGATTGCCGCCGGGACTGCAGACCTGACCCTGGAGGACCTTATAACCGAAGAGGAGATGGTGATAACGGTTTCCCATAACGGCTATATCAAGAGAAACCCACTTTCCATTTACAGGAGCCAGCGCCGCGGGGGCAAGGGCCTCACCGGAATGGAAACACGGGAAGAGGATTATGTGGAGCAGCTCTTTATCGGCTCCACCCACGACTATATGCTCTTCTTCAGCAACATGGGAAGGCTCTACTGGCTCAAGATCTACCAGATACCCGAAGCCGGGCGTGCGGCAAAGGGCAAGGCCCTGGTAAATGTCCTTTCCCTTTCCGAGGGAGAGAGGATAACCACTGCCCTGAATGTGAAGGACTTTAAAGAAGGGTATCTCGTCATGTTTACAAAGGCAGGCATTGTCAAAAAGACAAAGCTTGAAGAGTACAGCAACCCGAGGTCCAAAGGAATCATTGCAGTGACCCTCGATGAGGGGGATGAGCTGATCGCCGTGAAGAGGACCACCGGGAATAACGATATCATCATCGGCACCAGGAGAGGACTTGCAGCGCGTTTCAATGAGGAGGACGTCAGGTCTGTCGGAAGAACGGCACGGGGTGTCATCGGCATCAGGCTCGGGAAAAAGGATGAAGTTGTTTCCGCCAACGTGATCGAGGAAGGCACAACCCTTCTGACTGTTACGGAAAAAGGCCTTGGAAAAAGGACAAGGAGCGAGGAGTATCCTGTTCACGGGCGCGGCGGCAAGGGAGTCATCTCGATAAAGGTCGTTGAGCGCGGCGGGAATGCCGTTGGCCTCCTGCAGGTAAAGGACGAGGATGAAGTGGTCCTGATAACAAACGGCGGCAAATTGATCAGGACCGTGGCGAAAAACATTTCGGTGCTGGGAAGGAACACCCAGGGAGTCAAGCTCATGGACATCGATCCTGAGGACAAGATTGTGAGCGTCGGGAGGGTGGTCGAGGATTGAGGAATGCCGAACTGTGGGTATTCATCTTTATCCTCGGGCTCCTGGGCCTTAACTGGCCCTTGCTCGAAATATTCTATGTGAATATTGTCGCTTACCTCTTTGTGTTCTGGCTTCTCCTGATTGCCCTTGTGGCGGTTGCATCGTATAAATATGGGAAGTGAGAAGTGAGAAATAAGAGGTAAAAGGATGAAAAAGAAAAATCCGGGAATTTCTTCCTTTTCACTTCTCACTTCTTACTTCTCACTTCTTACTTAGCTGTTATGTTCGCGCCCTACAACCTGTTCCTCATCGTGCTCTGTTACCTGCTGGTCCTTTTCGCCGTCGCGTACTATGCGGAGAAAAAGGAAAAGTCGGGCAAGAGCATAGTCAACAACCCCTACATCTATTCGCTTTCCCTCGCTGTCTACTGTACGTCCTGGACCTTTTACGGAAGCGTCGGCAAGGCGGCCACTTCAGGCCTCTCTTTCCTGACCACCTATATGGGCCCGACCCTGATGGCCGCGCTCTGGATGGTTGTTCTGAAAAAAGTCGTCAGAATCGTCAAGGCGAACAGGATAACCACAATTTCCGACTTTATCGGCTCGAGGTACGGCAAGTCCCTCGCGCTTTCCGCTATGGTAACCATCGTGGCTGTGGCCGGCATCACCCCCTACCTCGGACTGCAGATCAAGGCGATCATCAGCACCTTTGCCATCATCTCGGGTGAACCTATCACAGGATCCGCCGCGGTGCAGCAGCAGACCCTGCACGCGATCTTCTGGGGACCGGCTGCAGGGCTTTTCATTACCTTTATTCTCGGGGTCTTTGCGATCATGTTCGGCGCACGGCGCCTTGATTCTTCAGAACGCCACGGAGGACTTGTCTTTGCAATTGCCTTTGAGTCCATTGTCAAGCTGGTTGCCTTTGTCCTGGTCGGAATTTTCGTCACCTTCGGCATGTTCAAAGGGTTCGGGGATATTTTCAGCAGGATCAGGGACACGGAACACTCGGTGCTTCTTTTCCTCGGGGCCGGGACAGGGGCTGATTATTCCGAATGGTTCGCCCTCCTCTTTCTTTCCATGATGGCCATAATGTTTCTGCCGAGGCAATTCCAGATGGCGGTTGTAGAGAATTACGATGAGGCCCATATAACAAAGGCCGCATGGCTCTTTCCGCTTTATCTCTTCCTGATCAATATTTTTGTCATTCCCATAGCCTTCGGCGGGCTCCTTACAGAAGGCGGGGGCGGGGCAGCGGACTATTTTGTCCTTACGCTTCCCCTGAACCACGGGGCCAAGTATCTTGCCCTGTTTGCCTTCATAGGAGGCTTTTCTGCAGCAACGGGCATGGTGATTGTCGAGGCCCTGGCCCTGAGCACTATGGTGATGAACAGCATCATCATGCCCTCCCTGGTAAATTTCCATGAGCATCCCGAATTCCCGTCCATCATCCTGAATATCAAGAGGGTCGTCATACTCGGGATCGTGTTCCTGGGATATCTCTTCGCCGTTTCCATCGGTGAATTCTACAGTCTTGTCGATATGGGCCTGAAATCCTTTGAGGCCGTCAGCCTCTTTGCGCCTGCATTTTTTCTGGGCCTCTATTGGAAGAAAGGCACCAAGGCAGGGGCCATGGCAGGTCTTATCGCCGGCTTCAGCATATGGCTGTACACCCTGATCCTGCCGGCCCTGATCAAGGCCGGGATTGTAAAGGATATCGGCACTATCGCTCTTATGACCGGCTCCGATATGTTCAACCCGAGCAAGCTCTTTGGGATCGGGAGCCTCGGGAAATGGGGGAATTCGCTCTTCTGGAGCATGTTCTTCAATGTGGTGCTCTATGTGGGGGTAGCTGTGTTCAAGGGGCCGTCAAAAGATGAGGAAATTCAGTCTCTTGTATTTGTCGAATCCTATGAGGGAGTTAAGGAGATCGAGCACGCCGGATCGTATACGCTAAGCAACATCGAAGATATCCTTACCCAGTACCTGGGCAAAACGGAATCGCAGGAGGCAATCAGGGGGTTTCTCAGGAAAAAGCGTAAAAGCTGGGACGAGCTTACGCCGAGAGGGCTTTTCGAACTGAGGAACGAGGCAGAGACAATACTTGCAGGCGCGGTAGGGACTTCCATGGCTGCGATCATTTTCGAAAACAAGCTTGTATTGACCGCGAAAGAAAGGGGCGAGCTTTCCGAGTCCCTCAAGAATATTACCGAGAGCCTGCGTCTTTCCCGTCATGAGCTTGCCCTTGCCAACAGGGAGCTGTCCTACCTGAAGGAATTCAGCGAAAATATTATCGAGAGCGCGCCTATCGGCATTGCCACGGTCGATTCCCTGCTCAGGATCAAATACTGGAACAGGGGAATGGAAGCCATCACCGGCATAAAAAGACCGGAGGCATTCAACAGGTCCATAATCCTTCTCCTCCCCTGGATACCGGGAGGCATGCTCATGCAGAACGAGCAGCGCGAAGTCGTTTCCCAGACGTCTGCACACCAGGCTTTCAAGATAAATATCAGCCCTTTTAAAGATCCGTCCGGGGGCTATGTGGTCATCCTTGAGGACATAACGGAAAAGAAAAAAATGGAAGAACAGCTGCTGCAGGCCTCGAAGCTTGCGAGTATCGGCAAACTGACTGCAGGGATATCCCACGAGATCGGAAATCCCCTTGCATCCATCTCTTCCCTTGTGCAGGAAATCAGGACCCTGGACATGGAGTCCACTGTAAACAGGGAGTTTACCGGGGACTCTCTGAAAACGATCAACAGCAATATCGAGAGGATTGCCAAGATCGTCCGCAGCCTCGGGGACTTTGCAAGAATATCTTCCGCGGAAAAGAAGGTGTGCAATGTGCCGGAAATCCTGGAGCGCACCGTCAACCTGGTGAGGTATGACAAGAGATTCAAGAGCATCAGGCTTGTCCTGGAGATAGGGGACATTCCGCAGCTCTGCATCAATCCCGACCAGATCCAGCAGGTCTTTCTTAACCTCCTGCTCAATGCCCTTGATGCCATGCCCCAGGGCGGCACCCTTGCTGTTTCGATGAAGACCGAGGGCCCTGTCCTGGAAATGGTCTTCCGGGATACGGGGACCGGAATAGATGAATCGGTAATGGACCGGATTTTTGATCCTTTCTTCACAACAAAGCCGCTGGGCAAAGGCACCGGCTTAGGCCTGAGCATCTGCTATGGTATAATCAGGGAACATAGCGGTACTATTACGGTTGTCAGCAATAAGGGAGAAGGCACGAGGTTTATCATCAAGCTTCCGGTGGAAAAATAATGGCTGAACGATTGCTTATTGTTGAAGACGAGGAGGTGCTCTCGGAATCCCTGAAACGGGTATTTTCGAGAGAGGGCTACGAAGTAGATACTGCCGGCAGCGCCGAAGCGGCCCTCGAAGTTTTTGAGAACGGGTTTTATGACCTTATCATCACCGATATCATTCTTCCAGGGATGGACGGAATAGAATTCCTGAAACGGGTAAAAGAGGCCTTGCCTGATCAGGCGCTGATCATCACAACGGCATACGCGTCCCTTGAAACCGCTGTCGAGGCCCTCAGGGCAGGCGCTTACGATTACGTAGTAAAGCCCGTTATCCACGAAGAGATCAAGCAGATCGTCAGGAACGCGCTGCATCACCGGGCGCTGCAAAGGGAAAATCTCCTGCTGAAAAAGCAGATCGAAAAACAATACGATTTCAGCAGGATCATCGGAACCAGCTCTGCGATACGGAAGATAATACACGAAGTGAAAAAAATCGCCGACGCACGGAGCAACCTGCTCATCCTCGGGGAGACGGGGACCGGGAAAGAACTCGTTGCGCGGGCCATACATTTCAACAGCAGCAGGGTGGCAAAACCCTTTGTTCCCATAAACTGCAGCGCCATCCCCGAGAACCTGCTCGAATCGGAGCTCTTCGGGCATGTAAAGGGCGCGTTCACCGGGGCCGTAACCTCGAAGAAAGGACTTTTCGAAGAGGCAAGCGGGGGAACATTATTTCTTGATGAGATCGGAGATCTGAGCATGAACCTCCAGTCAAAGCTGCTCAGAGTGCTGGAGGACCACCAGATAAGGCCTGTCGGGGGCACCCAGAGCATCAACATCGATATCCGGTTCATCGCAGCTACGAACAGGGACATCGAGACCGCTGTGAAAGAAGGGCGGTTCAGGGAAGACCTCTATTACCGGATAAATATCATTGCGCTGAAGCTCCCTTCCCTGAGGGAAAGAAGAGAAGATGTGGAACTCCTGGTAAGACATTTTATCCAGAAATATTCCCATGAGCTGGGGAAGGCGGTAAGGGATATCGACAACGAGGCATTGGAACTCCTGGTCCAGTACCAGTGGCCGGGAAATATCAGGGAACTCCAGAACATCATTGAGCGGGCTATCCTGATAGCGGATGACGACACCATAACGCGAGAGCACTTACCCGAATGCATACAAAAAGAAGAATCATTCCTGCGCGAGATGTTCGATAAAAAGCTCTCCATTGAAGACTACACAAAAGCGTTCATCCTGAAATACCAGAGCGGCTACACCGAACAGCAACTGGCGGACATGCTGGGCATTACACGAAAATCCTTATGGGAGAAGAGGAAGCGCTGGGGGATTGCGAGATAGCGCGGCAATACTCTGAGAGAGAATTCCGGCGGCACGCATCTGCAGGTGAATAAGCGCAGACCGGGGCATATCCCGGAACCGTGATACGATGAACAAAATACTGATTGTAGATGACGAAAAAAGGGTAAGGCTTGCCTTCAGCGAGAACCTGAAGCTGGACGGCTTTTCGACACTTGAGGCCTCAAACGGCGAAGAGGCGCTGGAGGTCTTCCGTAAAGAACGGCCCGATACCGTTCTCCTTGACTACAAGATGCCGGGAATGAACGGCATAGACATCCTGCGGGAATTAAAGAAGATAGATCCGGACGTGCCTGTCATCATAATAACGGCGTACGGCGATATTCCCGGCGCCGTGGAGGCGGTCAAACTCGGGGCCTATGACTTCCTTTCCAAACCCCCGGATTTCGGGCGGCTCTCCCTGGCGCTGAAGCGGGCGGTCGAGAAGTACGAGCTTGAAAGAAAGCTGAAAGACCTGCACAATGCAGTGGATACTTCCCTGGAGTGGATGCTGGGGAAAAGCCAGGCCATGCGGCTGGTTATCAAACAGTTAACCCAGGTCTCCCAGAGCGATTTCTCCCTGATCATCCAGGGGGAGACAGGGACAGGGAAATCCTTCATGGCCCGCGCCATACACAACCTGGGCAAGAGGGCAAACGGTCCGTTTGTGACTGTGGATATGGGGTCCATCCCGGAGACCCTTGCAGAGAGCGAACTTTTCGGATACGAAAAAGGGGCCTTTACCGGGGCGGATAAAAATAAAAGAGGGTTTTTCGTAAGCGCCGCCGGGGGCACGCTTCTCATAGACGAACTGCAGAACATGTCTCCCTATATGCAGGGCAAGCTCCTCAGGGCTGTTGAGGAGAAGAGAATGTACCCGCTCGGCAGTTCAGAGCCCGTATTAATCGATACCAGGATAATCAGCGCAACCAATACGGACATTAAGCAGGCGGTCAGGGAGCACAAATTCAGGGAAGATTTATTTTACCGCCTCAGTGAATTCATAATCACCGTGCCGCCCCTCAGGGAGAGGGTGGAGGACATCCTGTTCCTTGCCCGGAAGTTTTTCAGCGAGGCTGTCGAAGAGCTGAACAAAAATGTGCGTGGAATTGACGATGATGCCGCCGGACTTTTAAAAAACTACGCATGGCCGGGGAATGTAAGGGAGCTGAAAAATGTGATAAGAAGGGCGGTCCTTATTTCAGATGGAGACATGGTCAGGCCGGAGCACATAGAATTTTCCATAAAAGGAGACCTCCTGGAAAATAAAAGCTGCCCGGAAGAGTTTCCGCTGTGCCTGGCAGACCTGGAGAAAATGGCGATACAGCGCGCGCTTACGGTAACAAAAGGCAATAAGGCAAAGGCCGCCTTGTTGCTGAAAATAGACTATACAACACTTCGGAGAAAGATCAAGCAATATAGCATTTTGCTCTAGCATTTTGCCTGTTTGTATGGAAAGGATGTCCTTTTCCTTTCCTCCCTCAGAAAGATATTCCTTGAATATCAGTTGAATCTGTTCTGGCATCTGTTTTGCGTTCTCTTCAGTAAACCACAATGCCCGGGTTGATGAGAAAAAGCCATCCTGCATCCGGCCTGCCCGGAAGAGACGGGAAACAACCCGGCAATTTCACAAAAAGAGGGAGGTAAAAAAGTGCCGACAACAACTGATTTCCTTATCATTGCTCTTGTTGCTTCCGTCAGCACCGGGGGATATCCGCTGCTGAGATATTTTGCAGACAAATTCAGCAAGAACTTGAATGAGTACCTTGCCGATACCATATCGGGAAGGCTTGTGCTCACGAGGGCCTTTGTTTTCGGGGGAAGGGCCGGCAAGATGAGAAAGCAGACAGCGGATTCCATCAACACTATTTTTACCCGGGTACGGGAGGTCTTCAAAAGTGTCGCCTCCATGGGATTCAAGTTGACAACCATCTCTGATTCGATAAGGGACGGTTCTGCAAAGATGCTCGATATGGCGGAAAAGACGGCCTTCCAGTCAACCCAGGTTGCCACGGCAATGAACGAAATGAGCTCTACAATAAATGAGATCGCCCGCAACGCAAGCAACGTGGCTGAAGCCAGCGCTGCTATGATAGAAAACGCAGGCAGGGCCGGGGTTGATATAAAGGAAAACGTGCAGAATATCGTGTTCCTCTCCGAAGATGTCTCGCATTGGGCAGAGACAAACAAGGCCCTCTCGGAAGCCACTGAACATATACACGGCATCATTTCCGTGATAAATGACATTGCGGACCAGACAAACCTCCTGGCGCTGAATGCAGCGATCGAGGCAGCCAGGGCGGGAGAGCACGGCAGGGGGTTTGCAGTTGTAGCCGACGAGGTCAGGAAGCTTGCCGACAAAACAGGGCAGGCAACGCAGGAGATCGCGTCTATGATAAAAGACATCAAGGACAAAACCGACAACTCCATGGACACGATGGACAAAACCCTGAAAAGGGTGCATGAAGGCATCAGCAAGGCGCAGAGCGTGGATAAATCCCTCGAGGTGATTGTAAGCAGCATCCGTCAGACGGGAGATACGATCAGGCAGATTGCCGTGGCAGTGGAAGAACAGTCGAAAGTGTCGGGGGATGTCCTGTCCAACACGGAGCAGGTCTCAAACTATGCCAGGGATACCAGGGAGCTTGCGCTGAATATTTCCAGGTCAGGAGATGCCGTGGCCTCCCATGCCCTTTCACTCTACGGGCAGTTGTGCGGAGTAATAAAGGACAGGGTGGATGAGGACATGGAGAACCTGCTCCTGTCTTCTTCCGCCCATCTGAAAACAAATCTTGAGAAGGCGCTGGGCGCAGGCAGAATTTCCCAGGAGGCACTGTTCGACGAAAATTACCATAACGGGGCGGAGGGCAAACTTACGGCCCGCTTCAGCTCTTACTTCGGGAATGAAGTGCTGCCGCTGCTGAAACAGTGGGCCCAGGCCGATAAGCGCATCATCTACGTTGTTGTGATGGACAGAAACGGCTATATGCCTACGCATATCATACCGGCCAGGGCCGGGGTCAGGATGGAGGATGAGGTCTCGCTGAAGGGCGCCCGGAGTACGGCCATCATAGGCCAGGCATTCAGGCGGCCGATTCAGGCAGGGGGAGAACTGGTCAATGATATTGCGCATCCCCTTGCAATAGGCGGCCGCCACTGGGGATGCCTGAGGGTCGGCTACTTACCCGAAGTCTGAAAGGGGCGGTCCACGGCATGAGGCGCAGCGCTTCTGAGGAACAGGAAGGCTTTCTGAAATATCGCGATGCAAGGGAGGAGATAATGACCTTGAAGATGGAATTCGCCTTTGACAACTTTTTCGAAAACACCCGCATCATTATGGACACCCGGTTGGCGGGAGACGACCTGGTCGTTGATTCAAAGGACTTTGCGAAGATGGATATTATCGGCATATGGCTGCTCGCTGCTGATGCAAAAGAGTGCTAGCAGCCGAGGACGGGCAGTGTGGATGGAGGCAATCCAGCCGCCCATTCACAATAAGAGCGGAGAACCAGCAGGGGTGGCCGGAATCGCCATGGATATTACGGAAAGCAGAAAACGTAAGGACCAGGTCAGGTACGTGCAGTGGCTGGAATCGGTAAGGACCCTTGCAGGCGGGATAGCCCGCGACTTTAACAATATTCTTACGGCAATTACAGGATTCGGGGATATCCTCAGGAGAAAAATGAGGGAGAATGATCCCCTGAGGTTTTACGCTGAACAGATACTTGACGCCTCAGCAAGCGCTGCTCAACTTGCAGGGGGGCTTCTTGCATTCAGCAGGAAACAGAGCATCAATCCAAAACCTGTGGGCTTGAATGATATCATTAAAAAAATGGAAAACCGCTTGGTGAGCATCCTCGGCGAGGACACGGAATTTATTTCAGCGCTGAACGATGAAAATTTAAGCGTGCTGGCTGACTCCGGGCAGATAGAGCAGGTATTGGTAAATCTCGTTTCAAACGCTAAAGATGCCATGCCGGACGGAGGAGTGCTTACCATAAGCACCGGGCGCACGGAACTGAATGCCGGACACGGGAAGAAGCACGGGCACGGGCACAGGCCCCCCGGGATATATGGCTGCATCTCTGTGAGCGACACCGGCAAAGGGATGAATAAAAAAACAAGGGAAAGGATATTTGAGCCTTTTTACACGACAAAAGAGGCGGGAGCAGGAGCAGGCCTTGGTCTGGCAATCGCCCATGGAATAGTCGAGCAGCACAACGGGTATATAGACGTACGCAGCAAGCCGGGCAGCGGCACGACTTTTTGCATCCACCTTCCATGTATCAAAAAACAGGTGGCAGGACGCAAACAGGAATCCAGGGAGCGGGAAAGTCAATCTCATAGGAAAAACAGGGGATGCGCCTGATACATGAATGACGGCGCGCGCAATGCGATTCTGGTTGTGGATGACGATCTGGATGTCAGGGAAACCATTGCCTTACTGTTGAACGAGCACGGCTATGAAACTTTTATCTGCAGCAGTGCCGAAGCAGCAATGGCTCTCCTGCAAAAAAACAGCTTTGATGTCGTATTAACAGACATCCGGATGCCCCTGGTTACAGGGATTGAGCTTTTGGAAAGAATACATATGCCCTGAACCACCATGAACGGTGGGATGGCACAGGATATCCCCATGGGCTGAAAGGGGAAAGCATTCCCATCGAAGGCAGGATTGTGATGCTTATCGACCAGTACGACGCCTTGAGGAGCAAGCGGCCATATAAGCCCCCGCTCAACCACGGGGAGGTATACGAAATCATGACAAAAGGCGATGGCCGTACAATGCCGGGGCATTTTGATCCGAAGGTGCTGGGGGCATTTATTGATACTGCGCTGGAGCTTGATAATATCTTCAATTCCCATCAGTACTGATACAGTACAGATACGCCGGCGGACTGCATTGATGATCGGGGAGGCCCAGGATAGAGCTTAAATTACAAAGTCATCTTATAACCATGGTTTTGTTGGATTTTTAAGCAGCGCTACTTAATGTAGCAATGCCGCCAGTTTGTTACTTTCAGTTACCGCACACCTTTTCCGGAATGTTGCCGTTCCATCCGAAGTGGTTGATAATAAAGCTATTATTATCTTCTCCCGCATTGGCGCCTGATTTGCTACTTACCTTGTCCAGGTGTTAACAATTTTATGCTTCAGGAAGAGATAGTAAATTTCTTAAAAGGGGTACCGCCGTTTCAGTTTCTGGACGATGCCGGTTTGGGGTCAGTAGCCGGCAGCTTATCGCTGGAGTATTACCCGAAGGACCGTGTGATCCTGAGACAAAACGGGCCTGCAAGCGATGCCCTCAGGATCATCAGGAAGGGCGGGGTAAGGATTTCACTGGAGTCCGGAAGCGGCGAGCAGGTGGCCATAGATTACCGGGGAGAAGGGGAGACCTTCGGCCTGGTGTCCCTGATGGGCAGGGACAAGCAGAAGACCACCATTGTTGCCGTTGATGACACGATCTGCTATCTCCTGGACAAAGAGAAGGTTTTTGAACTCATCGACACCAACCCGGCCTTTACCGAGTACTTCCTGCAAAGCCATTTCACCAAATACATGGACAAGACCTGCCGCGAGATGCGCAACAAGAGCCTGTTTTACGGCAGCAGCGATCACATTCTCTTTACCGCCCAGATCGGCGAGATCGCAACCTCGAAGGTCATAACCGCAAGCGACCGTGCAACCATACAGGAAGCGGCCCGGATCATGTCCGGGCAGAAGATAAGCTCTCTGGTGATTATCGATGCGCAGGGGCTTCCTGCGGGTATCGTCACCGACCGTGATCTCAGGGACAAAGTGGTTTCAAGGGGCAGGGACGTGCAGGAGCCGGTCAGGGGCATCATGTCGCTGCCCCTGATCCGGGTGGATGCGCGGGACTACTGTTTTGAGGCTGTGCTGAAGATGCTCAAATACAACATCCACCATGTGCTGGTGATCAAGGACGGCGCTCTGAGGGGAGTCATAACCAATCATGACCTCATGATGCTCCAGGGGAGGTCTCCGCTGTCCTTTGCAAAGGACATTGAAAGCCAGCACTCCATAGAGGGGCTGGTCCCCGTATCAAAGAAGATCAACAACATCATCGGGTTCCTGCTCAAAGAAGGCGCAAGGGCCAGCAATATCACCAAGATCATCACCGAGCTCAACGACCGGCTGGTCAGGAAGGTGCTGGAGATCGGGGAAAAGAAGTTCGGGCGCGCTCCGGTCCCCTACTGCTGGATCACCTTCGGAAGCGAGGGCCGCAAGGAGCAGACCTTCAGGACCGATCAGGACAATGCGATCATTTACGGCAATGTGGAATCCGCAGCAGTGGAAAATGAGGTGAAGCGGTATTTTGCGGACTTTGCCGCATTTGCGCGGGAAAGTCTCCTGCAGTGCGGGTTCCCTCCCTGTCCGGCGGACTACATGGCGAGCAATCCCAGGTGGCGCCAGTCCCTTGAGGTCTGGAAAAAGTATTTCTCCGGGTGGATTTCCACCCCCATGCCCGAGGCTGTGCTCAATTCCCTCATCTTCTTTGACTTCAGGCCCCTCTACGGCGACTTCTCCCTTGCCGAGGAATTGCGGGATTCCCTTACCTCCATGCTCGAAGGACAGAAGGTCTTCCTCGGTTATCTGGCCAATATGATTACGAAGAACACGCCCCCCATAGGTTTTCTCAAGTCCTTTGTCGTTGAAAAAAGCGGCGAGCACAAGGATGAATTGAACCTGAAGATAAAAGGCATTGCCCCCCTTGTGGATATCGTCAGGCTCTTCGCCCTGGAGCGCGGGGTGAAAGAGACTGCAACCCTGGAGAGGATCGGGGCCTTAAAGGACAAACATACCATCGTGAAGGAATATGCCGATGAGCTTGAGCATGCCTTCGAATTTGTTGCGCTCCTCCGGATACACCACCAGTTCGGGCAGGTGGAAACCGGCAGAGAGGTAGACAACTTTATCAACCCGAACAAACTGAGCAACCTTGAGAAAAAGACCATCAAGGACGCCTTCCATCTTATATCGCGGATACAGGACTATATCATTGAGCGGTACAAGATGCTGATCTGGTAAGGCCATGTTCGAATCGCTGAAGTTTCATAAGAGGGGAAAGGCGCTGCAGGCTGCAGAGGACAGGCCCGTGGAAGACGCGCGGTATGTTGTCGTCGATACCGAACTCACAGGACTCCATGAAAAGAAAGATTCCATTGTTTCCATAGGCGCCCTCAGGATGACAGGCGGGAGGATATATCCCGGCAAAACTTTTTACCGGCTCGTCAACCCTGAGACGGAGTTCAGGGCCGAAAGCGTGGTGATCCACGGGATTACGCCCTCCGATGTGAGGGAAAAGCCTGGCATCGGGGCCGCGCTTTCCGAATTCCTGGGCTTCTGCGGAGATGATATTGTGGTCGGGCATTGTATTTACATAGACCTCAATTTCATCAACAGGGAGATGAAGAGGCTTTTTAAATCCCCTCTTCGGAATCCGGTCCTGGATACATTTTCCCTCTATGAGTGGTTAAGAAAAAAATTGGCATCGCATAAGGCATTCGCCGTTCCTTTACGGGAGCGCAGCCTGCCCGGGATAGCGGACTATTTCGGGATCCCTGTAAACGGCGCGCATAATGCGCTTATGGATGCCTTTATTACAGCGCAGCTTTTTCAAAAGTTTCTCCCCCTGCTCCAGGACGCAGGCATCCGGAGCATAGGGGATTTATTAAGGGTAGGCAACCCATCCAAGGGAGGTGATAGGTTCAGGTCCGCGGGAGAGGCAATGAGCTTCTGAATTATTGAATGAGAAAAAACCGACAGCGTTTTCGGGACAAAAGAAGGAGGGATTAAGTATGAGCGTTATCAAGAAATCAGCAACGGAAATCCTTGAGGACCCGGAGTTCAAAGCGTTAGCCAGTCAGAAAAATACCATATCGGTGATCCTGACCATACTGGAACTGGTGCTTTATTTCGGGTTTATTGCCCTTATCGCATTCAACAAGCCTTTCCTCGCCTCAAAGCTGAGCGAGGGGAAGGCTACGACCATAGGGATTCCCATCGCCATCGGCACAATCGTCCTTTCATGGGTATTTACGGGGATCTACATCCAGTGGGCGAACAACAAGTATGATGTGCTTGTTAAGAAAGTCAAAGAGAGAATAGGAGGGTAACAATGCACCAAACAATCATAGGACAGACCAACCCTGTGGCAATAATGTTTTTTGTCCTGTTCGTTCTCAGCACCCTGGGGATAACGTACTGGGCGGCAAAACGGACGAGGACGACAAAGGATTTCTATGCTGCGGGCAGGAGCATCACAGGGTTCCAGAACGGGCTTGCGCTTGCAGGTGACTACATGAGCGCGGCGTCGTTCCTGGGTATTGCAGGACTGGTTTCAACAAAAGGATATGACGGGCTTATCTATTCCGTTGGTTGGCTCGTGGGATGGCCGATCGTTATGTTCCTTATTTCGGAGCCTTTGAGAAACCTCGGGAAATACACCTTTGCCGATGTTGTTGCCTACAGGCTGAACCAGCGGCCCATCAGGGCAGCGGCAGCTTCGGGTTCCCTGGTGGTGGTCCTGACCTACCTGATCGCGCAAATGGTCGGAGCAGGCACCCTCATCAAACTTATGTTCGGCCTGCCCTTTGAACTCGCCATTGTGGTTACAGGCTCACTGATGATTGCCTATGTTCTCTTCGGGGGAATGATCGCAACGACATGGGTCCAGATAATCAAGGCGGTATTGCTCCTCGGCGGCGCCACTATTCTCGTTATCCTTACCCTTGCACAGTTCGGGTTCAGTTACGGGGAACTCTTCGGCCAGGCGGAAAAACTTTACACTTCCAAGTTCCTGGAGCCCGGAGGTCTCGTGTCCAGTCCGGTTGATGCCTTCTCGTTGGGCCTTGCCCTGATGTTCGGGACTGCAGGCCTTCCGCACATCCTTATGAGGTTCTACACCGTTCCCGACGCACGGGCAGCGAGGAAATCCGTGTTTGTTGCAACCGGCTTTATCGGATACTTCTATATCCTTACCGTTACCATCGGCTTTGGCGCAGCAGTGCTCGTCGGGCAGAAGGTCATCATGGGCATTGACAAGGGCGGCAACATGGCAGGCCCCCTCCTTGCTGAGGCGCTCGGCGGAAACCTGTTCCTTGGATTCCTCTCGGCAGTGGCCTTTGCCACGATCCTTGCCGTTGTTTCGGGTTTGACCCTCGCAGGCGCATCGGCGTTTTCCCATGACCTCTTTGTCGGTGTCGTCAGGCGCGGAGAAGCTTCGGAAAAGGAAGAGGTTAAAGTGGCAAAGATGGCAACCGTCGGCCTCGGCATTGCCGCGATTTTTCTCGGAATCCTTTTTAAAGGACAGAACGTTGCCTTTCTTGTGGGCTTGACCTTTGCCATTGCGGCAAGCGCCAATTTCCCGGCGCTGCTGCTGTCGATCGTCTGGAAGAAATTTACCACAAAAGGCGCGGTAACAAGCATCTATACCGGTCTTATCACCGCTACGGTCCTTATTATCCTGAGCCCGACCGTATGGGTCGATATTGTTTATAAAGATGAAGCGGCAGCGGTGTCCAAACAGGTCAAGGCCATTGAAGACGGGTCAAAGGCGAAGATCGCGGACCTTGAGAAGCTGAAGGCCTCCGGCATGGCTGCGGCGCAGGTTGATGCGTCGATAGCAGCTGAAAAGGCCCAGACAGACACCCAATTGAAAGAGGCAAAAGCGAATATGCCCAAGGCGATATTCCCGCTCAAAAACCCCGGCCTGTTCTCCATGGCGGCAGCATTCCTGGTCGGCATACTAATGTCGCTCGTTGCCCCGGAAAAAGAGGCGGAGGCGAAGTATGCCGGTGAAAAACTCAGGGAATATATTGGAATCGGAGCCGAAGATTAGTATAATGTAGCTTGCACGTTGTAAACAGCAATCAGGCGATTGGTCCGGAAGCAGTGATTCAGGAGCACCTGCTCACGCTCCGGACCAATAGTTTTAAGATTCCGGCAAACCGGGGCTTTCACATAGTACATATCATCAGGGTATCCGGCTTCTGTTCCCGGCTTCACCGGAAGCGCTCAGCCGGCCGCCCCGTAAAACTTGGAAAAGGAGGCAGAAAGGAATGGCAGAGGGAGAGAAGAGCATTTCAGTACTCATGGAGGAGAACAGGACGTTTCCACCATCAAAGGAGTTCAGCAGCGGAGCCCATATCAAGAGCATCGGGGAGTATGAGAAGATCTACAAAAGATCAATAGAAGATCCTGAAGGGTTCTGGGGAGAGATGGCGGAAAAGCAGCTCACCTGGTTCAAGAAATGGGACAAGGTACTTGAGTATAGTTTTGAGAAACCCGAGATCAAATGGTTCAGCGGTGGAAAACTCAATGCTTCATACAACTGCCTGGACCGCTTCGTCAATACACCGGTAAGGAACAAGGCAGCGATCATATGGGAGGCGGACGACGGCAGCTACAAGACCTATACATACCAGCAGCTCTACTATGAAGTGAACCGGTTTGCCAATGTTTTGAAGAAAAACGGGGTTAAAAAAGGGGACCGGGTAACGATCTACCTGCCCATGATCCCCGAGCTTGCCATTTCCATGCTTGCGTGTGCGCGGATAGGGGCGATTCACAGCATCGTCTTCGGGGGATTCAGTTCACAGGCGCTGAGGGACAGGATACAGGATTGCAAGGCAAAGCTCGTGGTCACCGCTGACCGGGGAGTCAGGGGGGGCAGACAGGTCCCGCTGAAGGCCAACAGCGACGCCGCCATCCAGGAATGTCCGACGGTTGAGAAAGTGATCGTGGTCAAAAGAACAGACGGCATAGATATGGAGCCCAACCGTGACCTGTGGTGGCATGAGGAGATGGCCGCAGCAGATATTGCCAATTACTGCGAGCCCGAGCAGATGGATGCCGAGGACCCGCTCTTCATCCTCTACACCTCGGGGTCCACGGGAAAGCCGAAGGGAGTGCTCCATACCACAGGCGGATACATGCTGTATACCAATCTCACCTTCAAATGGATCTTCGATTACCACGAAAAGGATATTCACTTCTGCACCGCGGATATAGGCTGGGTTACGGGCCATAGCTATATCGTGTACGGCCCCCTGAGCGCCGGCGCCACAAGCCTTATGTTCGAGGGCATTCCAACGTACCCTAACCCCGGCAGGTTCTGGGACATCTGCGACAAGCACAAGGTGAACATCTTCTATACCGCTCCAACTGCAATCAGGGCATTGATGAGAGAGGGGGAACAATGGGTGAAAAAGCAGGACCTCTCCTCTTTGAGGGTGCTGGGAAGCGTCGGGGAGCCTATAAACCCGGAGGCCTGGATGTGGTATTACCTCAATGTAGGTAAAGAGAAGCTGCCGATCGTGGACACCTGGTGGCAGACAGAGACAGGCGGTATTCTGATCACACCGCTGCCCGGGGCAATGACCCTGAAGCCGGGGTCGGCAAACCGGCCGTTTCCCGGAGTGGTGCCGAGCATATTGAAAGAGGACGGCTCTCCTGCAGGCGCCAACGAGGGAGGCTATCTCTGCATTGAAAAGCCCTGGCCTGGAATGATACGGGGCACCTTCGGAGACCCCGAAAATAAACGCGTCAAGGAAATCTACTTTTCGCGCTTCCCCGGGAAGTACCTGTCCGGGGACGGCGCACGCGTCGATGCGGACGGGGACTACTGGCTGATGGGGAGGATTGATGACGTTATCAACATCTCCGGGCACCGGCTAGGCACCGCCGAGGTCGAATCCGCGCTGGTCAGCCATGAGGCGGTTGCAGAAGCAGCCGTGGTCGGCTTCCCTCATGAAGTCAAGGGAGAAGGCATTTATGTATATGTCACTTTGAAAGAGGGACAGCAGCCTACGGATGAACTGAAGAAGATCCTTGTCGGGCATGTCCGGACGGTAATCGGCCCGATTGCCTCCCCTGACAAACTGCAGTTTGCACCGGGTCTGCCCAAGACCCGAAGCGGCAAGATCATGAGAAGAATCCTCAGGAAGATCGCACACGGAGATGTGGATAACCTGGGAGACACCTCAACCCTTGCCGATCCTTCTGTGGTCAATGATCTGCTGAAGGGAAGACTCTAAAGAAATACTGGACGAAGGGGGCGGATTTCTCCGCCCCTTTTGAATATGCGTACTTCATCAAGAACTGTTTGGGACCAGGCCGGCCCCCCTAGCGAAAGACAGCACCTACGAGTCTTGTTTTTTGACATGCTGAGTATTCTTCGGAATGCGGGTTGTACTATTACGCCATAGCCTTTTATTCCTTCTGAATGAATAACTGAAAAAAACTATCCATCCGGCTTCCAATATATTAACAAATTTGTTATATTATCCTATGTGGACAGTCCAGTATGACGAGCGCCTTGAAGAGTGGATGGGAACGCTCTCAGCGGATATCAAGGCCAAAATATTGAGAATTGTCGAGATGCTGACTACCTATGGGCCTCTCCATGTGCGAGAACCATATGTGAGGCACATAGAGGGGCATAAGAAGTTATTTGAGATCAGGGCAAGAGGGAAGGATGGAATCGCAAGGGTTTTCTATTTCATTGCCTCGGGGCAAAGAATTATTCTGCTTCATGGGTTTACAAAGAAAACCATGAAAACGCCTAAAAATGAAATTGATATTGCGGTAAAGAGAATGCAGGAGGAACTCCATGGCTAAGTTGAAGGACTTTAAAAAAATAAAGGAAGAATGGCTGAGAGAGCCAGCAGTCAAAAAGGAATATGATGCCTTGAGCACAGAATTTCAGATTGCAGAGGAGGTTCTCAAGGCAAGAGTTAAGGCACATATGACACAGGCAGCGCTTGCCCGGAAAATAGGGACAAAATCTACTGCCATATCGAGGCTGGAGTCGCCGAATTATGGCAAGGCCTCTATTTCTATGCTGAAGAAAGTGGCAAAAGCCTTGGGTTGTGAATTGCAGATCCGGCTTGTGCCAAAAGGCCGGTGACAGGCAGGAGATATCCTCAGGTTTCCATAGTGTTTCACATTTCGTTTTCTCATGCGGAGCTCTATACGCCCCGGACAATAGCAGACAGAGGAATATACCACTTTCTCAAGCAAGTTCCTGTGCTTCGGTTCTTTGGATAACGCGGACGTAACACGTTTAGCGGGTTGACGGACTTGTTGGAACAGTCCGCCATAAGCGCGCCGAGCATCATCATTGCCATCTCCTACTCCAAATGTCAATAATCAAGTCTGACCCCGTTGTCTCAGAGAGAAATGCAGCAAGGCCAAAGAGGCACCCCGTAACGTTACTTTTTGTAGCTGCTGTAACAAAAAGTAATAAAAAAATAAAGTCAGGAAATACATTTTATTACATTTTTGAGCTGTTTGCAACAAATTTTATTAACACCTTCAAATCAATAACTTGCGATTAATATCCTGCATTTTTTGCTGCCTGCGTAAAAATCCTCACATGGTATTTTATTTGCAGGAGACCCTCTTGTAAGGAGCTGTAAAAGTGAAGATTTTTGAAGAGATAGTAAATTTTTTTAAAGGGGTACCGCCGTTTCAGTTTCTGGACGATGCCGGTTTGGGAGCAGTAGCCGGAAGATTCCATGAAGCGGTCTGGTGGAAGGTAAGTTTTACCTAGGAAAAGTACAAAAGAACTGAAACCTGAAAGGAGGGCGCGATGGCAGCTGAAATTTCTAAAGTACCCGCAAGAGCATGGGTCGTTACCTTTGCAGGAACTGCAGTTAACCTCTGCCTGGGAATCCTGTATGCCTGGAGCGTCTGGGCAAAGGCGCTGATCAATGAGAAGTCGGCAGGCAAGGTCATGACGGGGATGAACGAGGGCTGGACATTTCTGACCAATGCGCAGGCAGCCACTCCTTTTTCCCTTTGCGTAATGGTATTCGCCCTGTTCATGATCCCGGGTGGGCGCATCCAGGATAAGTTCGGCCCCAAAGTGGGCGCTACCATGGGGGGCCTCTTCCTCGCAGCAGGCTGTATAATCGCCGGATTGATGAAGAGCTATACAGGCCTTATCGTCGGGTTCGGGGTTCTCGGCGGCATCGGCATGGGCATAGGATATGCCGCTCCCACTCCGGCTGCTTTGAAATGGTTCGGCCCGCATAAGCGCGGACTCATTGCCGGCTTGGTCGTGGGCGGGTACGGAGGGGCGGCGCTCTATATCTCTCCCCTGGCGCAAAACCTGATCGACAGGTTCGGCATTTCAGGGAGCTTTATCGCTTTGGGGGCTTTGTTTGCAGTAGTTGTTGTTATTGCCGGGCAGCTCCTTTCCTGGCCACCTGCCGGATATGTATGCCCCGGGCAATCTGCGAAAGCAGCGTCTAAAAACAAATGCGAGATGACTGCACATGACTGGAAGGCCGGTGAAATGGCAAAGACCTGGCAGTTCTACGCGCTGGTCGTATTATTCATAGGCTCAACACAATCGGGGCTTATGATTATCGCAAATGCCGCCAAGATATTGTCCGAGACCGCAAAGGGGGTCCCGTTTTTTGCTTCCAATGCCTGGATCATTGTCTCCTTTGGCGGGTTGATCAATGCCCTGGGAAGGGTCGGCACAGGGACCTATTCGGACAAGATCGGAAGGTCAAACGCTTACACCATCAACTGTCTCATTTCAGCTGTATGCCTGTTCGCGCTGCCTTCCATCATTGCGACAAAGAGTATTTTCCTTTTGTTCCTGGCTATCGGGATCGCGTATTGGCAGTACGGCGGCGGTCTGGCGCTCCTGCCTGCCTTTACCGCGGATTTCTATGGTTCCAAAAATCTCGGCTTTAATTACGGACTCGTGTTTCTCGGTTGGGGCTTCGGTTTCTTCATGGCGAGACTGGCCGGAACTATCAAGGACCTTACGGGCAGCCTTGATTACGCATTTTACCTTTCAGGCGCCGTGCTGCTCCTTGCAGTTCTTCTCGTCAGGATCACGGATAGGTCCAAACCGGCGCCGGAGATACTTCAGAAAAACGTATACGAGACAACATAGCATTGAATTGCAGGCAGCAGGCGGAAGCGCCACCGGCCTGTGCGACAGGATAATGTGAAGGGATAAAAGCTAAGCAGCACGTAACCAGCTAAATAAGGAAAGGAGAATGTCATGGCGACACTGGAAAAGGAAAGGGATGGGGTGAAAGTAACAGGGATAAGGGAAATGACAGAGACAAGGGAAGTGGTGGAGACATCCGAAGCACAGATTGCCGTTCACTGGCAGGAGGAAGGATATTATCCTCCCTCTCCGCAGTTTATCGCCCAGGCTAACATGACGGACCCCGGAGTATATGAGCGTTTCAGCCTGAAGAACTTTCCGCAATGTTTCAAAGAATATGCCGACCTGCTTGACTGGTATGAATACTGGCACACGATTCTCGATACCAGTGACGCACCCTGCTTCAAGTGGTTTGTCGGAGGGAAGATCAATGCAAGCTACAACTGTGTTGACAGGCACCTCGCCAAGAACAGAAACAAGACGGCAATCCATTTTGTCCCTGAGCTTGAGAGTGAGCGGGTTGATCACATCACGTATCAGGAACTGTATGTGCGGGTAAACGAGATGGCCGCACTCCTCCAAAGCCTGGGCCTGAAGGCAGGGGACAGGGTAACACTCCATCTGCCCATGGTTGCAGAGCTTCCCGTAACAATGCTCGCCTGCGCCAGGCTGGGGGTCATCCACTCCGAGGTGTTCGGGGGGTTCAGCGGCAAGGCCTGCGCTGACAGGATCGTAGACTCGGGGAGCCATATCCTGATAACCATGGATTCCTATTATCGCGGCGGCAAGCTCCTTGACCACAAGGAAAAGGCTGATATCGCGGTCGGGGAGGCGAAAAAGGAGGGCCAGGACGTTGACACGGTCCTGATATGGCAGAGGCGCCCCGGAAAATACTCAAGCCCGACACCTATGGTGAATGGCCGCGATTATATCGTGAATGACATGCTCAAGGATTTTTACGGCAAGAGAATCGACCCGGTCCCCATGCCGGCTGAAGCGCCTCTTTTCCTTATGTACACCAGCGGCACAACCGGGAAGCCCAAGGGCGCACAGCACAGCACAGGCGGTTACCTTGCCTATGTAACAGGCACATCAAAGTACATCCAGGACATTCATCCCGAGGATGTGTACTGGTGCATGGCGGACATCGGCTGGATCACCGGCCACTCGTACATTGTGTACGGACCCTTGGCGCTCTGCGCGTCCACGGTCATCTATGAAGGCCTCCCGACATATCCGGATGCCGGGAGGCCCTGGAGAATCGCGCAGGACCTTGGCGTCAACATCTTCCATACCGCGCCTACCGCAATCCGCGGCCTCAGGAAAGTCGGCCCCGATGAACCGAAGAAATACAACTACAGCTTCAAACATATGACTACCGTGGGAGAGCCGATCGAGCCCGAGGTCTGGAAGTGGTACTATCACGAAGTCGGCAGAGGTGAGGCTGCGATTGTCGACACCTGGTGGCAGACAGAGAATGGAGGGTTCCTGTGCAGCACGCTGCCCGCACTGAAGCCGATGAAGCCGGGCAGCGCAGGACCCTCTGTCCCCGGTATCCATCCGATCATCTATGATGATGATGGAAAGGAAATCCAGGCCGGGGACGGCAGGGCAGGGAATATCTGCATACAGAACCCGTGGCCGGGCCAGTTCCAGACTATATGGGGGGACCGGGACCGGTTTGTCAGCACCTATTTCGCGCGGTACTGCAAGGACAAAAACAGCAAGGATTGGCGCGACTGGCCCTATCTTACCGGTGATGCCGCAGTACAGGCTGCCGACGGATATTATCGTATCCTGGGCAGGATCGATGATGTAATCAATGTTTCCGGCCACCGGCTGGGCACAAAAGAGCTTGAATCCGCCGCGCTCGTTGTTCCCGAGGTGGCGGAATCAGCGGTCGTTCCGGTAGCGGATGAAATCAAGGGGAAGGTGCCGGACCTGTACGTTTCTTTAAAGCCCGGTATCAGGCCCAGCGATGAATTGGCTGCCGCTATTTCCAAGGCACTCTCTACGGAAATCGGACCTATTGCAAAGCCGAGAAAGGTCTGGATCGTCTCAGACATGCCGAAAACACGCTCCGGAAAAATCATGCGCCGGGTGCTGGCAGCAATCTCCAACAATAAACAGGACGTAGGAGACGTAATGACCCTGGCAAATCCCGAGGTTGTCGATGAAATCCGGAAGCTGGTACAGGGAGAGAAGAAGTAGCACGAAGTACACGTTGATTTGCACATAAAGTGAAAACAGGGCTATCCCAGGGAGGGATGGCCCTTTCTTTGTGCGCCCGGCACGGGCGCACGCTCGGCGGGGAAAGTCCGCTACGGAGGCTGATAGCGCCAACCGTTAGCCAAAGGCAAGGTTATCCATCGTGGGAAACATAGGGACAACCACCATATTTCATTGGCAACCTTAATCCGTACGAGTAGCCGTGAATAGCAAGGGTAGTTGTCCCGAAATATCCACACCACATCACCCAGCGCGTATAAGGATTTAATTCCGGGGGCTCTTCACACTCGGGGAGTTTGTATTAATCGGGAGTATGCTGCTGCTCTTAAGAAGGAACGCTCATGACATTTTAGAAAAAAGGGAGAAGGGTACATTTTCCGCGTGCGGCATCGAAAGGATGTATCCGGATAGGCAAATTGCAATCAACACCAGGGACAATTTTTGCCGTTACCGTTAATCCCTTTATTGCGTTTATTATGCTATGGCGTTTATAATTAAATGTTTTTGTACGGTAAATCGCAATGCTATAACGGAGGGGAATCATGAAAATCATAGAAGGAGAACTTCAGGCAAAGGGATTTAAGTTCGGTATCGTGGTCAGCAGGTTCAATGACTTTATAACATCACGGCTTCTCGAAGGATCAATAGATGCCCTTGTCAGGCACGGGGCAAAAGAAGACGACATCGAAGTGGTGAAAGTGCCCGGCGCCTTCGAGATCCCCGTTATTGCAAAGAGGATGGCATCAAAGGGGACCTACAATGCGCTCATATGCCTCGGCACCGTGATACGGGGCGCGACGCCGCATTTTGACTACGTTGCGTCGGAGGTGTCAAAAGGCATAGCTGCCGCTTCTCTTGATACAGGAGTTCCGATAGCTTTTGGGGTCATCACATCAGACACGATCGAACAGGCGGTTGAACGCGCGGGGACCAAGTCCGGCAACAAGGGCTGGGATGCCGCAATAACGGCTATTGAAATGGCTCAGGTCGTCAAGAGATTATAACGCAGGCTGAATAGAGAAGTTCAGTTCCGAACCACTATCTAAAAGGATTTCAGGTGAAACGCAGAAAAGCCCGGGAGTATGTTTTACAATTCCTCTATAAACTCGACTTTATGGATTTCTTCAAGAAATCCCCTTCCCCTGTGGCTGGACTGTCCGGAGCCCTTCAGAATTTCTGGGAGGAAACCGGCGAAGATGATACTAAAGTCAGGGCCTTTACAGAAGAACTCATTGCGGGGACAATAGAAAATTTCGAAAAAATAGATTCTATAATCGAAAAAATAGCGGAAAAATGGACCCTCTCACGGATGGCGGCAATAGACCGGAACATCCTGCGCGCCGCTACCTACGAGTTGTTATTCAGGAAAGACATTCCCAATGCCGTAACCATAAACGAGGCGCTCGAAATTGCCAAGAAATACTCAACTGCCGAATCCGCGTCCTTCATAAACGGAATTCTCGATAAAATAGCGAGAGAGAATGAAGCGCAGGGTTCCGACACCCCGGCCACGATAAAACCATAAAAGATGCCCCTTTCTTATCGGAATGCTTCCCCTGCCGGCCGGTGGCCGGTCCTGTTATTCGTAATAAGGCGTTCTCTTTAAATAGGGCATTGAGCTGTCACTCTGCGTATTGATAACCAGGCTTTTCAGATAATTGATGTTCTCAGAAGCCTTGTTTTTCTGCCCCACGGCCAAATGGGCAACGCCGAGGTTCAAAAGGGCCTTGGCGTAATTGGGCTTGATCGCTATGGCCTGGTCAAAGGCTTCCAGGGCGAGCTTGTACATGCCTGATTTCAGATAGGTGACCCCCAGGTTGTTATAGGCTTCGGCGTAATCGGGCTTGATCGAGATGGCGTACCTGAACGCCTCGATCGCCTCCGAGTACCTGTGGAGCTTTCCATAAGCCACCCCGAGACTGTAATGCGCT
>JAJZPZ010000213.1 GCA_021847795.1 Nitrospirota bacterium
GTCACTGGATACCGGCTTTCGCCGGTATGACCATGTCCGGCGCTTTTTGGACAGCATATGGAACCTGATTTCAGAGCGGTAGCAAAACATGTGCAAAAGCCTGAGCTTCCAATAAGTTATTTCTCTTGAATGAAGCTTTTCAGAATATTTTGGACAGCAATGATTTAAATTCAAAATTCAAATGCTCCAAGCTGTTTGGGATTTCGGTCATTCGAATTTGTTTAGGATTTAGAAATTAGAATTTCGAATTTGCCGTTATTTAAGGAGGTCTGCCATGGAACTGAGTGCAAGGACAAAGATAGATGACTTGCTGAAAAAATATCCCTTTCTCACGGATTTTCTCGTGGCCCGTGCGCCCCAGTTCAAGCTCCTGCAGAGCACGCTGATGAGGAAAACCGTAGGCAAGGTTGCCACATTAAGCCAGGTATCCGCTATGGGCGGAATCGATCTTGACCAGTTGCTCTCCGGGATTGCCGGGAAGATAAGGACAGAAACCGGCGAGGAGGTCGTGATCAGCACGGAAGGCCCCGAAATGTCGGCAGGCCCCGGGAGGCATGAGGTGTTGAAAGGCATCATAAGAGACCTCCATAAAGGTGTGGATATAACAATCCTGAAAAAAAGGTTCCATGATCTCATCAAGGACATCGACCCCTCGGAAATAGCAAAGATGGAGCAGAAACTGATTGAAGAGGGAATGCCTGAAAGTGAAATCAAACGCCTCTGCGACGTGCATGTCGCGGTATTCAAGGAATCCCTGGAGAAGAAAGCGGCGCCGACCCCTCCTCCCGGACATCCTGTCCATACCTTTATGAAAGAAAACCGGGCTGCAGAGGAAATCCTGAATAAGGCAGCTCTGATACTCAACAAGATCTGCGATTCCCGCGATACGGAACTCTTTATACAATACCAAAAAGAACTCGAAGGACTTCTGGAAGACCTTGCGTCCATCAACCTCCACTACCTGCGCAAGGAGAACCAGCTTTTCCCCGTTCTCGAAACGCACGGTATCACAGGCCCCTCTGAGGTCATGTGGGCCATTCATGACGATGTCCGCACGATGCTGAAAAATGCAAAAAGGCAGGTTGCAGAGACACGAGTACCCGAAGCCCTGACAACAATACAGGATTTGCTGAAAGCGGTAAACGACATGATTTACAAAGAAGAGCACATCCTGTTCCCCATGGCTATGGAAATGCTCTCTGAGGCCGATTGGCTTAAAGCCGGGAAAGGGGAAGAGGAAATCGGGTATGCGTGGATCAGGCCGGAAAAGGGGTGGATGCCCGGGGCAGAGACTGTTTCTCTCAGGGATGTAGCACGGGCCTCGGGTGAGGGCCTTAACCTCAAAACCGGGCGCCTGACGCCTGAACAGGTCAACCTGGTACTGACCCATCTGCCGATAGAACTCTCCTTTGTCAATGAGCATGACGAAGTCGAATATTACTCCCAGACCAGGGAGAGGATATTCCCCCGGAGCCCCGGAGTCATAGGAAGAAAGGTGCAGAACTGCCATCCTCCCAAGAGCCTCCACATGGTGCAAAAAATTCTCGATGAGTTCAGGGCAGGGAAAAAAGATGTCGCGGATTTCTGGATACAGATGAATGACCGGTTCATTTACATTCGTTACTTCTCAGTGCGGGATTCCGAGGGGAATTACAAGGGCACCCTGGAAGCGGTGCAGGATGTTACGGATATCCGGAATCTTACCGGGGAGAAGAGACTGCTCGACTGGAATTAAACGCAGTATCAGCTGAATCTGCGCTTTAGACAAGAATTTATCATTTGCACGGAAAACACAAAAGGGGCTGCTTTCATAACTGGAGCAGCCCCTTTTACGTTTCCGGCCCCTGTCATCTACCATGCTTTACGCAGTGGCTCTATAAGTATTTCTCACAGAAACAAGCATGCATGAGGTGACAGCCTGCCTTGAGAGTTTCAAACGAAAACTTCGATAGACATGAATGCACATTTGCAACCCAGACCCCGGACTCTCTCGTCGGCCTGTAGAATCACGAAATCAAGCCTGACACCACAACCCGGCACTTCAGGTCCGGTTAGGGCTGTCCCCTCTCATCCGGAGACCTTGATTTTAGCCGGCTATTTTTGTATTATTAGAGTACCTATTTTGGCACTAAAAGGAGTGCTTATTATGAAGACAATAGCGGCCCAGGATATTAAAAGGAAGGGGATATCGGCGGTAGATGGCGCATTAAAGGAAGGTCCCGTTCATGTCATCAAAAACAACAGACCCCAGTATGTCATTCTCTCTGAAGAGCGGTACGAGGACCTCCTGAATGCCGAAGAGGAAGCTTATAAGTCGCGCATCAGGGCCTCGCTTGAAGATCTCAAAGCAGGGAGGGTCAAGAGATTCAAAAATGCCCATGAACTTCTAAAAGCCATTGATGAAGAGGACAAGGAATAAGCGTGTACACTCTTGTCACTACCCGCCATTTCCTGCGGAGTGCAAAGAAATTTATCGAGAAACACCCGGACATCAGACCCCGGTTTGCAAAGATCATCGACGACCTGAAAGATAATCCTTTTCAATCTCACCTTAATCTTCATCCCCTCGGTGGAAACCTGGAGGGAATATTTGCGGTATCCCTCACCTACAGCTATCGGATTACCCTTATTCTTAAGATAACGGAGAAAGAGATTATTCTGCTCGACATCGGCAGCCACGATGATGTCTACAGAAAGTAAGCGCCATCACTCATTCTTTGCAGAGGCATCACGCCGTTCCCGGAAAAAGCGTTTCAGTTGCAGAACTGATATGCGGCTTTCTTCAGGCCTTCTTTTGCAATCACGGACATTGCCCTGTTCCTTTCATCGCCTCACAGCGTGCATGAAAACCTGGGGGTTGTCCCCAGCTTTCCCGTTCACCGGGCATGGATATTCATGGAAGGATAAAGACAGGTGTTGGGGAGTTCACGTCCTGCAAACTGCTTAGAAAATCAGCTGTTCCTCGGCCAGCTTCCGCATGATGACCCCGATGAACGACTTGATTTCCTGATCAAAGTCATCCCGGACAGCGGTATCTGACAACCCCGACCAGACCAGTTTGTCCGATCGGACATCATAAATGGTGGTTTCCAGGCTGAACACCTTATATGTCGTGAATCCCGGCAACGCATGATAGCTCAGTATGAATTCGTCATTCACGCTCCGGGGATATCCCGGGGGAGCAAAATACGAGCCCCTTGCAGGATAATAACCCGATACTTCCCTTTTATCAACCATCCTGGTAACCAGCATGGCATCAATGTTCAGCTCCTTCACCTTGGCGCTGATAGCTCCGTAGTCAAGGCGGTCCGGGAAGAAAAGCGAATAGCTCGGGACAGCAGCGGCGCCATGGTCTTTCAGCCGCCTTGCAAACTCGTCCTCAAGCAGCTTCCTGTCACCGGGTTCCTGAGCGGCCCCTATTATAAGGATCCGGCTGAACTGATTACCCCGATAGGTATCGTCTCTCCACACGGAGGTCAGTGTTGTTGTCGCGCAGGATGCAATCAGCAATAAGGCGGCAACTGCCGGAATGGAGGATATCCGGTCCACTCTTCCCATATCACTCCCCCTTTGACTAGGAAACGCGCATGCACAGGGCATGCTTAAAAAAGACGCCCCATTGCAGCTCACAGCAGACGGAAAAGATAATCCCGGGGAACGGGAGGGCGGGTGCCCTCCCGGCGCTCAAATCGTTGTCGTATCCTCGCCTAATCTTCCATCGGCTCTACAGGCAGTTCCAGCGCATGGTCTGTCTCATAGACCGCTATCAGCCGGGCGTACTGGTATCTCTGATGCTCCTTCGGCTTTGCATTTTCCGGGCTGTAGAGATCTCCGGTCCCGTAGACCTTGAAAATCTCGTGCGGGGTATTCACGAGATATTTCCCGATAATGTCCAGCGGAAACTCGGCGCGGTCTTTCGCAAGTTTCCGGTTAAATTTCTTATCGCCCGTCGCTGAAGCGCTGCCGATTGAGATAAGCAGCAGTTTTCTCCCCCTGTTTTCCCGCGTAAGGTAATCGGCGAAATTGACAAGCCTGACAAATTCGAGGGAGTTCCTGCCTATCCTGCTTGCCCCGGCAGGAAAGAACAACGTTATTTCGCCCATGCCCTGGTTTTTCGAAAGTTGTTCAAGCATCTGCAAGGTGCGCTCTGCAAATTCGGGGTTCTTTTGAGAAGTCCGTTCTATTGATTCCGCAAGCTGTTTTACCGATACTTCCAGCCTCTGTGCAGATTTATTGAGCAGTTCCTGGTTCCGGAGAAATTCCTTTTGTCCGTTCAGTGATTTTCTGCTCAGGTCCTTGATCTCCCCGATTTCCTGAATGTGCATATTGTGGGAGTCTGCGGAAATCCTTGCCAGGGCATTTGCCTGCGCCTCCGATGCCCCCCCGAAAAGTGTTCCCGAAGGAAACGCAATAGTGCTGTCTTGTGCTTTTGAATCCTGCATATGAAGGGCCGTAGTGCTCCCCGAACAGCCAAAGACCAGTGCAGCAGTTGAGACAATCGCCAGATTCATCGCTGTCCTTTTCATTTTTTCCTCCTCTGCGGTCTTCCATCACGGACTTCCGGCCCCTCTTCAAAAGGGGCGCGTACGGATTTGCGGATTGCATCTTCATTTGGCGAAAACTTTAAAGACAG
>JAJZPZ010000036.1 GCA_021847795.1 Nitrospirota bacterium
CGATACCATACATCAACAAGTATAGTTGCGATGAGTTGGTAATTATTTTTTTTGTTGATCTGGTCCTGATTGCGGAGTGGCCCTCCGTAGTTTGTTACATATCGCTCATAGCGTACCGGTCTGCAAATCTCTATTCGTGTCGGTTGAACATACATGTGTGGTCGTCGCAGAACTGCCTCAAACATTCCCTTTGCGGCGGAAAAAGTTGGAACAGGATACGATACAGGCGTAGACCCTGTATCCGGTCGCGTAAACATGGCCGTTGGCCCCGCGACTTCGAATGATACTTCATATGACTTTCCCATTTACAAAACCTCCTTTCATCCTGCAAATTATAAAACTATTACAATAAAAAAGAATTATTTCCCCAAATCATCCCACAAGCCCGCCAGATAGCCCCAATCCCCGCACCCAAACTCTTCCGCAAACTTTGCAGCCTTTTCTGCCGTGCCAATTAGGTGCTCATAAAGCCCGTGCTCTCTACCGTCCTCTGCAATATGCGCTATAGGCTTGTTTTTTATTTCTGCCATTCTCTCATTCCTCCACTTCCCTCTTAAACCCAATCTTCCTCTTCTTCGCTTCGCACAAACAGGCGGCATGATTCGCAATGATATATTTTCAAAATCGCTGTCTCTGTACTTCCCTCAGCCCTAGCGACAATCTGCGGGATTGAGGTCACGCGCAAGTTGGTAACTGTCCTGCAATGCGGACAATACGCAGTAGTATGGTCCGGTAGTATACCTAACTTTATGCTCTGGTATGAGCCGCAGCCTTTTTTGGACCCGGCATGTTCGGTTTTCTTTGCATTCCGGCCCATTGACAGCACTCTCTATTTCTTCCCCTCTATCCTCTTTCGACTTTCCGGTTCGGTCAGATAGTTTTCTGATGAAACAACCTTTTTGCCGGTTTTCTTTTCAAGGTCCTTTCTTGCCTTTCCCGCAACATCTCCGCCTTTTCCAGCAGCCGTCTTGCTCTCATGAACATCGACTCTGGTTATCTCAGTCGTTGCCGCCTCACCGAGCATGGAGAAGATCAACTCCAGATCAGTCATATGGTCACGGAGATTTTCACGTTTTAAGCCCTTGAGTTTCTTGTGGTTGTCCGGCGTTATTCCGAAAGCCGCCTTTGCAATCTCTGCGGTAAGGATTTCATATTCCTTTTTCCCTCTCACTTCTCTCTTTTTCCACTCATCGGTAAGCTCTTCCCTGATGGCAATACCGCGCATACGCTTTTCGATCCAGTCATCCGAATAGCCCTTTGCCTTATATAGCGCTCGTGTACGTTTCGTCGCTAACTCCGGGTTTTCGATCTCCTGCACCCGCTCATAGCCTACCTTAGCCAGCCAGCGCTTGAAGGGTTCTGCCTTGGGAGAGGGGACGGACTGGATAATGCGGAACATCGTTTCTGCATTAGCGCAGTCGGTTTCGTAATACTTGCCGTCAGTAGCGGGTATTTTCAGTCCGTGACAAAATGTCACGACCTCACTTCCTTCTTCTTTTAAGCGCTGTTTTAACTTTCTCCAATATGCGCCTGCGTCAATACTGTCGGTTAATGCTCCGCATACATCCACCACCGAAAACCACCATTCGTCATTATGAAGGGTGCGCCTGATTTTCTTCCCTTTAAATACCGCAAGGCTTGTTTCCATAATTATTCTCCTTCACATAAGTGCTTGCCCTTTGTTATCCGCCTCATATTTTACCACCCTCACCACGTCAAATAATGTCATACCGCTCAATAGCGCCGCGCCATTTTCGTCCGGCTCGGGAAATCGAAGCCCGGTATCCGTCTCATCGTCGATATCCTTGTGGACAATCAGTTTCCCCCATAGGGACATTTTCCACCACGCCGCAATGCCGGCAGACAAACAAGCCCCGGTCATCGACAAACAGGCCTAATCTCCGCGCCTGGTCCTGAATTCGTTTCAGGCGCTTTGCAAGGAAGAAAATATCCCCTGGTAATGCGGTTTTCTTCTTCCTCATTTCTCTTTGTCCCCCTGAACCGATCTTTCCCTTTTTTCTATCAGGCTCATATCCGTTTCTTTATGGTGCGTTTGGTTTTAGTATGGCGGTACGATGCACGTGCTTCGGCTATACGCATCCCCGTCTCTTTTTCCAAAGGCTCAAACACGACACGGACTCTGGCGTGCAGAACTTCGGCTACACGGCGCAATGTGCTGAGGGAGTGGCCCTCATACCCCGGAGATTCCAGCCGGCTGACCTGCTGCTGTGAGGTCTTGAGGAATTTCGCGAGGTCTTTCTGTGAAAGCCCGGCCTGTTGGCGAAGTACTGCGATCTGCAGGGCCACATCCCAGGCCTCGCCTGCACGCTCAAAGCGGGCGGCAAACGCCGGGTCCTTCAACTGATCTTCAAGGTAACGGTCAAATTACAGGAGCCTCCTTCCCAAACGAATATTTCAGGCAATCCGTATAATTTACCGTATTCATAATTTTTTATAAAGTATTATTTAGAGCATCCAACAAAATGAACAGCCTTGAATCAGACAGGGCATAGTATGAGAGCGGTTTCAGCAGCCCAGGCGGAGTAAGGAGTACAAAGCGGGCTGGTGCCTCGGAGGAAACCCGGATGGTTTCCGAGAACCGGGGTCCCCGAGGAGTCAAAGACTCTTTGGGGTGGGAGTATGAGCGAACATGCTGTGCCTTGTCTGATTCCTGCTCTTTCATTTTGTTATACACTCTTAGTATGAGCTGACCTTACAGGATGTTAGCCTATCCCCCTGCTTGTCTGGTAAACTATCCCTCTATGAGAAACATCCGATTGCTCATACAGTATGACGGCACTGATTACAGCGGCTGGCAGGTCCAGCCCGAGGGCACGACTATACAGGGCATCCTCCAGGAGAAAATCAGGAGGATAACAGGAGAGGATGCAAAACTCATCGCCGCCGGGCGGACCGATGCAGGGGTGCATGCCCTGGGACAGGTCGCGTCTTTCCGGACGTCAACAAAGCTTGCGCCTGAGGTCATCAAAAGGGCGCTGAATGCGGTCCTGCCCGATGCCGTCAGGATCACAGATGCCTGCGACGCAGCAGGCGGATTCCATCCCCGGTATGATGCAAGGAGCAAAATATATTTTTACATGATCGCCGTTGACCGCACCGTTTCCCCGTTCCTGCACCGGTATATCTGGAGGGTCCCGCACAGGCTGGACCAGGGCAGGATGCGCTGCGCGCTGCCGTTCTTTAAAGGGACGCATGACTTTTCATCCTTCAGGGCAAGCGACTGCGGCGCGAAAAGCACGGTGAGGACGGTTTCGGGCATCTCTCTTGAGAGCACGGACACACTTCCCTTTATGGGCGCGGCGCTCAACGGGAGTTTTATCAGGATCAGCATAGAGGCGGATGCCTTTCTGCGGCACATGGTGAGAAACATTGTCGGGACCATTGTCGAGGCGGGAAAAGGAAAGATCAGTCCGGATGATATGGAAAAAATCCTTGCTTCACGGGACAGAAGGCGCGCAGGCCCGACTGCCCCGGCACAGGGTCTTTTTCTTGAGAAAGTAAACTACTAAAGGCAAACCCCGAATCCTAAGCACTAAATCCTAAACAAATCCAAAACAAAAATGACCAAAATTCAAAACCGAACTTTGGTCATTCATCCTTGTTTAGAGTTTCGGATTTAGAGCTTGCCGTTTATTGCCCTTCCCTCTCCAGGCGCTCCAGCACTTCCTTTCTTTCCTGGTCGTCCCTGCAGTAGATGGCAAAGGGCATGATTTTCAGCCGCTCCTCGCTTATCTCATCCCCGCACTCCTCGCATATCCCATAGGTGCCCTCTTCGAGCTTCCTGAGTGCGATATCTATCTTCATGAGGTTTTCCCTGTGGGTGCTGAGCTGCTTCAGGCTTATGTCCTCGGCCATGTCCACAACAGACATGTCCCCGTCATCCATTACGGTTTCAACGAGCTGTTTCTTTTCCCCGTTCTTGAATTTCTTTATTTCGGATTTCGCCTCCCTGATGATATCCTCTCTTTTCCGGATAAGGAGTCTCCTCAGGCGCGCTTTCCTGGTATTCTCATCCTCGGAAGGGGCCGTCCTCTTCTTCTGCGCCTCAGGGGCGGGCGCGGTCTTCTGATTCGGCTTTTCTGCAGGCTTCTGCGCCGGCTGCTTTTTAGGCGCAGATGTTGATTTTGCCTTCAGCTCAGGCTTAAGTTTTTTCTTATCATCGGACTTCGTCTCCGGCTTAGCCTTCGCTGCTTTGGTTTTTGCATTTGCTTTCGGCTTCGGGTCCTGTTTTGGTTTCGGCTTCGATTTCGTCATTGCTTTCTTGGCCATAGTTCCTCCTCTCTAGGTCACGTGCAACTCCGGTATATGATGAGCAGCATCACAGACCCACAACGTGCCGCCTACAAATCGAATCCTATCCTGCCGCCTCTTCCTTGAAGACTTCCACAATGCTCCTGACCTTGATACCTGCCTGCTCAAGGGCCTTCTGGACATCCATAAGTTTGGCGTCAGTCACTTTTACGACATAATTGTTGTTTGTAGCCATCTCAGACCTCCATTATTTCTTTTTCTTTGTGCTGAAGCACGTCTTCGACTTTATCTATATGACTGTTCGTAATTTTCTGTATTTCATCCTGGAACTTTTTCACGTCGTCCTCGCTGAGGTGCTTTTCCTTCTCCATCTTCTTCAGCTCGTCGATAATGTCCCGCCGGATGTTCCTGATCGCGATCCGCGCCTCTTCAGCCCGCTTCTTCACGACCTTCACCAACTGCTTCCTTCTCTCTTCCGTGAGCGCAGGGATATTGAGCCGTATGGATTTCCCGTCATTGCCGGGGGTCAGTCCCAGGTCGGACTTCAAAATGGCCTTCTCTATTTCCGGGATAAGCTTTTGCTCCCAAGGCTGGATGGTTATCTGCCTGCTTTCCGGTATCCCGAGGGTCGCGACCTGGCTGAGCGGGGTCGGGGCGCCGTAATAATCCACATGAATGCCGTCCAGCAGGGCAAGGGAAGCCCTCCCGGTCCTTATCGAGGTTAAATCCTTTTTCAGGGCATCTACCGCCCCGTTCATTTTGTCCGTAGCCTTTTTCCTTAGCTCTTGCATTTCTCCACCCCGGCAACCATTGTTCCGATTCTTTTCCCCATTACAAGGTTTTTGATATTATCCGGTTTTTTCAGGTTAAATACAACAATAGGAAGATTATTGTCCATGCACAATGAGATTGCGGTAGAGTCCATGACCTTCAGGTTATACCGCAGGACGTCCAGGTAGGAGATTTCGTCAAACCTTTTCGCACTGGGGTCCTTCACCGGGTCCGCCGTATAGACGCCGTCAACCTTTGTACCCTTGAATATCACTTCAGCCCCTATTTCCATTGCACGCAGCGCAGCGGCAGTATCGGTAGTAAAGTAGGGGTTGCCGGTGCCTGCCGCAAAGATGACTATCCTGCCTTTTTCAAGGTGCCTCATTGCCTTTCTTCTGATATAGGGCTCGGCGAGTTCCTGCATCTCGATAGCGGATTGGACCCGCGTCTGCAGGCCTATCCTCTCAAGGGAGTTCTGCAGGGCAAGGGCATTGATGACCGTTGCGAGCATTCCCATATAATCGGCAGAGGCCCTTTCCATGCCTTTTACCGATGCTTCCACTCCCCTGAATATGTTGCCGCCCCCGATGACAACGGCGACCTGCAGCCCCATATCGGCAATTTTTTTCACTTCAGAGGCCATGAATTCGACAGTAGCAGGATCAATTCCATATCCCCTGTCACCCATAAGGGCCTCGCCGCTCAATTTTAAAAGTATCCTTTTATAGCGGAGCTTCCGGGACAGTGGCTTAGCGGTCCGCCGCGCCGGCACGGCCGGTTTCCCGGAATCGGCGGCGGATTTCAGCTTTCCCTTGCTTGCCTTTCTGCCTGCGGTCTTATTCACAAACCTGGCCTTTTTCCACTCCCTCGCCGAGCTGGAACCGCGTGAATCTCCTCACCACGATGTTTTCTCCGACTTTTGCAATCTTCCCGGTTATCAGGTCCCTGATTTTCTGTTTGCCTTCCGGGTCTTTGATGAACACCTGATCGACCAGGCAGGTATCGCTGTAAAACTTCTCCAGTTTGCCTTCGAGGATTTTCTCCACGACCTGGGGGGGCTTGTTGACAACCTGCGCCTTGTAAATCTCCTTTTCCCTCTCTATGACTTCCGGGGGAATATCCTCCCTCGATACATATGCCGGGTTTGCAGCCGCTATATGCATGGCGATGTCCTTGACCAGTCCCCTGAAGTCATCGGTCCGCGCAACGAAGTCCGTCTCGCAGTTGACTTCCACGAGAACGCCCAGCTTGTCCATATGGATGTAAGAGCCGATCAGCCCTTCAGATGCGACCCTGCTCGACTTTTTGGCCGCTGTTGCGAGCCCTTTCTGCCTGAGCAGGTCGATTGCCTTTTCCATGTCGCCGCTGCTGTCTGAAAGCGCGCGTTTGCAATCCATAAGACCGGCGCCGGTCTTTTCGCGCAAATCTTTAACCATGTCCGCTGTTATCGTCATCCTGCAACTTCCTCCTTCGTAGCCTCTTCCTGCGTAATCTTTTCCTCTGCCGCCGCCTTCAGGACCTCTTCCTCCAGGGCCTTTGCAAGGGCGCTCTTGCTCTCCAGTATCGCTTCCGCGGCCTTGGACGCTATGAGCTTGATGGCCCTTATGGCGTCGTCATTGCCGGGAATGACATAATCCACTTCGTCGGGATCGCAATTGGTGTCTACAACGGCAACTATCGGGATCGAGAGCCTCCTGGCCTCGGCAACGGCAATCCTTTCCTTTCTGGGGTCTATTACAAAAAGCGCGCCGGGGAGGCCCGGCATGTCCTTTATGCCGCTCAGGTTCTTTTCGAGCTTTGTCCTCTCTTTTTCAAGGAGCGAAACTTCCATTTTTTTAAGGACATTGTATGTGCCGTCCTCTTTCATGGTTTCGATTTTCTTAAGCCTTTCGATGCTCTTTTTAACCGTGGTGAAATTCGTCAGCATGCCGCCGAGCCACCTGTTATTGACATAATAGGAACCGGCCCTTTTGGCCTCTTCTGCAATCGCATCCTGCGCCTGTTTCTTGGTGCCCACAAAAAGGATCGGCGCCCCTGTTGCCGCAACTTCCTTTATGAAGTTATAGGCCTCAACAAGGCCCCTCAATGTCTTTTGAAGGTCCACGATATGAATACCGTTCCTCTCGCCGAAGATAAACTTCTTCATCTTCGGGTTCCAGCGCTTTACCTGGTGCCCGAAATGGACCCCGGCTTCCAGCAACTCCTTCATTGTTACAACACTCATTCTCTTTCCTCCTGATGGTTTTTTCCTCCGCCCTGTTCTCTTAACCCTTTGAATTGTTGTTCAAAACAAAACTCAAGGGGACCATAAGAGAAGCCTTCCAGGCGTGTGATTTAACTAAAAAAATATCACAGATAACCTGTATTTTTCAAGATAAATATATAATAACACGGATGATGGGTGATTTATGCGGACGTTTTCTCTACGTCTGCCCGGCGCCCTCTGTGCCGCATATCACCGGTCCCGGGGCATAAATCATCAATATTTTTTCAGAGCCCCTCGGGCAGGAACAGGCCTGTGCTCAGATACCTCTCTCCCCTGTCAGGCAGCACAACAACCACCTTTTTCCCTCTGCCGAGCCTCTCAGCCACCGTTAACGCTGCCCGCATGGCGGCGCCCGAAGATATTCCTGCCAGGATGCCTTCCTGCAGGGCAAGCCTGCGCGTCACTTCCGCAGCATCGTTGTCTGCTACGGGGATGACCTCATTGTATATCTTCGTGTTTAAGATAACGGGGACAAACCCTGCGCCGAGGCCGGCGAGTTTGTGCTTTCCCGCCTTTCCTCCCGACAAAACAGGAGAACCGGCAGGCTCAACTGCGGCAATCCATATTCCGGGGTTCTTTTCCTTCAGGACCTCGCCCACGCCTGTCATGGTCCCACCGGTCCCCACCCCTGCAACAAAGGCATCGGGAGCAGAGCCGAGGTCATTGAGAATTTCCACGGCAGTTGTTTTCCGGTGTATTTCCGGGTTCGCGCTGTTTTCAAACTGGTGGGGCATAAAAAGGGCGGGATCCTTTCCGAGCATCTCCTCTGCTTTTTCCACTGCCCCCATCATCCCTTTATCTCCGGGCGTAAGCACGATTTCCGCGCCAAAGGCCTGGAGCAGCTGCCTTCTTTCCAAAGACATTGTCTCCGGCATTGTCAGGGTAAGCCTGTATCCCCTGACCGCGGCAACCAGCGCAAGTCCTATTCCCGTGTTGCCGCTCGTGGGCTCCACAATGGATGCCCCCGGCTTCAGCTTTCCCTCTTTTTCAGCGGTCTCTATCATGGAGAGCGCAATCCGGTCCTTGACGGACCCTCCGGGATTAAAACCCTCAAGCTTTGCCCATATCCCGGCGCTGTCCCCGGAGGACATCCGGTTTATCCTGACCAAAGGCGTATTACCGATAAGGCTCAAGATGTCTTCACGCAGTTTCATAGTTTCCTCCCTGTTTCCATGGTATATGAGGCCGGGCAATCATAAAGACCTGCAGCCTTCGGGCCCGAGGCGCCATCGTATGGATACCTTATTATATGACAGATCAGCCCTGTGGAGAGCATTTGCCCGTTACCATACCCTGCTGCACAGGCCCCTGTGTCCATTCATTCTATATTTTTCCTGGAAAATAGTAAACATTTAATGCTAAAATTACTGGTTATGATGAGTCTGGGGTTTTCTCCATGTCCCAATGATACCTTTATTTTCTATGCCCTGGCGAACAAAAAGATCGATACCTGCGGGCTTGATTTCAACCTGGTCATTGAAGATGTTGAGACACTGAACCGGCTTGCTTTGAAAAAAGAGGCGGACATAACGAAAATATCCTGCCACGCATTTTATTACCTGAAGGACGAGTACCGCTTCCTGCATGCAGGAGGCGCGCTGGGCCGGGGATGCGGACCCCTGATAGTGGCAAAAGAGTGCGGGCCGAAAGACCTGGACAACAGGAAGATAGCTGTTCCGGGAAAGCTTACCACGGCATTTCTTTTGTATAAGCTGTTTGCTTCAGCCTTCGGCATCCACCCTTCAGCCTTTATCGAGCTGCCCTTCCATGAGATAATGAATGCCGTGAGGGACGGCAAGGCAGATGCAGGACTGATCATACATGAAAGCCGCTTTACCTACCAGGACTACGGTCTCGTAAAGATCGCAGACCTGGGAGAGTGGTGGGAAAAAGAAACAGGGCTGCCCATACCCCTCGGCTGCATTATTGCCAGGAAGTCACTCGGAGGGCCTTTGATAAAAACTGTTGAAGATCTCATCCGGGCAAGTGTAAATTATTCACTGGCGCACGGGGACGAAGTGATGCCCTATATCAGAAAATATTCACAGGAATTATCCGAAGCCGTGATAAGAGATCATATTTCTTTGTATGTGAACAGCTATACTGTCGATATCGGCAGGGACGGGCTGGCTGCGCTTGACGAGTTGTTAAGCAGGGCGGACAGCGCCTGCTGCACCGGATGATACAATACATGAGGAGTGTTTATGGAATGCACACCAATAGATGAATTCATCAAAGAGCCTAGAATAGCGTATTTCTCCATGGAAATCGGGTTGAGGAGCGACATGCCCACCTACAGCGGCGGACTCGGCGTGCTTGCAGGCGACACGATCAAATCAGCCTCAGACCTCAAGCTCCCGATGGTTGCGGTCACCAACATTACCAGGAAAGGCTATTTCAAGCAGGAACTGGATATCTACGGCAGGCAGACGGAGCTTCCCGATGAGCTGAACCCCCACCTCTTCATGGTCCCGCTGAAAGAGAGGGTCACGGTCTTTATCGAGGAAAGAGAGGTGCAGATCGGCGCATGGCTCTATATCGTCAAAAGCGCCACCGGGGGCCGCGTGCCTATCATTTTTCTCGATACCGATTTTCCCGAAAACGCCCCGCAGGACAGGGAGATCACCAACCATCTCTACGGCGGCGACATTACCTACAGGCTGAAGCAGGAGATCATTCTCGGCATAGGCGGCGTCAGGATGCTCGATGAACTAGGGTTCGAAATAAAAAAGTTCCATATGAACGAAGGGCATTCGAGCCTGCTTACCCTCGAACTGCTGAAGCGGTATAAAAAGGACATAGAAGAGGTATGGGACGAGAGGCTTGTATGGGACGTTGAAAAGGTAAGGAGCCTCTGCGTCTTTACGACCCACACGCCGGTGGCGGCAGGCCACGACAAGTTCTCCTACGATCTTGTGCGCTCGGTAATGTGCGAGGTGATACCCACGAAGGCGATCAAGGAATTCGCCGGGCATGAGCACCTCAACCTGACCCTCCTCGCCCTGAACCTGAGCAACTACATAAACGGGGTGGCCAAGAGGCACGGAGAGGTGTCGAAGGGCATGTTCCCCGGTTACGAGATCAACGCCATAACGAACGGGGTGCACTCCTTCACCTGGACCTGCGACAGCTTTAAGAGGATCTATGACAAATACCTCCCGGGCTGGGCAAACGAGCCCGAGATTTTTGTCAGGGTCGGGCGCATTCCCGACAACGAACTCTGGGAAGCGCATATGGAAGCCAAGCGGCAGCTGATAGATCACGTCAACCGCGAAACCCAGGCGGGAATGAACTACGACACCCTGACCCTCGGGTTCGCGCGGCGCGCAACCGCATATAAACGGGCCGACCTCCTTTTCACGGACATGGACAGGCTTGCGCGTATCGGAGAAGGCAGGCTGCAGATCATTTATGCAGGAAAGGCGCATCCGAGGGACGAGTCCGGGAAAATGCTGATCCAGCGCATCTTCGAAATCAAGGACAGGCTGAAGGACAAGGTAAAGGTCACCTTCCTCAAGAATTACAACATGGACCTCGCGCTGAAACTGGTATCAGGAGCCGACGTGTGGCTGAACACCCCCCTGCGCCCTCTTGAGGCGTCGGGCACGAGCGGGATGAAGGCCACGCACAACGGGGTGCCCAACTTCAGCGTGCTCGACGGCTGGTGGATCGAAGGGCACATAGAAGGATACACGGGATGGGCAATAGGCCCCGCGCCCGATGTGCCCGCAGACCCCGCACGGGATGCCGATGACCTGTACTACAAACTGGAAAGCGCCATTATCCCGGCCTTCTACAATGACAAGCATCTCTGGATAAGGATCATGCAAAACACCATCGGGAAGAATGCGTACTATTTCAATTCGCACAGGATGATGAGGCGCTACGTGACCGAGGCGTATATCAGGTAGGCATATTTCTCCCCGCCGTTGCGGGCGGTTGAAGCGGAAGTTTATTTATGCGGTCTCACACAAGGAAGGCCTGCTCGCTGCAGGCGAAATATCGGCCGGCTCGGACTGACGAATATTCCGTTCCATTCCAGGAAGCGATGGAAAGACTGGAAAAGAAATATATCGAAAATGCCCTTTCCGCCGCAAGCGACAACAAAACAGAAGCGGCAAGGCTCCCCGGCATATCAGTGAGGGTTTTGCACTACAAGGAAAAGAAGTATCAATTATAAGCAATTACGCGCTCCGGCGCTTTCCGTCCCAATGGAAGTTAACGTATACGTTTTTTGCGCACCTCCATGGAAGCAATCCTGCAAGTACCTGATCTCCATAGAAATCCAGGCCGGCATGCAATCTGCAATCCAGCAATATCGGACATTACTGATTTTGTCAGTTGGGGTTACAACCTGGATTTCTGCATCCGAAACAACCTGAAGGCGTTTATTGCGGGCTGGACGGATCCTGAGATTAAAGCATACCTGGGCACTGAATTCACCTACACCTATCATGCCGTATATAAAAAATCCGGTCCTGCGTTTTGTCCTGGGCAGATTCAAATCGTTTTTTGAAGCAGACAGGCACGTCTCGAAGAAATAAAGAAGTAAAACAGCTCATTCCCGCAGCTCACGGCCGGGGAGACGCAGGTCCCTCCGGGACCTTCAACTCATGGCACCTGACACAGGCCTTCCGGGTCTTGTCCGCGGACACGCGCCATATATGGGGCTTATGGCAGTCCATGCACTTCATCTTTGAGGCTGTGACATGGACCTCATGGTTGCCGGACTTAAGTATAAGGGAGTGGCACTGTATGCAATCCCCACTGGCCGGTGTTAATTTGAGATGCGATTTATGGCACAGATAGCAGGCGGTATGCACGCCGATGCCCCCCGGAGTTCCGGATACAGCCCCCTCATCAGCCGCAGCTGATGAGAGACAATTCACACCAACCGTAATGCTGCAGGCAGCAAGGAGCAGCAGCAATTTCAGTATATAACTCCTCATCGATCCCCCTCTTTCCGTGGCTACGATTATAATAGAAACCGGCAGAGAGGTAAAGCCCTTTTATACTCATATCCATTCTTTCTGCGTTTTGGCCTCACCGTTTTTTCCAGGGGCAGCCCTGAGCAGGGATAGTATCTCCTTATTAAGGATTCCGTGTTACACCCGCTCTTTTTCCCAATCCCCGGGAGCCGCTGATGTCCTCTATTCCGGCGCCGCCCAGGAGCCTTGCGGGTTTCGGCACCGGCGCCAGGCAAGGAACTGGTGGCAAAAGCAATCCATTATATGAGCCGGCGCTCGGAAGGCCCTTTCATCAAATTCAACTGCGCATCGATCCCCGAAGGCCTCCTCGAATCAGAACTCTTCGGGCATGAAAAAGGCGCGGACCATTAACGCCCTTTGCAGTTCGGAATTAAAATCCGCCGTCCACCGGCAGTACAGGCCCGGAAGCTTTATCACCTTGCCTTATTTTCAAGCCCCAGCAGCCGCTTTTTGACCTCCACACCGCTTGAGAAGCCGCCGATCGTGCCGTCCGACGCGAGGATCCTGTGGCAGGGTAGAACAAGGGGAAGGGGATTCCTGCCGAGGGCCTGCCCGGCAGCCCTTACCGCCTTCGGGCTGCCTGCCCTCTCCGCAATCCATTTGTATGTCCGGGTCTCCCCGTAAGGGACCTCCCTGAGCGCAAGCCATATGCGCTGTTCGAAAGCCGTACCCTGTGCAAACCTGGTCGCCTGCCTGAATTCCTTCAGCCTGCCCCTGAAGTAGGCGTCGAGCTCTGCGAAAAAAGCACGGACTGCGGGCGAGAGGCGGGGGGCCGCAGGAAGCGCTTTCCCGCTGCCTGTGTACTGCCTTTCCGCCTCCTCCTCTCCAATCGCCACATCTATGAGGAGAGGACCTTCAAAAACACAGGAGATACCGCCCACCGGGCTGCCATATACGAATCTTTCGTATTTAATCATTCTTGTAAATTTTACCACATCCTCTTTATAATCTATAAATGCGTTTTAAGGTAATCCTCATTTTCCTGGTCCTGGCAGTCGGTCTTGCAACCAGCGGATATATCGCAGTTGCCAAAGGTGTTCCCTCCATAGCGGAACTGAAAAAGCACCGTGTTACAGGCGGGGCGAAAATATACGCCGACGATGATTCCCTGATCGGTGAATTCAAGGTTGAAAAAGGCATATTCGTTCCGGTCGACAGGATCCCGGCAAACCTCAAAAACGCTATAGTGGCTGTGGAAGATTCACGCTTCTGGCGCCATAACGGCATCGACTACATCGGTATCGCACGCGCCCTGGTTACGGACATCCTGCATGCCAGCCTGAAAGAGGGCGGAAGCACCATTACCCAGCAGCTTGCAAAAATAATGTTCCTGTCTCCTGAGAAGACCCTCCAGAGAAAGTTAAGGGAGGCGCAGCTCGCCGTAAAGCTTGAGAAAGAGCTTTCCAAGAAAGAGATCCTGGAATTGTACCTGAACAGGGCGTACTTCGGGCACGGCGCTTACGGCGTCGAGATGGCATCAAGGACATACTTCGGCAAGTCCGTGGGCCGGATCACCCTTCCCGAGGCGGCAATACTTGCGGGACTCGTCAAGGCGCCGACCACCTATTCCCCATACAATGATCTGGTAAAGGCAAAAAAACGCCAGGAGGTCGTGCTCGCCAGGATGGAGGAAGAAGGCTATATCAAGCCCTCCGAAAGGAGCGCCGCGAAAAGGGCGGCCATTTCCCTGTCCTCCTTACGGGCAAATACGGAAACCTACAATTATTTCCTCGAATACGTGCGGCAGCAGTTGGAACAGAAATACGGGGTGGAAACGGTTTACAACGGAGGGCTGAAGGTATACACCACGCTGAACAAGAACGCCCAGGCGCATGCCCAAAGGGCCCTGCAGGAAGGGTTGAGGGATGTCGATAAGCGCAGGGGCTGGAGGGGACCGGCAGGCCACAGAGACGACATCAAAGACAGCAAAGATGAAAACAGGGTATCCTTCGCGGCGTCCCTGGGGGACATAGCAACCGGCGTAGTCCTTTCCGTGGGCCCGAATGAGGCGACGATCAAGGCCCGGGGCATTACCGGGAGATTGCTGCTCAGAGATGCGCTATGGGCGTCCAATATCATCAATCGGTCGACCGGCAGGTTTACCACGCTCAAAAACTTCAGGCTCACCGACATCCTGCGCCGCGGCGACATCGTGTGGGTAAAATTCAGGTCCATTGCAGGCAAATCGGTTGTCTTCAGCCTTGATCAGGAACCGGAAGTGGAAGGCGCGCTGGCAGCCATTGAGCCCGGGACCGGGTATATCAGGGCAATCGTAGGCGGGTACAGCTTTACCAAGGCCGAATACAACAGGGCGCTCTATGCCAGGCGGCAGCCGGGTTCCGCCTTCAAGCCCGTGATCTATGCAGCGGCACTCGAAAACAATTTCACCCCGGCCAGCGTGATCAATGACGCACCCGTCTCTTATACCGGCGCGGCCGGCAAAGATTGGAAGCCCGAAAATTACGACCACAAATACTACGGCCCGACCAGATTGAGAGAGGCGCTCGCATACTCCAGGAACGTTGTGACCGTGAAGCTCATAGACGCCCTCGGTATTGACAAGGTGATAGCCTTTGCGCGGAACATCGGCATAGAGTCCGACATGCCCAGGGAGTTCACCATAGCCCTCGGCTCGATCAGCATCACACCCATAGACCTTGCCTCGGCATACGCCACGTTTGCGAACGGCGGGGTGCGGATGAAACCGATATCAATAAAGTACATCACGAATTTCAAGGGCGCTGTCCTGGAGAGCAATGAACCCGAAGGGGTCGAGGCGGTCTCGCCGCAAACCTCATTCCTCATTACCTCCATGATGGAAGACGTTATTAGCTACGGCACAGGCATGAGGGCAAATATAGGGAGGCCCGCTGCAGGCAAAACAGGCACAAGCAACGACTACAAGGACGCCTGGTTCGTCGGGTACACCCCACAGCTTGTCGGATGCGTGTGGGTCGGCTTCGATGATATGAGGAGGTCTCTCGGACGCGGAGAGGTCGGGGGGAGGGCCGCAGCGCCTGTATGGGCCAACTTCATGAAGAACACACTTGCAGCGGAATCGCCGGAGAACTTCTCCGTGCCTGAAGGCGTCATCAGCCTTCCGATAGATCCGGCAACCGGCCTTCTTTCTTCCAATGAGGCTTCAGCTGTCTTTGAGTATTTCAGGGAGGGAACACAACCCAAGGAATACAGCACGGCGACTCCCGGGAAAACGGAGAGAACAGTACCGCCCGCAGATCTTGATTAGCCACACTCTAAGACCAAAAACTCTTATTTCTTTTTTGTCCTTGCAAGGAATACAACACATTCATCGCAGACCTTTCCCGATTCTCTCTTGCATATGGTCTGGTTAAGCTCCCAGCAGGGTTTCGCCTTATTGATGTAAGCTGTGCATTTCGATCTCTTTTCATCAGCGCAATCCGTAATCTCCCAGCACGGTGCGTACTCAAGGAGTTTTTTGATGCCTTCGATGCTTATCTTCTTCATGTGTATCAGGTCCCTTATGCAGGAAAGCCATTTAATGTCGTTGTCGGAATAGTATCTGTTCTTGTTGCGCCGCGCAGGGAGGAGAAGACCGTGTTTCTCATAAAGTCTCAGGGTCTGCTCGGTGATCCCTATCAATTCCGCAACGATACCAATGGGGTAGAGGGGCATGCTTCTCTTATACGTTTCAATGTCCTTCTTCATTGCTTCTCCTTAAGCTGTTTGCTAATTACAGATAATAAAACATTACCAAACTAAAAAAAGCAAGCAGACTGAACCATTTTTCCTATCGGTAAAATAAGGGATTTTTAAAGAAAAGCGGGAGCTTTGATACCGGCTAGCAGCCCTGTTTGACGGCCTTGCAGGTCTTTTTCACAAATTCCGTTTCCTCTTCCTTTGTAGCAAGCCCGCCCATAAGTTTTTCATCATGAATCTTCCTGAATATTTCTGAATATGCCGGGCCCTCCGGGATGCCGAGGTCCTTCAGGTCGGCCCCCCTGAGAAGAGGCTTTACCGTCCTCAGGTAGAGCAGATAGTGGGATATTGCCTTCTTGGCCTCATTGTTTTGCGTAATCGCCATGCTGAAGAGAATGGCCTCTATTTTCCGGCCTGTCAGCAGGTGATGGACTTTCACGGAATCGCCCGGCTCCAGCAGCCTCACTATGTCCTGAGAGGACTGCAGTGCATGGACAATCTTCTCTTTCAGCCGGTCAGGAACAGAAAGTCTGTTGAGGGCCAGGTCCCTTTCCGCTTTCGTCAGCTTGTACAGGAGCGCCATGATATAGAGTATCCCTTTATCGTACTTCTCTTTGAGGAAGAGCAGTTCGAACCACGAGATCGTGTCATGCACAGACTGGAGGAGCGCCTCAAGTTCCGCGGAAAAGGCAAGCTTCTGGTGGATCACCCTGAGAAGCCCGTAATCCCCGAGCCTTCTCAAGGCCCTGATCGGGCTCGTTTCGTTGAAGGTGAGCATCAGCTCGTCATAAATCCTCGTGCCTGAAAGCTTCTCGAAGATATTCATCCGTATGGCCAGCTTCATCAGGTTCTCCGTGTGCTTTGTGAGTTTAAAACCGAACCGTTCGGAAAACCGTATGGCCCTGAAGGCCCGTGTGGGGTCCTCGACAAAACTGAGGTTATGGAGCACCCTGATGGCCTTGTCCTTCAGGTCCCTCTGCGCGCCGAAGAAATCGATGAGCAGGCCGAAGTCCTTCCTGTTCAGTTTGACGGCAAGGGTATTGATGGTGAAGTCACGCCGGTAGAGGTCCTTCTTGATCGAAGAAGTTTCCACCTTGGGCAGCGCTGCAGGAGACTCGTAATATTCAGTCCTCGCCGTTGCAACATCAATCCGCAAAGGCAGCGACGAGCGAGGAGTAACCTTATCAGTAACGAGTGACGAGTGATGAGTAACAAGTAAAGGATCTGAAGACAGTGACAAGTCTTTGTCGTTAGTCTTTAACTCGTTACTCGTTACTGATGACTTGTTACTGTCGTTAGAGTTACTTGTTACTTGTAACTTGTCACTGTCTTCTATGATGATCTTCGCAGTGCCGAACTTCCGGTGGGTAATGATCTTTGCCCCGATCTTTTTCCCAAGCTTTTTCGCAAAAGCGATGCCGTCGCCTTCGACCACGATATCGATGTCAAGGTTTTCCTCTCCCCTGAGCATGTCCCTTATGCAGCCGCCGACAAGGTAGGCCCCGTAGCCGAGTTCATCAGCAGCCCTGCCCGCCGTGACAAGGAAGCCGTACACATGCCCGGGAAGTTTTTCTTTAAGGAGCCGCGCAACGTTCCTTCCGAAGCCGGGGGGCGCCTCTCCGGGCAGCGGCTCCCGTGAAGAAACCCTGCTCTTTCTGAGGAAGTCCTCATAGAGCGACCGCAGGATATCCGTCCTCGTTATGGCCCCGGCCACCCTGCCCCCGTCTTCCAGCACGGGAACGAAGCGCTGGTTCTGCTCTATCATGGCCCTCTCCACTTCAGCTATCGGCATATCGGGGAGCGCGGTAATGGCATCGCTCGTCGCAAAATTCCCGCACCTGTTCCTGCCCAGCCCGTGGAAAAGCGCCTTTTCCACAAGCCCCCGTGTAATAACTCCCCGGTACTTATCATCCCTGACCACAGGGAGCGCATTCACGCCATACCGGATCATGATGCGGTCCACCTCTTTGATGGTGCTGTTCCACGGGACCGTAATGACGGGGGTCGTCATCACGTCCTTCACCATCCTCACGGGCCGCACATATTTATAGAGAGAAACAATGATCCGCTCCTCCACGATCTCAAAAGGCATATCTTTTATGGTCACCGAGGCTGCCGAAGGGTGCCCCCCTCCCCCGAAATCGGACAGGACCTGGGAAACGTCGAGTTCAGAAACCTTGCTCCGCGCTATGATCAGGATCTTGTCCGCCATCCCCACCAGCAGGACCACGGCATCGGTGTCCTCCATATCCATGACCTGGTGGGCAAGGTGCGCCACATCTCCGAAACCCTCCATCGTGCCCTTCCCTATTTTGATCCTGATGCCGTGGATCACGATCTCCCTGAGGGACTTCACCAGCTCGTTCAGGAGCGAGAATTCCTCCCTGCTCAATTCCTCCTTGAGGAAATCGGAGACAATGTTCAGGTTGGCCCCTTTCTTCACCAGGTATGCCGCAGCCATGAGATCTCTCGGCGTTGTGGAGGTAAAGAGCAGCGAGCCTGTTTCCTCGTAAATCCCGAGGCACATGACGGTTGCCTCCATTGGAGTGAGGGGGATGTTCTTTTTCCGGAGTATTTCCGTCAATATTGTGGCTTCGGCGCCGGCATTGTCTACAACTTCCAGTTCCCCTTTTATATCATCTTTGGTCGCAGGGTGGTGGTCGTAAACATGCACCCGGACATCGGGGTTGGCGAGCAACTCCTTGAGCGGCCCTATCCTGTCGGGATGCTTTGTATCCACGATGATCAGCCTCCTGACCCTTTCGACAGCGATATCTTTGATCTTTTTTATCTCAACAGGTTGAAAGGCGTCGATAAAATCCCGCACTCTCCGCTCCATGGAGCCGGGGAAAACAATTACCGCATCAGGGTAAAGCTTCTTTGCGGCAAGGGCAGAGGCAAGGGAGTCGAAATCAGCGCTTATGTGCGAAGTAATAACATCCATAAAGCATAGGATACCACAGTTTGACAATGAACCAGTTAAAATTTTAAAATGTACGGTCTGCCTTCAATTTCAGCAGTTTAGGCAACTCATTCTGATTAAAGAGGATATATATTATGTGTAGACTGGCGGCAATCACATCGAGAGAATACATCTCGCCCATGGAACCCATCCTCGCATTGGAAACCATGAAAGAAGGTCATGACGGGTCGGGTCTCGGCCTTACCCTGAAAGACCTGGGCGGTGCATTCGGTAAGCTGAAGAAGTACCCGGTAATGTCAGGCATCTGCTCCAGGTCCGGCAAGAAGGTGCTGGATGACTTCATGAAAAAGCAGGGCTTCAAGCTCAAATACGAATGGACACCGAAGATAAAGCCGGTCAAGGATATCATCGCCCGCGACTATTACTTCGCAAGGGCCTACGACTATCCCGCACAATACAAAAACAAGCCCTTAAAGGAAAAGGAAGATTTCCTCATGAACACCCGGCTTGCTCTGAGGAAGATCGGTGAGCCTGACGAGTCCCTGTTCGTGTTCTCCTTCTACCCTGATGTGATTACCCTGAAAGAGGTGGGCGACCCCCTCCAGGTAGCTGAATTTTTCGGCCTGGACAGGGACGGGCTGAAGGCCAAAATCGTGCTGGCCCAGGGAAGGCAGAATACCAATTACGCCATTTACCTCTACGCCTGCCATCCCTTTTTCATCCAGGGCTACTGCACCATGACAAACGGCGAAAACACCGCCTTTGTCCCTATCAGGGAATTCCTCTCAAGCAGGGGCTTCCCGGGATACATGGGGTACAACAGCGACAGCGAGGTCTTTACCCACATACTCCATTACACGGTAAAGCACCTGGGCTTTCCTATACAATACTATAAGGATGTCATCACGCCTCTCAAGGCCTCTGAGATCGGACAGCGGCCCGACGGAGAGGCATTGAGGCTCATGAAGCAGTCGTTGCGCCCCCTGTGCATCGACGGGCCGAACATGGTAATCGGATTCACCCCTGACGGCGCCTGTTTCATGGTCCAGGACGCGAAAAAACTGAGGCCTGGAGTTGTCGGCGGGGTAAAAGGAAAGTATGCATTAATGTCCGAGGAATGCGGCGTTGACAGTGCGATGCCGAAAAGAGATAGGGCCAGGGACATATTCCCGATGAAATACGACATGGTCATTATTTCGCCGCAGGCAGAGGAGGTAAAGATATGGAACCAGCTTCAAGGTTAGATCACAACCATCAACTCTCTTTACGGGAGTTTCCCTATATAATCCGCTGGAGGGACGACAGGTGCAAGAGGTGCGGCAGGTGCACCGCTGTCTGCCCTGTCAAGGCAATTGTTCCCGCAGTGAAAGTGCAGAGGCTTGTAAGGTCGGAGGGCCCGGTCCCCATGCCGATTGCGGTAAGGTCAACCACCCATGTGGTGGAACAGGTTACCGACATGGAGCGCTACTGCACCGGATGCGGCTCCTGCACCCTGGTCTGCCCCAACGAGGCGATTGAGCCGGAATTAAATCCGCAGAGCAAATTCCTCCATTACAAAAACAAGGGCGGAGACGGATACAAGAGGGGCGGCAGGAGGAATGACCCGTCCCTGTCCACTCTCGACCGCATCAAATTTACCAGGATTTCGATGCTCACCGACCCTGCACTGGATGCAGGGAGGCACGAGTTCCGCATACGTTCCCTGCTCGGAAGAGTCATGCACCCCGAGGACATGCCGCTGACCGCCGAAGGCGGCAGGCTGGCGATTGATAAGAAGAACAACGTTTTTGTGCCTCCTGTGCGCGAGATATTCCCGATCATGATCGGGAGCATGTCCGTCGGCGCGCTTTCCCCTCCCATGTGGGAAGGGCTTGCCATGGGCGTTGCGTACCTGAACGAGGTTGAAGGGCTGCCTGTTGTCATGGCCTCCGGAGAGGGCGGGATGCCCCCGAGGCTCCTGAAATCAAAATACCTGAAGTATTTCATTATCCAGATCGCTTCGGGCTATTTCGGCTGGGACGAGATCATTCATGCCCTGCCCCACATGACCGAGGACCCGGCAGCAATAGAGATCAAGTACGGCCAGGGGGCGAAGCCCGGAGACGGCGGACTCCTGATGGCACAGAAGGTCCTGAAGCTGATCGCGGAAATCCGCGGCGTGCCGCAGAGGATCGATCTTGCGTCGCCACCTACTCACCAGACGAAGTACTCCATCGAAGAAGCGGTTGCAAAGATGATCCAGTCCATGTCCATGGCATGGGGGTTCAGGGTGCCTGTGTACCCGAAGATATCGGGCACAAAGACGGCCAAGGCCGTTCTCAACAACCTGGCGCGGAACCCCTATGCAGCGGCGCTCAGCATTGACGGGGAAGACGGCGGGACCGGCGCGGCCTATAACGTGTCCCTGGACAAGATGGGACATCCCATTGCTTCCAATATCAGGGAGTGCTACCTCGACCTGGTGAAACAGGGCAAACAGAACGAACTCCCGCTGATTGCGGCCGGAGGCGTCGGCAAAAGGGGCAACCTTGCAGCCAATGCAGCGGCCCTAATCATGCTCGGGGCATCTGCAGTTGCCATCGGCAAATATATCATGCAGTCGGCAGCCGACTGCTTCGGCGACGAGTACAACCGCTGCAACCTGTGCAACACCGGGAAATGCCCGAGGGGCATAACGACCCAGGACCCGAAGCTTTACCGGAGACTCGATTCCGACAGGGTCGCTGAACGCGTTGTTGAAGTCTTCAAAGCCGCTGACGTGGAACTGCGGAAGATCTTCGCCCCCATGGGCAGGAGCACGGAACTCCCCATAGGCATGTCCGACGGATTGAGCATAAATGATAAAGCAATGGCAGAGAGGTTAGGGATAAGCTATGCGTGCTAAGAAAAAGAAAGTAACAAGTAACCATAAAGACAGTAACAAGTCATCAGTAACAAGTAACGAGTTAAAGACTAACGACAAAGGCTTGTCACTGTCTCCGGATCCTTTACTTGTTACTTGTTACTCGTTACTCGTTACTGATGGGGTTACTCCTCACTCGTCACTCGTTACGATAAAAGGCTCTGCCGGCGGGGAAAGGGTACCTTCCCGTATCCTCGAGGAGCAGATACAGCATGCTGTCCAGGAAGGCGCACGGGAACTGCGCGTTGTGGCTGAAGGGCAGCACGGCATCGGCGGGCGTATCTGGCCGAAAGGCGAAACAGTCAGGATAAACGTGGAAGGCCCTGCGGGCCAGAGGCTGGGAAGCATGGGCATGCCCGGGACGGAAATAATCGCACGCCACAGCGCTTCCGATGATGTGGGCTGGCTCAACTGCGGGGCGAAGATCACGGTGCTCGGAGATGTGACCAACGGCGCCTTTAACGCAGCGGCCCAGGGGACTCTCTACGTACAGGGCAGCGGCGGCGCACGGTGCGACACCATGACCAAGCACAACCCGCGTTTTGATCCTCCCCAGTCATGGTATTTCAGGAATGTCGGCGATTCCTTTGCCGAGTTCAAGGCAGGGGGCATTGCAGTCATCTGCGGCGTGAACCCGAGGGACCCTGAAAACGTGCTCGGTTACCGCCCCTGTGTCGGGATGGTCGGCGGCGCGATCTATTTCCGCGGCCCGATCCGGGACTACAGCCAAAAAGACGTAAAGCTCCTTGACCTCACCCCCCAGGACTGGGAATGGCTCAGGACGAATATGAGACCGTACCTTGAGGCCATTGACAGGATCTCCTATTACGAAGAGCTTACCCGCTCGGCTGACGAATGGAAAAAGCTCATTGCCTTTACGCCGCAGGAAAAGAAGTCGAAAAAGGCATCCGGGATTTCCGCTTCGGATTTCAGAAAGAACATGTGGGAAAAGGGGGTCGGACAGGGCGGGATCTTTGCTGAATACCTAGACCATGATCTGACCGTGCTCCCCTACATCACAACCGGCGCCGACAGGCGCAACAAGCCGGTCTGGGCAAACGAGAAATACCTGCCGCCCTGCGCATACGCATGCCCTACCAGCATACCCTCGCACAAGAGGGCGGCGCTTATACGCCAGGGCCTGCTCCAGGATGCGCTGGAACTCGTGCTGCAGTACAGCCCGCTTCCGGCAACAGTGTGCGGGCAGATATGCCCCAACCTCTGCATGACCAGCTGCACCAGGGGGCAGTTGGACAAACCGCTCCGGATCGACAAGCTGGGAAGTCTTGCACTCGACCTGCCGGCCCCGAAAAAGGGAAAGCCCACAGGCCACGCCATAGCAGTGATCGGCGGCGGTCCCGCAGGCCTCAGCGCTGCCTGGCAGCTTGCCTTAAAGGGGCATACCGTCGACCTTTACGAGGCAGCGGACAAACTGGGCGGAAAGATAGAGCTTTGCATTCCGAGAGAGCGCCTGCCCCACAGGATACTTGAGAAAGAGCTTTCACGGTTCCGGGAGTTAGGGGTGAAGGTCCACCTCAGCGCACCGGTAGACCGGCAGAAGTTCGATGAGATATACAAAAGCCATGAACTTGTCGTGGTTGCATGCGGCGCCCACAAACCGAGGATTTTTGCATTCCCCGGCTCCGGGGATATCGTCTCCGCCTATGACTTCCTCAGGGGGATCAACAGTGAAAAGCTGCCTGATCTCAGGGGAAAGAAAGTAGTGGTCATCGGCGCGGGCAACGTGGGAATGGATGTCGCTTCAGAGGCGTATAACTATGGAGCGGAATCGGTCATAGCCGTTGATATTCAGAAACCTGCCGCCTTCGGCAAAGAGATGGAAACCGCTACGGCAAAGGGGACACAAATCCTCTATCCCAAATTTACCGAAAGATACAGCAAAGAGGAAAGGAAGCTCTTCTTTAAAGACGGCTCGTCTCTTGAAGCCGACCTTGTCATCATGTCCGTAGGCGATGTGCCGATTCTTGATTTCCTGCCGCCGGGCGTTCACACCGAAAAGGGCTGGATAGCGGTAAACGACATCAACCAGACATCGGATGTGAAGGTCTTCGCTGTCGGCGATGCCACAAGCCTCGGCCTGGTAACCCATGCCATTGGACAGGGGAGGCTCGTTGCAGACACGATTCACTACGAACTCATGCACGCGCCGCGCCGGCCTGAGAACAAGCAGGTCATCCCTTACGAGAGGATAAAGACCGGGTATTACGATGTCTGCCGCGGGGACTTCACACCTGAAAAAGAGGCGGACAAATGCATGTCCTGCGCAACCTGCCGGGACTGCCGCATGTGCGAAACCACCTGCTACTGGGGCGCGATCAGCAGGATCGAGCATGAAGGCGGGGCGTTCGAGTATGTGGTTGACGAGGAGAAGTGCATAGGCTGCGGTTTCTGCGCCGGGATATGCCCCTGCGGTGTGTGGGAAATGGCGGAAAACATATAGAGCTTCAGGCTGCAGCCGGTTGTTTGCGGCAGCCTGAAGCAGCTTTTATTCCTGAATAGATTCGCACATGGCCACCCTGTTTTTTCCATCCTTTTTCGCCCTGTAAAGCGCCTTGTCTGCCTTGGCTATGAGTTCCTTTACCTTGCACGCGTTGCCCGGGCAGTTTGAGACCCCGATGCTTATCGTGACATGCAGATCGAGCGTGCCTTCTTCAAAGACACGGCTTTCGACCTCCTCCCGGATCCTCTCCGCCACAACCCTCGCGCCTTCTGCATCAGTTGACGGAAGTATGATGACAAATTCCTCCCCCCCGTAACGGAAAGCAAGGTCATTGTCCCTGATGGAGATCAGGACATTCCTGGCAACGTTCTTCAGCACCGAATCGCCGACCATGTGCCCGTGGGTGTCATTCACTTTCTTGAAGTTGTCGATATCGAGCATCAGCAGGGAAAACTTCTCTCCGTACCTCTCGTAATCGGCAAACTTCCTGTTCACAGAGGTCCTGAAATACCGTTTGGTAAAAAGGGCGGTCAGTTCATCCGTTATTGCAATATGATAGAGCAGCGCGTTTTCAAAGGCCACGGATATGTGCCTGGACATAATTTCTATGAGCCTCAGGCTTATGGGATCGCAAAAGCCGTCCTTTCTGTTCGCGATGATCAGTGCATGATTGATCTCGCCCTTTCTGATCGGCATCCAGAGCTGAAGGCCGTCTTTGGAAATCGCCTCTTCCTGTAGCTTTCCGTCCACCCATTGTTCGATAACAGGCCAGAGGCTGTCGCTCTTCTCAAACTTTTTCCGGGTAACGGCGTTGCTGCTCCCGGACCATACCGTAATCCTCGGGTCCCTGTACTGTTTGTGAAATACAAGGTAGATCTCGTCAGGATCGAGGGCATCCCTGATGAGCTGGATGACAATGGGTTTCAGCTCGTCCATGTCTATGGTCTTGCTGAGGCGTTCAATAATGATATAAAGCATTTTCAGTTCGTCATGCTGATTGACTATTTCATTTATATACTTGTTGACGCCCTTTGACAGTATCCTTGACAGGAAGGGGATGAGGACGATGATACAGATCAGCCCGGAGCCGAATATTACGGCCTCAACCGATGCAATGGTCGCGTAGGTGCCTTTCATCGACCGGTCGATAATGAGCTTTCCGATTATCCGGTCAGACGCGGAATGGCAGCCGTAACAGGCCTCCTCATTGTAGATCACCTTTATATTCCTGTGCAGCTTTGAGCCGTTTGATTCCAGGATTATGGTGTTCTCAGGCGGTATCATGCCGGCCCTTTGATGGCAGCCATGGCAGGACTTCTCATGGTACCTGTCCAGAGTCTTTCCTATTTCCCCCCTGTCGGAGGAATAGGCGATCCGGCCTGATTTATCGAGAATAAAGGCCTTCACTATCGAAGACTTGTCTTTTGCGATACTTTCGATGGTATCCTGTATCTGGTCGGGGTTGCGGACCAGCATCAGGGTCCTCATGCTCGACTTTATTACGCTGCTGAGTTCCCGGGTTTTTGCGGTGCTGTCGTCAATAAGGTTTTTCCTGAGCATCGCTGCGATAAAAAAGACGGTGATGACAACGAAGAGAATCAGCGC
>JAJZPZ010000214.1 GCA_021847795.1 Nitrospirota bacterium
AAAACGTGCTCGGGGTTGACTCCATCCTGAAAAAGGAGAGGCCGGACATCGCCCTCATACAGGGTGATACGACCACTGTCTTTGCCGCTGCCCTGGCCTGCTACTATAACAGGATCCCAGTGGGACACGTGGAGGCGGGCCTCAGGACTTTTGATAAATATTCCCCCTTTCCCGAAGAGGCGAACCGGCGCATTGCTTCCGTCCTTGCCGATCTGCACTTTGCGCCCACGGAGTGGGCAAGAAACAATCTTCTGCTCGAAGGCGTGCCTGAAGAAAGAATATATGTCACGGGCAATACAATCGTAGATGCCCTGGAGGGGATACCCCCTCTGTCCATCCATCTCGAAGAGAGGTTCGCGCACATAAGTGAATTCCTTAAAACCGTCAGGAGGATGATACTGGTGACCGCCCACAGGCGCGAAAACTTCGGGGCGCCTTTCAGGGAAATGTGCACGGCCATTAGGGAGATCGCCGATATGCATCCCGATACCGGCATTATCTATCCGGTGCATCCGAACCCTAATATACGGGGGACCGCAGGAGTAATCCTGGGGAGGCACCCGAGGATATTGCTGGTGGACCCCCTGGATTACGTGTCATTCATCAATCTCATGAAATATTCTTATCTCATCCTCACCGATTCCGGGGGGGTCCAGGAGGAGGCCCCGAGTTTCAGTAAACCCGTGTTGATCATGAGGGAGAATACGGAGCGTCCGGAAGGAGTGGATTCCGGTGTGGCCCGGCTCGTCGGGACAAACAAAGAGGGCATAGTAAGCGGGGTTGCAAAACTCCTGCGGTCCGAAGAGGAATACCGTAGAATGGCGGGGGGAAGAAACCCCTTCGGGGACGGCAGGGCCTCGGAGAGGATAGTGGGGATCATCACTGAATTCATGAGGTCCGGAGTGGGCTCGGGTCCCCGGTGAATATCCTCGCCGTCCTGTACTGTTACCCCCCGCTCCTTGTCCCTGCAACAATGTGCTACCTGAAGCTGCTTGCCGGGCTGCGGGAGACCGGGTTCGAGGTGACGGTCCTTACCATGGACCCGGACTCATTCGATGCGAGGCTTAAGGGGATGTCGGACGATACGCTTGTCCGGCTAATCCCGGAGGGCGTAAAAAACCGGCCGGTAAAATGCAGGGAATCCAATATCCTTGTGAGGGCTATAAAAAGGTCCGGTGCAGGATACCGGATACTCTACAGGATGTTTGAGCCCAAGGGCAAGGAGTGGTATGCCTCATCCCTCAACTACCTGGTGAAGGCGGATCTCAGCAGGTATGATCTCATCCTCAGCTGCTCTCAGCCCCATATCAACCACCTGATCGGCTACCATCTCAAGCAAAGGACAAAGAGGCCCTGGATTGCCTATTTCAGCGATCCCTGGACAGACAACCCGTATACAAAATACGCATCGGAAAAGATCAGGAGGTACAATGCATCCCTTGAGGGGAAGGTCATGGAGTGCGCTGATGCGGTCCTGTTTACATCAGAGGAAATGGCGTCCTTTGTCATGGAAAAGTATCCTGAAGACTATAAAAGAAAATGCAGCGACCTGCCCCATTCTTTTGTGCCCGGGTGGTATGAGCTGACAGGAGAGAAGGCCCTGGAAGACCGGGACGGAAAGATCCGGGTCCTCCATACCGGGCATTTCTACGGACCGAGGACTCCCCTGCCTTTTCTCGAGGCAATTGCCGGGTTGAGCAGGGAGATTGACCTGGCCAAAAGGCTTGAGGTCCGCTTTTTCGGCGCCATGGACAGGAAATATCATGAATTCATAGAGCAAGAGGGCCTTGGCGGGATCGTGCAGGTCGGAAAGACCATCCCCTATCTCGAGACCCTTGCCGCAATGAAGAACTCCGATTACCTGCTCCTTATCGACGCGCCTTTAAAGGAACACGTGGAGAGCGTTTTCCTGCCTTCAAAGCTTATCGACTACATCGGGAGCCGCAAACCCGTAATCGGCATCACTCCCGGGAGAGGCGCGAGCGCGCGGGTGCTCAGGGAGAGCGGCAACCTGGTGTGCGACATAGGAGCCCCCGGCAATATCCGAAGTGCAATGAGAAAAGCGGCTGACCGCTCACTCGATCTCCGGCCGGACAACAGCGCTATAGCAAAGTATCACTATGCCGTTGTCACAAAAAAGCTGAAAGGGATCATAGAGGGGCTCCTGTAAGCGCATGCTCTGGATGGTCATCGGATATCTGTTCCTTTTCATATTCAGGCCCTGGGAGTACTGGCCCGCGCTGGCGCCTTTCCGTATCGAGCGGCTTTACATGATATTCCTCCTGGCGCTGGTGTTTTTATGGCAGGGCAGGAGGCACATACCCCACCTGATAACCCGCTGGATCATGGCCTTCCTGTTCATTCTCCTCCTTTCATCAATAGCTGCATACAGATGGACCGATGCCTCTGAAGCGTTGTTCGACTATTTCAAGCTCATCGTATTTTATTTCGTAATCATTATGACCGTGAAGGACGAGCGGGATCTGAAGAAATTCATCCTGGCCTACCTGATGATCATGTTTCTCTATGTCGGGAAATCGGCCTGGGAGTTCGTACTTCACGACAGGTATATATGGAGGATGGGGATGAGGAGGCTGATGGGCATAGATAACTCGTACGGGGATCCGAATGCCCTTGCCGCATCCATTGTTTATTCATTCCCCTTTCTCTGGGCAATGATTAAAAGCAGGCTTGAGAGCCCTGTGCTCAGGAAGATGCTATGGGCATACGGCATCCTGGCATGGGCGAGCATCGTCCTTACAGGGTCAAGGAGCGGGATGGTGACCGCGCTCCTGTTCCTGGCGCTCATCTGGTCCGGGGCCTCCAGAAAAGTCGTGAGCATTTTCGTGCTGGCCATGGTCCTCTTTATCACATGGAACAGCATGTCCGATAGATACAAGATACGGTTCGAGTCGACCTTTGTCAAAGGCATAGCGCCGAGAGGGGCTGACGAATCGGCAGAAGGAAGAATGGCCGGACTTAAGCAGGGCATCCGGACCTTCATAAAACACCCGGTTTTTGGGATCGGTCCCGGTAATTTCAGATACGGATGGCCCGGGGGAATAGGCGGCAGCGCGCATAATTTATACGGGGAACTGCTGGGAGAAACAGGCGCGGCAGGCGCCGCGGTCTTTCTTGCCCTGGTCGTCATCATTGTGAGGACACATATGGACATTATCAAAAAGACAACGGCGTCACTCACAAAGGGCGGCAACAGCCCGCCTGCCGTGACCGGGAAGCTGCTTTTGCTGAAACGGGTGTCGACGGCCTCTGTACAGACCATTATCCTCCTGCTCTTCAACGGGAATTTCGGCCACAACCTTTACCGGTACAACTGGCTCTGGATCGGGGCGGTAGGTGTCTTGTCGGCCTATTTCCTGAGGGAGGTAAAGGCAGACACCGCCTGCAGCATTAAAGCGGACAGCTTCAGAGGCGGCGGACTGCATGTCCTCCCTGAGCAAAATTGACCTGCTGGTAGTCGCCCGGTGGCCCCTTGGGGGCATCAGGACGTACATGAAATACGTGTACCGCTATCTCCGGGAAGGATGCGACATCACCATACTCGCGGCATCAACACCGGAAGACAGCGCCCTGAAGAAAGACGCGGAAGAGATAGGCGCCCGCCTCATCCTTCATGAATCCGGCGGAAAAGACGGGTTGTTCAGGATGATTTTCAGTGAGTTGTTGCGGAAAAAGTACGATGTCATTCAGAGCCAGGGTTTTATTTCATCCATACAGACGTATTTCGCAAATATTTTTTTCGGCGTGCCCCACATACTGACTGTACACGGGATACTGGAAGAGCGTTATCTGAAGGGCAGGGCGGCGCGTATAAAAAGGCGCCTGCTGTCGGGGATTATAAAAAACATCGATGTCGTATATGCCGTGAGCAATGACATCCTGGGACACCTCTCCGAAAACATACCGGGCCTTGAAGCCTCCGGGTGTGTAAAGGTTGTGATAAATAATGGGGTGGACCTGAGACTGTTCAGCGACAGCGGGTGTGCGAAGGGCGCCTTCAGGAACAGCCTGGGAATCGGTCCCGAAATTTTCCTGATAAGCTTCCTCGGCAGGTTCATGCCCGAGAAAGGGTTTCATCACCTTATCGATGCCGTTGAGATACTGGAGGGGAAGGCCGCAGCCCGGGACTTCAAGGTCCTTGCTGTGGGCTCAGGGGCCTATCTCGACTGGTACAGGAGAATTATCAGGGACAAGGGACTGGAGCATAGGTTTTCCTTTATACCGTTCCAGGATGAAGTGGCTGCAATATACCGGGACACCGACGCCGTGGTCATGCCATCGGTGTGGGAGGCCTTCCCCCTGCAGCCCATGGAGGCCATGTGCAGCGGCACTCCTTTGATAGCCTCGGATTGCATGGGGCTCCGCGAGGCGGTGGAGAACACCCCTGCTGTTGTTTTTAAAAGCGGGGATGCGCCGGCCCTTGCCGGGGCGATCCGGGAGTTGATGCTGCACCCCGTGGACAAATGTTTCGAGGCCTTTAAGCCTGCTGCACGGGAGAGGTTCGATGTGTGCAAGACCGCTGAAGCCTTGCGCCTGCTGCTTACGGACCAGATGCAAAGGAAGAGATGAGGCGCCGGCATCGGCCCTG
>JAJZPZ010000037.1 GCA_021847795.1 Nitrospirota bacterium
CCGCCGATCATATTGAACGGCTCCGACTGGTACAGAACTCTTGGAACGGAGAAGTCGACGGGCACGAAGGTCTTTGCCCTGAGCGGCGCGATAAGCAATATCGGGCTGATCGAAGTGCCTATGGGAATCCCCCTGAGGAAAATCATATTCGATATCGGAGGCGGAATCCCGAAGGGCAGGCAGTTCAAGGCTGTCCAGCTCGGCGGGCCCTCGGGAGGCTGTATCCCCCCCCATCTCCTCGATACGCCGGTAACCTATGAGGATATCGTGCAGACAGGCGCTATCATCGGATCGGGCGGAATGGTCGTCATGAACGACCTGAACTGCATGGTGAGCGTGGCGAAGTTCTTCCTTGAGTTTACGGCAGAGGAATCGTGCGGAAAATGTCCGCCCTGCAGGATAGGAACCACCGTTATGCTGGGCCTGCTGACGGATATTACCGAGGGCAGGGGCAAACCGGGGGATATTCCATTGCTGCAGGACATGGCGCAGGACATCATCGCAACCTCCCTCTGCGGACTGGGCCAGACAGCCCCGAACCCGGTATTGACGACCATAAAGTATTTCAAGGATGAATACGAATCGCACATCAATGAAGGCTGGTGCAAAACAGGCGTCTGTAAAGATCTCTGCACATTCTATATTGACGAAGAAAAGTGCAAAGGCTGCGGAGCATGCGCGCGCGTTTGCCCGCAAAAGGCGGTTTCCGGGGAGAAAAAGAAGCCCCACCGCATCGACCAGTCCCTTTGCATACAATGCCGCTCATGTTATGAGACCTGCAAGTTCGGTTCCGTCCAGATAGGCCCGAGGAGCATGAGGGATGGAGTACGGAAAAAATCAGGCGCAGGCGAGCCCACGGAAGCAATGGCCGGGAAGGAGGAATAGAAGAAATGATAGAGCTTACAATAAACGGGAAAAACGTAAAAGTTGCACGGGGGTCGACGATACTCCAGGCCGCCTTGAGGAACGGCATCTATATTCCGAACTTGTGTTATGACAAGAGGCTCCGGCCCTACGGCGGCTGCAGGCTTTGTGTTGTGGAAGTGGAAGGGCAGAAGAGACTTTTTGCCGCGTGTTCTTCTCCTGCAGAAGAAGGCATGATCGTCCATACGGAGACCCCGAAACTCGCAAAGGCCAGGAGGACGGTCCTTGAGCTCCTCCTGGTGCATCATCCCCTCGATTGCCCGGTATGCGACAAGGCGGGAGAGTGCAAGCTGCAGGACATTGCTTTTAAGTACGGCCCGGTCCAGAGCAGGTTTGCAGCACAGAGGAAGCATGACCCGGAGAGAATAGACGCGCCTATTGTAGAGCGCAATCCGAACCGGTGCATCCTCTGCGGCAAATGCGTGAGGATTTGTCATGAGCACCAGGGGGTCGGCGCCATCAATCTCATAGGCCGGGGTTTTAAAACAAAAATAAGCCCGGCCTTTGAAGAGACCCTGGATTGTGAATTCTGCGGGCAGTGCATTGACGCATGCCCTGTGGGCGCCCTTGGAAGCAAGCCCTACAGGTTCCGTTCCAGGGTGTGGTTTATGGACGAGCATGAGATCGTCTGTCCTTACTGCGGCTGCGGCTGTACCACGAACCTGAGCCTGAGAGAGGGCCGGGTGCTGCGGGCGAGAGGCAAGGACGGCGTAGGGATAAACAACGGGGACCTGTGCGGCAAAGGCAGGTTCGGTTTCGACTACATCTATTCCGAAAGCAGGCTTACGGCCCCGATGATCAGGAAGAACGGGACACTCGAGACCGTGTCCTGGGAAGAGGCCCTTGACTATGTGGTAAAGAGGCTTGACGATATTAAAGGGAAATACGGGGCAGATGCCATAGGCGCCGTCGGGTCGCAGAGATGCACGATGGAAGACAATTATGCGCTCCAGAAGTTCATGAGGGAAGCCGTTGGTACGGATAATATAGATTCCGAAGCGAGGTTCGGCTATGCAAAGGCGCAGAAGGCGATGGAGAAGGCCTTCGGGATTGATCTCATGCCTATTAAATACGATGCGGCCCTGCATGCTGATTTTATCCTCGTAGTGGAATCGGACATAACCTCAACCCTCCCGGTATGGGGATTGAATTTTGTACAGGCGAAGAAAGACGGCGCTCGTCTTGTGGTTGCAGACGCGAAGGAGACCAAACTTGCAAGGAACAGCACGCAGTGGCTGAAAATAAAGCCCGGTTCCGGGGTTGCGCTCCTGAACGGCGTGATGAAGGTCATTGCGGACGAGGGGCTTTATAGTAAGGAGAAGGCTGTGAAGGCAGCGAACTTCGATGCCCTGCTGAAGGGCCTTCAGGAGGTCACCCTGTCCTCGGTATCAAAGATAACCGACCTGTCCGAGGATGAAATCAAAGGCCTCGCCAGGGACTATGCCTCGTCAAAGAGCAGGCTTATCTCCCTGACCTCAGGCATATCGGAGAATACGAAGAGCATAAATACGATGCTTGCTGCCGCAAACCTTGTGCTCCTCATGGGAGACGATCCGGAAACCCTTCAGGCGCCTGCCGAGTTCTGCAACACCCTCGGCATGTGGATGGTGGGGGTAAGGCCCCTTGACAAGGGGAAAACCGCCTATGAAATGCTCTATAAACCGGGTGCGGTAAAAGCGCTCTACGTCATGGGCAATAACCCCCTGGTTACCTTCCAGAACATTTCCGAGGTGGAGAAGACGCTGAAGGGCCTTGAGCTGCTTATTGTGCAGGACATCTTCCTTACCGATACCGCAAAGCTTGCCGATGTCGTTCTGCCTGCCAGCAGTTGGGCTGAAAAGGAAGGGACGTTTATGGCTGCAACAGGCAATATCCAGAAAATAACGAAGATTGTGTCGGAAACCGGGCACTCCATCCCCGACTGGCAGATATTCAGAAACCTCGCGCGGATCATGAACAAAGATCTGGGCTTAAAGGACATTACCGAGATCCGGGCGGCGATCATGGGCATTGTATCAGAGGCCACGTCGCAGGGGGAGAAAGGCGCTCCTGCCTTTAACCCTGTGACTTATGAGGTTATGGAATCCGTGAGCAGCGAGTACCCGCTGTTCCTCGTTACCTCTAATATCCTGCAGCATTCCGGCGCCCTTTCCTCTCTCTCCAGGAACCTCGATTCCGTTGTGTCGGATGCATACCTGCAGATAAACACAAAGGACGCCAGGAAATACAAGGTTCCTGACGAGGGTTTCGTGAAGGTCAAATCAAAGAGGGGCGAGGCGTATCTGAAGGCCATTCTCTCCGATGAAGTGCCTGAAGGAACGGTCTTTGCCCCTATTCACTTCGCCCATGCGAAGGTGAATGCATTGACCTATCCCGCAGCGAACGGGGCAGTGCCGCTTGTAGCGGTCAGCATAGAGGCTGCGCAGTAAACGCCGGCAGCAGCAGTCCGGAGTTCCCGAAGGGGCCCGTTCAGGCGCGGGCCCTTTTTTTTTGCAACCCACCCATGAACCCCTCCCAGGAGGGGTGAAGGGGTGGGTGCTTATATCAAAAAAAAACGACTATGGTGATATAATAAAAAATGTTCAGAAAAATTGATTTCACCATTCTCGACAGTATTTCAGACGGCGCATACTATATCAGCAGCAGCGGTAAAATAGAGCACTGGAACAGGGCCGCCGAAGCGCTGACAGGATATACTGCGGAAGAAGCGAAGAAAAGGAACTGCGAGGAGTTGCTGCGGTACGAAGATGAGGCGGGAGCCGTTTTGCCCGGCTATGAATATCCTTCGGCCCTCTGCCTGCAGTCTTCCCGGACAGTGGTAAAGAGCCTGTTCGTCTCCGGGAAGGGCTCTGAAAAGAAGTTCGTCGAGGAGCAGGCGTCTCCTGTTTTCAAGGGCGGCAGGATTACGGGGGCGGTCTCCATACTCAGAGACAATTCCCGGGTGTTCCCGCTGGTGGAGTCCTATGTCAGGAAGCAAAGGAAGGACAGGCTGATCCCGATATGCGCATGGTGCAAACAGATACGGATGGGAGATGATTCCTGGAAACAGATCGAGAAATACCTGACAGATGAGGGCTTCGGCGTGTTCACGCACGGCATGTGCCCTGATTGCGCTGAGAAGATCTTCGAAAAAAAGGTCTACCTGGAAAGCTACCAGAATATCTGCAAGGCCATCAGCTCGAGTATTTCCCTGGATGAGGTCCTGGCTCTCATTGTTACGAACGCGGTCAAGGTCATGAATGTGAAAGCGTGCATGCTCAGGCTCCTGAATAAAGAGACGCAGAAGCTGGAAGTTGCCGCGCATAACGGTTTGAGCGAAAAATATGTAAATAAAGGCCCGGTGGATTACGATGCGAGTATTGACGATGCCCTGTCCGGGAAGGCGGTTTCCATCTACGATATCACATCCGGCGCCGATGCGAGATACCGTGGAGAGGTGGAAGCCGAAGGGATACGGAGCATACTTTCCATACCGGTGAAATTCAAGAAAGAAGTCATCGGGGTCCTGAGGATGTATACTGCCGAGCCTGTCAAGTACAAGTCCGAGGACCTTAAGTTTATGGCGGCCATTGCCGAGCAGGCGGCTATTGCGATCACCAACGCCCGGACTTTTGAAACTACCGTATCCCGTGCCAACGAATACCTGAGAGTATTTGAAGAAGTCACAAAAGTGGTAAGCTCCACCTTGCGGTTGCATGAAGTCCTCAACCTTATTGTCAGAAAGCTGCCGGAAGCGATGAGTCTTAAGGCCGCGACCATACGGCTGCTCGACGGCAGCAAAAAGACATTGGAGCTGGTCGCTGCCCACGGCCTGAGCGAGAAATACCTTGCGCGGGGGCCGGTGGACACGGAAGAGAATGTGAGAGAGGCCTTGCAGGTCAGGCCTGTGGCCATCTATGATGTGGCCACTGATCCGAAAGTGCATTACCAGAAAGAGGCCCTCCAGGAGGGCATCAAGAGCATGCTTACACTTCCTATTGTTGCCAAGGGGACGGTGATCGGTGTCCTGAGATTGCTGACCAGCGTCCCCCGCCGGTTTTCCGAAGAGGACATATCATTTTCAGCCTCCCTGGCGGAAGTGTGCGGGACGGCTATCGAAAACGCAAAGATGTATGAACAGCTTAAAGGCAGTAACAAGCAACCTTAAAGACAGTAACGCTAAAGGCAGTCACAAGTAACAAGTAACAAGTAACAAGTTAAAGACTAACGACAAAGACTTGTCACTGTCTTCAGATCCTTTACTTGTTACTCGTCACTCGTTACTTGTTACTATCTTTAGCGTTGCCGGTTTGGACATGGACGGTTTTATAAAACGAAAGATATATAAGAACACCGGGAACTCTTTCGAGGAATTGGAAGATCCCGTGGCCCTGGAAAAGAGGCTGCGGGTATCGGTAAACGGCAAAGAGGTCCTGAGTCTCTACTGTACCCCGCTGATGGTCAGGGAACTGGTTGTGGGAATGTTCCTTACAGAGGACCTTATCAAGGGCAGTTGGTGCGCTGAGCGGATGACAATAGAATACCGGGATGATGTGCTCGTCGATATCCCGGCAGAAGGGGAGGTGTCGACCGAGGGAGCGGTGATCACATCAGGATGCATCGGCGGGATCACCTTTCCCAAGAGGCTCTCCCTCAGGAAGACAAACGATGCCTTCAGCATACAAGCGGATGCTCTGAAAGACCTGTTCAGGAAATTCCAGAACGCTTCGGAACTATATAAGCTTACCGGCTGCGTCCACAGCGCGGCGCTCAGCGACGGCTCCGAGATCCTTTGCCTTGCCGAGGACATAGGGAGGCACAACGCGGTAGATAAAATCATCGGCTATGCAATCCTGGAACAGATTCCCTTTGAGGGCAGGATCATGCTCGCCAGCGGCAGGCTGTCATCGGAAATCGTGTCGAAATGTGCCAGGTGGGGCATCCCTGTGGTTGCGAGCAGGACCTCTCCGACGAGCCTTGCAGTCGATATCGCGGAGCAAAGCGGCGTTACGGTTGTGGGTTTTATACGGGCAGACCGTTTTAATATTTATACCCACCCTGAAAGAATTCAGTAGCAGATCTCCGGATGGAATCCTTCATGCGGTAATCTGCAGCAACTCATGCCTTCAGAAAAAGTGACCTGCTCCCTCACGCAGCACACAAGGCCGTCAGAACTCGCTGAACTCGTTCAGGTAGTGCGAGCGGTATGCCACCCGGCGCTGGGTCAGGTTGATGTTCCAGGACGCAAAGTCGGCCAGTGATCGCGGAGGGAAGCGCAGGCGGCGGAGCATGGAACTCCACGAGTACATTTCGCGCTGCATCCGCTTTATGCCGTCCATCAACTGCTCCTGGGTCATGAGTTTGGGGTGGAAGTGGCAGTGGACGCCGGCCCAGCGCTCCAGGTTGGGCTCGTCGAGGATGGCGCCGTCGGCTTTCATACGGTCATAGAGCGGCGTGCCGCGCAAGGGCGCCAGGAGATTGAAATAAGCCGCAGGGACCTTGTGTTCCTGCACGAACTCGAGCGTCGTGGACATTACCTCGAGATCATCCGTATCCCCGCCGAGCACGAAGTTGAACGAGTAGCTGATGCTGCGCTCGTTCAGGTTCCTGATCATCTCCACATAGGTCTGGACGTGGTTGAAGTCCTTGTGCATGTTCTTCAGCGTCTTCTGGGAAACGCTCTCGATCCCCATGTTGACGTGGAGCAGCCCCGAGCGCTTCGCCAGGTCGAGGAATTCCTCGTCGAGGCCGAAGCGCGGCGAGAACAGCGCCGACCAATGGACCTTGAGCGGGATCAGCTTCTCAAGGAGTTCCAGCGTGCGGGCCTTGTGGCCCACGAACTGGCTGGCGGCGAAGAAGATGTGGCGCGACCTGCACTTCCTGATCTCCTCGACGATCTCGTCCGCGGGGCGACAGCGCCAGCCGTAGTCGCCGTTCAGTCGCCGCTCGGCGCAGAAGTCACAGGTGTAGGGGCAGCCGCGCGACTGCTGGATGACGTACGGACTGTAAAAAACGTGGTGCTTCGGATTGAGCAGATCCCAGCGCGGCGTCTGCAGGCCGACGAGGCTCGCAGGCTCTTTGCGCTTGTAAAACCTCTGCAGGCGCCCTGCCGCGGCGTCCGCGAGCATCTGCGGAAAGAGCTCCTCGACCTCTCCGATGCAAACGGCGTCGGCGTGGTCCGCCATCTCCTCGTGGTAGAAGGTCGCATGGGGCCCGCCCATCAGAACAGTAACCCCTCTCTCGCGGAACCTGTCGGCAACCTCGAAGGCCCTGAGTGAGGTCACGGTGCGCACCGTGATGGCGACAACATCGTATCGGCCGTCGTAATCGGGCTCGTCGATCGCGTCGTCGCACAGCGTCGCGTTCCAATTGTCCGGGGCCATTGCTGCCATGTAAGGCATGACGGCGCCGACCAGCTTGCGTTTGCGTATGCGGAGCGGGCGGCGGTCGTCGCGGGAGCGGTAGGTGGCCGCCTGGATGATCAGAAGTCTAGGCACGAAGGCGCCCTCTCCGGACCGGTGTCCGGCCCTGTTTCAGATGCATGTTTGTCGCTTCCTCCCGGGCCTCCGTCCCGACGCCTGTGCCTCTCTCCTGCCCCGAACGTCAAACATGGCGCAGGTGGTCTCCGTTGCGCAGGCGCTCTTTTTCAAAGTCCCCTCCATTACTATTTGCCCTGTGCCAGATTATGCGGGGTTGTTACCCGCAAGCTCCGGGAAGCAGTGTGCACATGAATCACAAAGACTCATATGCCATCTGTCTATAAGCATCTATTTACCTTAATAGCTATCATGGAACTGCTCTTCAGTCAAGAGAAATCTCGCATTCTCAATCAAAAGGAGGGAGGTATGCCGGATGTGGCCGGGTCCCGGGGCTGTGTATAGGAAGAAATAACATTGCGAGCGGGAAATGGACTTCCGGCAGAAAAAACGCGGCGTTTATTTCCCGCCGTTTTTGATCCGTGGGTCCTGAAACGATCCCTTGGTCAGTATCTGCAGCATTTCTTCAGGCGCCGGTGAATAGTTGATGGAGTCATCGGAAGTGATCAGCCCTTTTGAGTAGAGTTCGAAGAGGGACTGGTTCATGGTCTTCATCCCTGAGCGCCCCTGCCCGGCCTGCATTACGGAGTAGATCTGCTGCAGTTTGTTTTCCCGTATCAGGCCCCTCACCGCAGGTGTCGGCACGAGGATTTCGAGCGCCAGCACCCGCCCGCTGCCGTCCTGTGCCGTAATCAGGCGCTGCGAGATGATGCCCTCAAGGGCAAAGGAAAGCTGGACGCGTATCTGCTCCTGGTGGTGAGGCGGGAACACCTCTACTAAGCGCGATATGGTCTGTATTGCCGAATTCGTGTGGAGCGTCGCAAGGGTGAGGTGCCCTGTTTCCGAGATGGTGATGGCCGCCTCTATGGTGTCAACATCGTGCATTTCTCCTATAAACACGACATCGGGGTCCTGGCGGAGTATGCTGCTGAGCGCGCATTTGAAGGAGGGTGTGTCGGAGCTTACCTCCCTCTGGTTTACAATGCATTTCTTGTGGCTGTAGAGGAACTCGATCGGGTCTTCAATGGTTACGATGTGCGCCTCTCTGCTGGAATTAATGCTGTCGATCATGGCTGCGAGGGTCGTTGATTTGCCGCTCCCCGTGGGGCCTGTTACCAGGATGAGACCGTGTGGTTTTCTGATAAACTCTTCGATTGTTTCAGGGACCCCCAGTTCCTTAAATGTCCTGATGTCATACGGGATTGCCCTGAAGGCGCCTGCAACAGCTCCCCTCTGCATAAAGATATTCGCCCTGAAACGGCTCAATCCCTTGATGCCGAAGGACAGGTCGATCTCGTTGTTCTCTTCAAACTTCTGCTTTTGCAGGTCCGTCATAATGCTGTAGCAGAAGGACTTTGTGTCCTCAGGCGTGAGCGCGGGATGGTTTTCAAGTGGAACAAGCCTTTCCACGACCCGGAGTTTCGGTGAACTGCCCGTAGTTATGTGCAGGTCCGAGGCCTTTTGTTCGATCATCAATCTCAACAGTTCAGGCAGCGCAGCCATGGTTAACCCCCTTTAAAATACAAACTCCAAATCCGAATATCTAAATCCTAAACAAATCCCATTGACCGAAATCCGAAACGGTTTGGAGCCTTTGAATTTTGAATTTAGATATTGTTTAGAGTCTCGATATTCGGATTTAGGATTTGCCTTTTGTTCAGTCTTCGAAGGTGACCCTGAGGATTTCCTCCAGCGAGGTTACCCCTTCGATCACTTTCTTTATCCCGCTCTGGCGCAATGTGGCCATCCCCAACTTCACAGCTTCTCTCTTGATTTCCGCCGATGATGCGCCCTGGAGTATCATCTCCTTCAACTCATCTCTTATAGTCATGATCTCGTAAAGCGCTATCCTGCCTTTATACCCTGTATTGTTGCATTCGGGACAGCCTAAGCCCATGTAACACTTCACGTCCTTTACGATGTCCGGGCTGAAGCCGGCCTTGAGCAGGGTCGTTTCAGAGACCGCGTGTTCCTCCTTGCAGTTCTGGCAGATCTTCCTGGCGAGCCTCTGCGCGATTACCAGGATGACCGAGGCAGACACCATGAGCGGTTCTATCCCCATGTTGATCAGGCGGGTTATCGTGCTCGGAGCATCATTGGTGTGGAGGGTGCTCAGAACCAGGTGCCCGGTGAGGGCGGCTTTTACCGCGATTTCTGCGGTCTCGAAGTCCCTGATCTCTCCGACCATGATCACATCAGGGTCCTGGCGCAGGAAAGATCTGAGCGCCGCCGCAAAAGTGAGGCCTATATCCTCCCGTATCTGGACCTGGTTGATGCCGAAGAAGTTGTACTCGACCGGATCTTCTGCGGTCATGATGTTGAGGCCCGGCTTGTTCAGCTGGGAGAGGGCAGAGTAGAGGGTGGTTGTCTTGCCGCTCCCAGTGGGACCGGTGACCAGGATCATGCCGTAAGGCTTTTCTATGGCCTCCAAAAAGTCCTGCATCGGCTTCTCGTCAAACCCCAGCTTTGTGAGGTCCAGCTGCAGGTTTGATTTATCGAGCAATCTCATCACGATCTTTTCTCCCCAGAGGGTCGGCAGTGTGGAGACCCTGAAATCTATTTCCCTGTCCTCGCCGAATTTGAGCTTTATCCTGCCGTCCTGGGGCAGCCTGCGCTCTGATATGTCGAGGTGAGACATTATCTTGATCCTGGATGTCAGGGCGTTTTTGATTTTTATCGGGAGTTTCAGGACAGGCTGGAGGACGCCGTCTGTCCTGTACCTTACCCGCAGGAGGGTTTCCGAGGGCTCTATGTGGATATCGCTGGTGCGGGACCGTATGGCATTCATCAGGATGCCGTTTGCGAGTTTTACGATAGGAGCGTCAACCTCTTTGGGAAAATCCTTGTCGTCCTTTTCCTCGATGATGGTAATGTCTTCAAGGGCGCTGCCGATTACTTTATTCAGGTCCTCCACTTCAAGGTCTTTTTCGGCGTTTTTGGAGTCTTTGGACGTCGCCTTGGCGACCTCTTTTTTGGGGTAATATTTTTCTATTGCCTCCATGATGGCGGACTCTGCAGCCACATGCACCGAGATCTTCATCCCGGTAAGGAACCTTACTTCATCAATCGCGAAATTATTGGAGGGATCAACAACGGCAACTCTCAAAGCCGCGCCGTCTTTTGAAATGGGAATGAGCTGATATTTTTTTGCCGTTTCATAGGGAATCGGCTTGAGCAGCGAGGTGTCGATTTTGTGGTCCGAGAGGTTGATCGCAGGCGCATTGTACTGCCTGCTCAGGAAGGTGATCAGGCTCTCTTCATTGATGTATCCCAGTTTCAGAAGTACTGATCCGAGCCTTTTCCCATCCAGCTTCTGTATGCGAATTGCTTCATTTAGCTGCTCTTCCGATATGAGTTTGGCCTTGAGCAGCAGCTGGCCTAATAAGGATGTCCCTACCGTCACTCTTAAGGATACTTGAAAAAAAATATTAAAGTCAATTGAAGCAACGTGCTGCGGCAAACAGAAAAAAACAGAAAAAAAATCTTGACAGTTATGGACAAGGTAACTAATATTAAAGGTGCAAAATTAATGACACCGGCCTGCCTGTAGTGGGGGGTGTAGATAATCTGCAAACCGAAAGGCGCTGCTGGTGCGCATATTCCAAAAACCTTTTTCTGAAAAGTATGGAATAGATCAGACAACGCAGAGGAGAATCTGACGGACTTTATGAAAAGCTTTACCGGAAATATTGCTGTTGTCGGGGCAGGAAGGGGAGGGAGCATGCTCCTGTCCGTCCTGCTGAAAGAAAAAGATATACGGATAGTCGGCGTTGCAGATATCAATCCCGATGCGCAGGGAGTGCGTATCGTCAGGGAGCATAATATCCCTTTTACCCCTAAGTTTGAGGAACTCCTGCATGAAAAGACCGATATCATAATCAATGCGACGGGCGACAGCACTGTAACAAAGGAACTTTTGGAAAAGAAGCTGCCGGATACGGAAGTCATAGACGGCAACAGCGCGAAACTCCTCTGTGATCTGCTTGAAAAACGCCGGCAATCGCAGGAAGAGGTCAAGACGCTCCTGAACGAAACAAAAGAGCTCTACCGCATCGGTGTTTCGCTTACCTCTGCGGACAGCCTTGAGGAGGGCCTTGATACCCTGCTGACAGAGGCGCTGCGCACGCTCAATGCCCCTGCCGGAAGCATTGCCCTGTATAATGAGAAAGACGACTCCCTCAACATCAAGGCGCTAAAGGGCTTTGCCTCAAACTCTCCCCAGGTAATCTGCTGGACAAGGCGGAGCGGCGGGATGACGGACCATATCCTGAGCAAGAGGATTCCGACGATAATCCCCGACATAAATGAATGTCCCTTTGTCGATATGAGGGGCTTTATTAAAGAGGGGGCCAAGAGTATTGTGGCAGTTCCGCTCTTTGCCAACGACAAGGTGATAGGCATTCTCTACATTGATGATTTCAAGATAAGGGACTGGACGCAAAAAGAGGTCGAATTCCTTACCCTCATGGGAATCCAGGCAGCGTACGCCATCGAGAAGTTCCGGCTTATCGAAAGGATATCAGAGACCCAGAACTACCTGAAAAGCGTCCTCGACAATTCCGCTGATGCCATTATCACTACGGACCAGGAGACGCGTATTGTTGAATTCAACAAGGGGGCGTCAAGGATCCTCGGATACTCCAGGGAAGAAGTCGCCGGCACGAAAGCGGCGGATTTATGGGTAAGGCCCCAGGAAAGAAAAGAAATACTGGGGATGCTTGAAAAGGAGGGGTATGTATTAAATTATGAGACCCTGCTGAAAGCAAAAGACGGAAGATACGTCGATATAAGCCTGACCCTGTCGCACCTGAGGGGCGGCGGCGGGCTGCTTGGTACGGTGGGGATCAGCAAGGACATCACCGAGAAAAAGAGGCTTGAAAGGGCCGTTGAGGAGCGGAACCTTGAACTCCAGGAAATGAATGAAAAGCTGGAGGAGAAGGTTTTCGAGAGGACCAAGGACCTTGAAAAAGCAAACAGGGACCTCGCGAGGTCCAATAAATTAAAGAGCCAGTTCATCGCAACCATGAGCCATGAACTCAGGACCCCCCTGAATTCGATTCTGGGTTTTTCAGAACTGCTCACGGATGAGATATACGGCCCCCTTACTGAAAAACAGAAGCGGCATGTGAGCAACATCTATAATTCCGGGAGCCACCTTTTGCAGCTCATCAATAATATCCTCGATATCGCAAAAATAGAGTCGGGCAAGCTGGAACTCAATTACGAGGTATTCCCGGTCCGCCAGGCAATCGCCGAGGTGGAAATGGTGGTGAAATCGCTGGCTGACAAAAAGAGGCAAAACCTGACGGTCAGGGCGGATGAAAATATCCCGCTTTTGCGTGCAGACAGGGTTAAGCTAAAACAGATTTTGTACAATCTGCTTTCAAATGCAGTGAAATTTACCCCTGAACACGGCAATGTTTTTCTCGATGTCCGGTCCGTTAAGGGTCCGGACCTTCCGGCTTTCGTGAAAAGCATGAATATATACCCGGAGAAAGGCGAATTCATAAGGCTCTGCGTTACTGATACGGGAATAGGAATAAAGCAGGAAGACCGTGAAAGGATATTCTCCGAATTTGAACAGGGCGACAGCAGCTTCTCAAGGAAATACGAGGGTACGGGCCTTGGGCTGGCGCTTACAAAAAGACTAGTTGAACTGCACGGCGGCGAGATATTTGTCGAAAGCGCGGAAGGCGAGGGCAGCACCTTTACGATCCTTATTCCGCTTTCAGATATCAGGGGCCATGAAAAGCCCGGCGCTGTGCGCTATGAGCCCGATGAGGACGTAGCCGGCGAGGTCGCAGTCACCAAAGCGAGGCGGGGGAACGCGCCGCTCATCCTTGTGGCTGAAGACGATCCTGCCACTTCCGAAGTGCTGACCCTGTATCTTGTGCATGGGGGATACAGGGTTGCCCATGCGTATACAGGCGAAGAGGCCCTGGAGAAAATAAGGGGACTGAAACCTTTTGCAGTGCTCCTGGATGTCATGATGCCCGGCAAGGACGGATGGGAGACATTGCAGGAATTAAAATCAGACCCTGAACTAAAAGGCATTCCCGTAATCATATCATCCGTCATTGACAACAAAGAGCTGGGCTTTGCACTGGGGGCGTCGGACTACCTGGTCAAACCTGTAGACAGGATCACCCTCCTCCGGAAGCTTGATGAGCTGAGTTTCACCACGAAGAGAGGCAAGAAGCGTGTAAATATATTGTGCATCGATGATCATGCCGACGTGCTGGAGCTCCTGACCTCCATACTCGAATCAGGAGGCTTCCACGTGATCACTGCCGACTCCGGCAAGGCGGGCATTGAAAAGGCCCAGATGTTTAAGCCCGACCTCATCATCCTTGATCTCATGATGCCGGAGGTTGACGGCTTCGAGGTGGTGGGGGCTTTAAAAAGCAGTCCTGCAACAGGCGACATCCCTATTCTTATACTCACGGCCAAGGACCTTACCGTAGATGACAGGCTCAGGCTTGCAGGGAAGATCGAAAACTTTATACAGAAGAGCCATTTCACAAAAGAGGACCTCCTTGCGTACATAAGGGACCTTGAGGTTACCTATCCCGCCAAGGCCGGGTTGCTGGATGAGGTCAGCGGCCTGTTTGACCACAGCTATTTTCAGATACGTCTTGCGCAGGAAGTGAGCAGGGCTGACCGGTACAAGACCACCTTTACGATAGTTCTGTTCGATATCGACAATTTCATGGAATACATTAAAGAGCACGGCATAAACAGGGCCAATATCTGCATACGCAAGATCGCGGAAATACTCAGGAAGGGGCTGCGGGGATCCGATGTGGTAGTGAGATACGGCATCGACGAATTTGCAGCGATTCTTTCGAACACACTGAAAGAGCCTGCTGAGGCAGTTGCAAAGAGATTCGCCGCATATATTGAAAGCTATCCGTTCTACGGCGAAGATATCATGCCTGAAGGCAGAATAACGGCAAGTGTTGCCGTAATAAATTATCCGCAGGACGCATCTTCACCTGAGGAAATCATATTCAAGGCGCGGCTTGCGCTGCGGCAAATCAGGATGAAGGGAAAAGAGATGGAGGAAAATGGGCAATAAATTAAAAATACTCGTTGTCGAGGACAATCCCGTCAACCTTGAGCTGTTTACGGATTTTCTCAATGTGGGAGGATACGAGTGCATCAGGACGCCAAAGGGTGAAGATGCAATAGAGCTTGCAAGGAAAGAGGACCCGGACCTTGTCCTGCTGGATATCCAGCTGCCCGGTGTGGACGGACTCACCGTGGTCAAGGACCTCAAAGCGCACGACGCGACCAAACATATCAGAATCATAGCGCTTACTGCATACGCCATGAAAGGCGACAGGGAGATGTTCCTGGAAAAGGGCTTTGACGGCTATATGGCCAAGCCCATAAAGATGAAAGAGTTCCTGGAAGCCATAGAAGGCTACCTCCGCAACGAATAAGAGTTAAGAGTCCCCCCTCTTTTCCGGAGAGGGGGACTTGCAAAGCCGTAAGGCTTTGTGGGGTTGAGCAGCCGGATGGATCATTTCCTCACCTCCTGCCTTACGGTCTTTAAAAATCTTTCCATGTCGAATTCCTCATCGATCATTTTCTTTGCCCGGTCGACCTTCCCTTCCTCCCGTATCCGCGTCTTCCCGATGATGGCTTCGATCCTGTCAATGGTGGTAAAGGTATCTTCCGGCACGGATATGATCGGAATGCCTTTGGCCTGGGCCCTTCCAAGGACTATATCATTGGTATACAATCCCCCGGTGAGGATGATGCATTTCGTCGATGTCTCCATTGCAACAAGCTGGATGTCGGACCTGTGGGCGCCGGTCACTACCGCCTTGTTCGGTATCCTTCTGAAATATTTCAGGGCATTATCCACATCCATTGCTCCTATGGAGAAGTTTTCTACAAAGTCATCCAGCTTCTCTTCGCAGCAAAGGACCCTGCCGTTCAATATTTCGATCAATTGCCGTATCGCAACTGCTTCGAGGAGACTGTCTTTTTGAAAGACGCCGAACATCCTGACCCCCTTTTCTTCCAGGAAGGGCCGTATCTTCTCTTTCGCATGGGCAAGGGAGTGGGGCGGGACTTTGTTGAGCACCCCTCCTGCAAACCTGCCGCCCAGGAGCCTGGCTGCCCCAATCAGGGTATCCATGGAGATGTCGCCCCTCCAGGTCTCGACCATCAGGGCCCTGCCGTTCATCTCCTCCATGAGGGCCAGGGCATTGATGCCCAGTGACGCGCCCTCGAAGAGGTCGCTGGCCCCGCCGATGATGACAAAGTCCTTGTCCTTCTGCAGCTCGAATGCCTCCATGATCTGTTCCCCGGCATCTTTGATCCTGCCCTCCAGGAGCAGGTTTTGTGTTTCATAGCTGAGGACAAAAGGGGAAATGGCGCCAAGGGGAGCGGCAATGGACAACGCCTCCTGCATGAACACGGCATCCTCATCGTAGATGCCCGTGCCTTTTTTGACCGGCCTTTTGCCTATGGGCTTTATATATCCAACGTTGTAGCCCTGCTCCTTCAGCTTCATTCCAAGCCCGATGGCAAGGAATGTTTTGCCTGCATAATGCCTGTTGGATATGATGAATATCGGAACCATATATCCTCCTTCTCAAATTCTAAATTCTAATATCTAAACTCTAAACAAATTCAAAGTCTCAGGGTACAAGTGGATCAGCCCTCCGGATATTTGCGCTTGTTTAGGACTTAGTGCTCGGAATTTAGAGTTTTTCTCTGTTCCCCCGTGTTCTCGGCGGTTCATTATTTTTGCTTTTATTGTCCCCCTGGTCTTTCAAAAATTATCCTCGCGTCTATTGCCAGCGCCCCCCGGTTCAGGACCATCAGGGGATTGATGTCAAGCTCGCGTATCATGGGGAAATCCGTGACAATGGACGAGATGTCTACAATCCCGTCGACAATTGCTTCTATGTCTGCGGGACGCTCTCCGCGCGCGCCTTTGAGGAGGGCGCTGGTCTTGATTTCATTGATCATGGCCCGCGCCTCGCTGCGCGATACCGGCGCTATCCTGAATGAAACATCTTTTAAAATTTCCACGTAGATGCCGCCCAGCCCGAACATGATCATGTGCCCGAACGTCCTGTCATAGGTCACGCCGAGTATCACTTCCTTGCCCCCCTTGATCATCTCATAGATCATTACGCCGTTAATGAAGGCATCCGGCATGAGCCTTTTTACGTTGGTGGTGATCTCGTTGAATGCGTCCTGCGCAGCGACCTCGGAGTTGATGTTGAGCTTCACCCCGCCGAAGTCCGTTTTGTGCAGGATATCGGGAGACGATATCTTCATCACCACCGGGAACCCTATCCTCTCGGCAACTGCAGCAGCTTCCATGGCAGTGCGCGCAAGCGCCCTTTCGGGGAACATGAAGCCGTAATGGTCGAGTATCGTCATTGCTATGTCCTCGCCCGCCTCATACCTTCCTGTCCCGAGGAACTCATTGATCATGGTCTGTACTGCCGCCTTGTCAAACCTGTGCGGCTGCGGAGTATCCCCGACGGAGTTCTTCCATGCATGATAGTCAAAGAGTCTTTTAAATGCCTTGACCGCTGTCTCAGGATAAGAGAAACTGGGTATGAAACCGGCCTTGAGGTCCTGGATAGCCTCTCTTACCCTCATCTCACCCATAAATGATGTTATGATCGGCCGTTCAGTCGCTTTTGCTGTTCTGATCACGATATCCGCGGTGTTGCCGACATCTGTCATGGCCTGCGGCGTGAGTATTACGACAATCCCGTCCACATTGGGGTCGCTTATTGCCCTGTCCAGGACAACGGCATACCTTTCCGAAGTCGCATCCCCGATGATATCAACGGGGTTGTACAACGATGCATTGTGCGGAAGCAGGGCGGCAATGGAATCTATTGACTCCTTTGACATCTGGGGCAGTCTCAGCCCGAGTTTCTCGGACACGTCAGCCGCAATGATCCCCGGCCCTCCCGCATTGGTGATTATGAGCAACCTGTCCCCGGACGGAAGCTTTCTTCCTGAAAAGGCAAGGGCCGTATCAAAAAGGTCCTGGATCCCTTCAGCCTTGATAATTCCCGTCTGCTTGAAAGCGGCATTGAATGCAACCTCGGAGCCTGCCAACGCCCCGGTATGAGAGGACGCCGCCCGTGCTCCTGCTGCGGTGCCTCCTGATTTCATGAGGATAATCGGCTTTATCTTTGTTGCCCTTCCGGCAACATCCAGGAACCGCCTGCCGTCGACCACGTCTTCGATATACCCGAGGATGACGTCGGTATCCGGGTCGCCCATAAAATACTCGATAAAGTCTATCTCATTGAGGTCGGCTTTATTGCCTAAGCTTATGAACTTGGAGAACCCGACCTTGTTCCCGATGGCCCAGTCCAGAATGGCGATACCGAGGGCGCCTGATTGCGAAAAGAAAGATATCCTGCCTTTCGGAAGCATACCTCCTGCAAAGGTGGCGTTCATGCTGTCGGCAGTGTTGATAACTCCGAGGCAATTCGGGCCGAGGACCCTGATGTTATGTTCCCTGCTGATCTCCTTGATCCGGGTTTCGAGCCGGATACCTTCGGCCCCGGCCTCTTTGAACCCTGCACTGAGGATAACCGCTGCTTTTACTCCTGCAGCCGAACAGTCCAGCAGGGTGTCAGGGACAAAGCGGGCAGGTACGGCAATGACTGCAAGTTCTATTTCTGCTCCGGTCTCCGACACTTTCGGACAGGACTTCAGGCCTAGGATATCTTCCGAAGAGGGGTTTATAGGGTACAGCTTGCCGCTGTACCGGAATTGCACCAGATTGTTTAAAACGGCATAGCCGACCTTTTTGGGGTCTTTTGATGCGCCGATGACTGCAACGGATTTAGGGTTGAACAGATATTCAAGCATACACAAGTTTACTCTCGAACGGTGCGGGAATCAAGCCCGGTTAATCCCGGCCCCTAGCGCTTCTTTTTTTGGTTTGTATGGCAATTCACACAGAGATCAAAGGGCTTTTTCACCGGGAACCGGAAGAGCTTCATGGAATCAGAGCTGTGCGGGTTGTGGCAGCTTGCACAGGAAAGCTCCCCGTCCTTTGCCTTCGCGTATTTCCTGTCCTTGAGCGGATGGCCTGCCTCGGAAAATCCTCCCGCAGCATGGGGCGCTGCCGCGATCCTCGGGTGGCACTGAAGGCATCCATCGGTTGTCGGCATGAGGAGCATGGATTGATAGGGTGATCCGTGAATGGCATGGCAGACCGTACACATGCCTGCCGACACAGGAGGGTGCTGGTTTGCCCTGGTAAATTCGGCCTTGTCATGGCAATTGAAACAGAGGTCAGGGGGCCTGTCGATAAGGAGCTTTTTTGCGTGGCCCTGATGCGGCTCATGACAGCTCATGCACATGCCTGCTGCAACAGGGGAATGGGAGTACCTGCCCTGAAAATCAGAGGCCTCATGGCAGTTAAAGCATAAATTGGGGACATCAGCCACAAGCAGTTTCTGGAAGGCAGAGGCATGGGGATCATGGCAGCTCGTGCACATGCCCCGTGCTACAGGCGCATGGTGTTTATTGCTTGCTGCCGATATATACTTGTCCTTCTTGTGGCAGAGGAAGCATAAGTCCGGCGGGTCGGCCAGGAGGAGCTTTTTGGAGTTGCTGCTGTGCGGGTCGTGACAGGCAGTGCATTTCCCTTCCTTGACCGGCGGATGAATGGATTTATTCGTGAATTTCGCCTTGTCATGGCAATTGAAACAGAGGTCGGGTATGGGAGAGTAGAGCAGCTTCTTATTGTCCGAAGTATGGACATCGTGGCACGACAGGCATTCCCCCCTTACTACAGGAGGATGGCCGTACTTTTTTGTGAATTTTGATTTGTCGTGGCATCCCCAGCAAAGGTCTGTTCCTTTGGCAAAGAGGAATTTCGGGAACTTCGCCCCTATATGGTGGGCCTCGGTATGACAGGAATAGCAGCCCTGCTTGTAAGCCGGATGCACATACTTGCCTGCTGCTTTATTTTTGTGGATATGGCACTGCAAACAATCGGGGAATTGGTCGGAAAAGGCAGGGCTTGAGAGCAAAAGCATGAGAATATACATGGGTGCACAGAAGAGGAACAATAAACGGATTCTTATTTTCAATGCCTTTTCCCTGCTGTTTTAGATTGAAGCCCCTAAATTTAAATAAAATGATAGCATAAAACGGGAACTTTAGGAAGGCAATTCTGCGGGCAGGGGGCCCGGGAGTATGGCATGCTGCCGTATCCTACCTGGATGGTGTCTCCGTCCTGGACTATCTGTGAGACGTATTTCCCGATTTTGCCGGAGATTTCATCTGGTATGCGCGCCCCGGATTCAAGAAGCGGTTCATCACAGGGCACGAGAAAATCCACATCTTTCAAGTTGGGCGATGATCACTTCAGAGTTCCTGGGTGAGGGGGTCTTTCAGCCCTGCCTCCCGGAACCCTTTTGCCCGTATGATGCAGCTGTCGCACCTGCCGCAGGGGACAAAGCCGTGATGTGTAATGCGTGATGCGTGATCTGTTTCTTTCATTGTTGACGCGTTACGGTCTTCCTGCGGATCGTAGCAACTCCATGTAAGGGAATAATCCACGCCCAATGCCGTGCCTGTTTTTATAATTTCCGATTTGGTCAGGTGCAGAAGCGGTGCATGGATCTTAAATCTGACCTTTCCTTCTACCGATATTCTGGTGGACAGGTTTGCCATTTCTTCAAACGCCTTCAGGTACTCCGGGCGGCAGTCCGGGTAGCCGCTGTAGTCTACGGCATTTGCACCGATAAAAATATCAGGAGCTTCAAGGACTTCAGCCCATGAGAGTGCAAAGGAGAGGAATATGGTGTTGCGGGCCGGGACATAGGTAACGGGGATCAGTGACGAGTTTAAAGGCAGTAACGAGTGACGAGTGACGAGTAACGAGTCTTCGCCCTTGGTCTTTAACTTATCACTTGCCACTTGTAACTCATCACTGTCTTTCGGCACTTCAATCTCAGAGGTTAAAGCAGAACCTCCTATCTCGCGCATGTCGAACTTCATGACAAGCCGGCGCTTTGCCCCGAGGCTTTCAGCCACTGCTCCTGCAGATTCCAGCTCGATCCTGTGTCTCTGTGCATAATCAAAGCTCAGGGCATAGAGATCATATCCCTCCGACCTGGCAATGGCTGCTGTGGTAGAGGAGTCAAGCCCGCCGCTTAAAAGAACAACCGCTCTCTTTTTCATGATTGTATTTTACCTTTTTTGAAAGATAATTACCGGACCCTGTATTTGCTGAAGAGGGGCGCGATCAGCCATGATGCTCACCAGGGATTGTATAAAAACTACTCATAAGGCTGCTTTTCTCTACATCCAGAGTTGGAATTTTTTTAAAAAATCACGTTATTCCCAGTGCAGGAGGAATGAACTTATAAGGATCATCGGCAGCCTGTATTCCCGCAGCTTGCCGGGCACCCGCTGCCGGGATAGCCGGGTATTCACCCGCAGTTATCCCTACCCAAGAGCTTTGCGCTTCAGTCGGTGAATGTTATATACTGCGTGCCCGCAGCCGCATATCCGAAGAAGAGCGCTGTTATTATAAAGGCGATAATGATCATTAACACGATTCCTAATTTTTTCACTGCTTAACCCTCCCTGTGTGTTTCTTCAAACCCTGTTTCGGGAAATTGCAAAAACATTGCCAGGAAAAATAGCTTTGAATATCAGTAACACAGGGCCCGCAGTGCAGGGAAATCCGGTCGGGTTGCCCTGATCGCCTGTAGGAGAAATCATACACAAGCAAGGCGCGGGGGATTGCATCAGCATGAATAAAAAAATGTGCCCGGAGTTGCGGACCCTTATGAGGTATTGCCTGGAGTCGTCGGCTTGTTCTTCTTCCCGCCGATTTTGCTTTCCGTGCCCTGCACAAGGCGTTTAATATTCTCCACATGCCGGACAAAGATCAGGGCGGTTATGGCTGCTGCAATCGTTATTTTTTCGGTTGAAGGCTCGATCATATAAAAGCTGAGGGGCAACAGACCAAAGGAAATCAACGCACTCAGGGAGGAGTACTTTGTCCATTTCGCCGTGAGGATCCACAACGTGGCGGTAAAGAGCGCAACATGAGGCGAGAGCATGAGAACGACCCCAAGACTCGTTGCAACTCCTTTGCCTCCCCTGAACCTGAGGAACAGTGAGAAGTCATGGCCCAGGATTGCGAAGAGCCCGAGGACCCCTTCGTACAGGCCTCCCAGGGCAAGCGCTTTCGCTATGCCGATTGCTGCTGCGCCTTTTGCCATGTCGCCTATAAGGGTGAGAAGCGCAGCCTCTTTCCCCATGGCCCGCATAACATTGGTGGCGCCGATATTGCCGCTCCCTATGCTCCTCAGGTCAATGCCTTTGCTTTTTGCAATCACCAGCCCGACCGGCATCGAACCGATCGCAAAGGCGGCAAGACAGGCAATAACGAGCACTACGCCATGCGGAAGCGAGGGGATCATTGTATCTGCTTCCAGAAAGAAATAGTGTATTTGATTCCTGAAACCAGGGCCAGGACAAGGGCAACGTACATAATGACCAGCCCGGCATCATAGAAGTCAAAGTCCCCAATCCCCCCGGGAAGGAGGAGTAGTATGATCGAGATCATCTGGGCCGCGGTTTTGAGCTTTCCTCCTGTCTCGGCCGGGATGACAATGTCTTTAGACAGGGCAACAACCCTGAGTGCCGTGACAACGAATTCCCTGACGATAATGACTATGGCTATCCATGCGGAGAGCCGCACCATGTCAACCAGCAATATCAGGGCGGAAATAATAAGAAATTTGTCGGCTATGGGATCAAGGATGATTCCGAATTTCGTTATCTGTCCCGAACGGCGTGCCAGATAGCCGTCAAGGAAGTCGGTCAGCGATGCGATCAAAAAGATGCTGATGCCCAGGAGGGGGCTCCCGGGAGTTATGATGACAAAAAAGGGTATGAGGAATATCCTGCTGAAAGTGAGGATCGTGGGAAGGTTAAACTTTATAGTACTCATCTACCAGCGCTTTCCATTTGCCGTTTGCCTTTAAGATAAGGTCGCAGATTTCCCTGACCGCGCCCCTGCCGCCGCGGGACTTTGTAACAAGCATGGCCTCGGCTTTTGTCTCGTCCGTTGCATCCGCCACAGCAACAGCAAGGCCTACTTTCCTGAAAAGGGGGATGTCGACAATATCATCTCCGATATAGGCCACCTCCACATCGGAAACTCCGAGCTTCTCGATAAGGTGTTTATAGGGAATTCTCTTGTCATGGCATTTCTGGTAGACCTCTGTGATCCCCAGTTCCCGCGCCCTCCTGTCAACGACCCTTGAGTCCCGCCCCGTAATGAGGGCGATTTGAAGCCCGGCCTTCTGGAGCATCTTTATCCCGTGGCCGTCCCTGACATAGAACTCCTTGATTTCATTATTGCCGGAGTCGAGAATAATCCCGCCGTCAGTGAGGACCCCGTCGACATCAAGGGCGAGGAGTTTGATCCCTTTGGCGATGTCGTTTATCTGCTTTTTCGTTTTTTTCATAGTGGCTACGCTATCCCCTGCCGCAATATGTCATGCAGGTGAATGATGCCTTTGGCCTTCCCGCCGCTGTCGGGAACGGTAAGGGATGTGATGGATTTGTTTTCCATAATAGACAAAGCCTTTGCCGCAAGCTCTTCTTCGGCTATGGTTTTCGGATTTTTGGTCATAACTTCCCCTGCCTTCATGTCGAAAAAGGCCTTGTCCCATTTTTCTATCCCCCTCCTCAGGTCTCCGTCAGTGATAATGCCGAGTATGTTCCTTTCGGCATCGGCCACAACGGCAACCCCGAGTTTTTTGGACGATATTTCCATGACTGCCTTTATCATGGGGATTTCCGGCGCTATCAGGGGGAGGGCATCTCCTGTATGCATTAGGTCTTTTACCCTGATGAGCAGTTTCTTCCCAAGGCTGCCTCCGGGATGGAAACACGCAAAGTCCTCTTTCTTGAATCCTCTCTTTGTTAAAAGCGCAACGGCAATTGCATCGCCCATAGCCATGGCGGCTGTCGTGGATGCTGTCGGTACGATCCCGAGGGGGCAGGCTTCTTCTGTAATTGATACGTCGAGGATGGCATCGGCTGCCTTGGAGAGTGATGAACCGGGGTTGCCGGTCATCGAGACAATGCCTATGCCGAACCTCTTCAGGAAAGGGAGGAGTTCCAGGAGTTCCCCGGTTTCCCCGCTGTTCGATATGGCGATGATGACGTCACTTGCGGTAACCATACCCAAATCCCCATGCCCTGCCTCGGCAGGATGGAGGAAAAAAGCCGGGGTCCCTGTTGAAGCAAGGGTGGCGGCGATCTTCTTGCCGACGAGCCCTGATTTTCCCATGCCGGTGACGACAACCCTGCCCTTGCTGTTCAGGATGATGTCCACGGCTTTTGCAAAATTGTGGTCGAGCCGCGCTGCCAGTGCAGAGACTGCGTCCGCCTCTATTCTTAAGACCCTCTTTGCGATATCAAGAATGCTGTCCATAATAATTAGTCCCTCAACTCTAATAATTTCACGGCAGAGGAAAGGCAAATCCCAAACGCCAATCTGCCTGAGGCGGGCCGAATATCAAACAGCGCTTTTCTCATTGTTTGTTGTTTGGGATTTGAATTTTGTGATTTGCGCATAAGTTACCAGGTAAACTGGCACCGCAGCCATCCCGGCGGCACCCCTTTTTTATGGGCCTCGCCTTCAAGGCGATCCAGGTCCTTCTGTCTGTCTTCCAGCTGTTTCTGAGCGTTTTTCAGCTTCTTTTGTGTATTGCTTATCTCTTTTTCAAGACTCTTTCTCTTTTTCCCTATCTCCTGTCCGGCGGCATCTTTCAGCTCCGCAAGCCGTTTTTCCTGTTTGCCGGCCTCATCCTGCGCCTTCTCCATCTTATTTTTATAAGAGGTCGCTTGCTTGCACCAGTATTCTTTTTCCTGCTGCTCTGCGGCCTTCCCGGCCTTTTCTTTTTTTGCTTCCGACCGGCTGTTCTTTTCAGCGCGGGCTGTGTTATCAGCGGGCCTTTTATACTTTTCAATGTCCTGGTTTGAATAAACCGTGTTCTCGACCGTGTTCTCGGCAAGGGATTCCGGGGCAGTTGCCGGTATGAACAGGCCGGCAATGCACAGAAACATCATGACGGCAATGGATCGAATGATCATCTTTTTTCCCCCTTATTCAAATGGTGTGCCCTGCAAGGATAGCGTGGATGTCCTTCACGGCTTTCAACAGGCCGGGCAGGCTATCCAGAGATATCATATTCGGGCCGTCACAAAGTGCTTTATCCGGGTCAGGATGGACTTCCATGAAGAGACCGTCAACGCCAACAGCCACTGCAGCCCTGGCAAAAGCCGCTGCGAATTCCCTCTGCCCTCCTGAGGAACTCCCCTGCCCGCCCGGGAGCTGCAGGCTGTGGGTCACATCGAATATGACCGGGTACCCGAAGGAGCGCATGATGGGCAGGCCCCTGAAGTCCACGACGAGATTATTGTATCCGAAAGAAGTGCCTCTTTCGGTAATGGTAAGATTACGGTTGCCCGCGGAGGTGAATTTTTCAATGATATTCCTGATGTCCCAGGGCGCAAGGAACTGTCCTTTTTTGATGTTGACCGGCTTGCCTGTTTCCGCTGCTGCAAGGATGAGGTCTGTCTGCCTGCACAGGAACGCCGGAAGCTGGATCACATCGAGCACTTCTGCCGCTGTCTTCGCCTCTTCCCGTGAATGTACGTCCGACAATACAGGGACCCCGAATTTTTCCCTTACGCCTGCAAGTATTTCCAATCCCTTGTCAATGCCGGGTCCCCTGTAGGAGCGAAGGGAAGTGCGGTTCGCTTTGTCATAAGAACTCTTGAAGATAAAGGGGAGCCCTGCCCCTGCGCAGATTTCCTTCAGTTTTCCCGCTGTGTGCCTGGTGACCTCTTCGTTTTCGATGACGCACGGGCCGGCAATAATCACGGGTAGGTTGTTGCTCCCGATGGTGATGTTACTGATCGTTGTTTGCATGGTTTTCCCTTTGCATGTACCGTGTATTATATCATTAAGAGATCAATCTTTGTTATGGGAAACAGGCTGCGGCAGGGCAATTGCATCAAAATAGCAACTCAATAGAAAACAACGAGATTGCTTCAGGATACGACCCTTCGCAATGACGGGGTCCCCGGAAGACGAAGACTTCTGGGGTAGAATGACAGTCATTGCGAGTCCCGACACGCACCGGGATAAACTCCGCGCGGCAATCTCAAGGACTTATAACACGAGTTACGCACTATGCAGCCAAAGGCATATCATAAAAAGTGGAAC
>JAJZPZ010000215.1 GCA_021847795.1 Nitrospirota bacterium
ATCCTATCAAGATCGATCCCCTTTGTATTGAGCCTGGATAAGTAATATTCCAGGATAGTCTTTCTCCCGTCTTCATCCAAATCTCCGACCGGAATAATACAATCAAACCTTCCGGGACGGAGCAGTGCAGCATCGAGCTGCCTGATATAGTTGGTTGCACATACGAGTAATATCCTGTTCCCCTGATTTTTGAGGAGAGGGACCTGCTTGAGAAACTCGTTGGTAATAGACTTGTCCACCATGGTTGCTTCATCCCTGCTGCCGGCGATTTCATCAAACTCATCGATAAAGATGACCGCATCTTCAAGAGTTCTCGCTTTTTCCATGATAGCGTGAAGATTGGCGCCGAACTTCTCTACGCCGTCGGCCATAAGCATGCTGGGTAGGATTTCAATATACCACCACGAAAGCGCGCCGGCTATCGCCTTGACGAAATGGGTCTTCCCGGTGCCGGGAGGTCCGAAGAAAATAATCGTCTTCGGAGGAATGACGCCGTGTTTTATTGAAAGCTCACGCTCTGTCAGGGGAAGGATTATCCGCCTCTGGACCAACTGCTTCGGCGGCTGGGAATCGGAGATAGTATCCCATATTTCTCTTCCGAAGGCTTGAGCGCCCATCTCGACCAGGACATCCTTTCTCTTGTAGTCGACATATTCCTTAATTGCCTGCTCCATATGTTCGACAAAGTCGATGCATGCCGTGCGCAATCCGACATCGCGTCCATGTTTCTCGGACATGAGCCATTTATGCTGCAGGATTTTGGGCCACAGTGCGGTGGCCATATCGGGATCGAGTTGTGTGCCGCTGATCTCAAAGATTTTATCGGCGCAAACCTGAGGTGAAGGCGTTTCTTGTATCATTTCAGTCATAAGGTGTCTCCTTTCTCGCTGAGGGAAGTCTTCTGTCAATCAAAAGCCGATATGCTCAAAAAGCAACCTCCCTTTGGCGTCAAAAAAGGTTAGTAAGCTTCCTGCCTGTATAATGAGGGACTGTGAGGGAAAGAGGGCGCATCCACGAATGGAGGAATAAGTGGAATCACTCATTAGAGACTTCGAAGAAGGCGGCTCTTCTCAATAGGTAACTATACCACATAACCGCCCTTCACATTTGAAATGATCCGGAGCAGGCTGTGGTTTCCGCTGAAATCATTGAATTCCCGCCTTCAGGAAAGTTCCGAAACGCAAATACGGGATTACTGAGGAGACTGCTGCCGTCACAAGGCGTTTAAAGGGACATTATCATATGCTTCTGCAGAGTTTGCTTCTGATATCCTTGACAACCCTACCCGTACTCCCCTGGGGATTAGACGCTATCAGTTCCACCCTGCCGTCGGCGCGCTCAAAGTAGTGCGAGTTTTCATCCTCAAGCCTGGGGAAATATCTTCCTGCGATATCCTGGTACAAATCCACTTTAAAGAGGGGTGTCCCGATATCCACCTTGTTGCCGCGGGAGATGCTGAGCAGACCTTCTTTCTCATATACGGTATACGCGCCGTTCTTATTTTTATAGCCGACGTAATAGTTCCCGGCCTCTTTATGGTAAATATCGGCATTGAAGGGATACAGTTTGTTCCCGACGATTTCGAAAAATGTGCTGCCCTGGATTTTGAACTGCTTTTCTGCCTTGCTCAGGACCCATTCGGAGGTCATGGTGTCCGGGCTGTGGGTCAGGATCACTTTGTCCTTTTCCAGGACAGTGTCCGTGAGTTTTCTATAGTCCGTGTGGACAACGCTGTTCCTTACCGCAATATCGTGTACAACAACAGAATCACGAAAGACTGTCAGCGCTTCCTCATAACGCTCCCCGCTCCATATCCGTTCAATATAATCGTTGATGTCTCCATAAATAAGAGATGCTGCCTCAAAGCCCTTTCCCGGCATGGCGAGGCGCTGCGGCCTCTTTTCCGAGCAAAGCTGTTTCCAGAGGCGCCTGTCATGCACCGTGTCGGAGCTGAATATCAGAGTGTCGTTCACTGTCCTTATTTTTAATCCTATACCGGGAATGCCGTGCCATACAGGAGATTTGATCGCCTCTATGGAAAGGCCTTCCGGATCACGGTACAAGTTCTTTTCCTGCTCATAGAACACGTCCGAGGAAAAGGGATAAAAGCTTTCCGGTTCGACCCACTCACCGGAATGAGGATCTTTAAAAAGCAGTCTCGGCCTTTTTGTTTTATTGCTGATAATAATCTTCGCCCTGTCCGGCCCTATACAAGCGCCTGCCCTGTCCATTACATAAAGACCTGTCTTCCCCCTGCCCTCGTCCTTCGCCGTGATTTTATATTTTGCACGGGGGCCCATCGTCCGGAACTCGATGTAGTCCTCATAGGCGATATCGACGATGTTTTTCGAGTCAGGGGACAAGCTCCGGTCCAACGCAGGACCCGATGCCGCCATCAGTTCATCATTTATGTCCTCAGTGGTGAGAAGGCAAACCCTGTGGGGGATGTCAGGCGCATACATGTTGAAAAGGGCCAGGTCGGAGAACCATCTTTTATGGTCATCGTGGCAATGGGTGATGATCAAGCCCCTTGTCTCTTTAAGGCCATGCCCTCCTATCTGCTGGAAAAGAGGCGAACCGCAATCTATGAGATACCGGGACCGGCCTGCGGTTATCTCATACCCGATGCTCTTCCCCATCCTGGAGAAGGGACCGTAGTCTCCCAATACGCGTATGTGGATTCCATTGTTCATTTTGGTGTCAGTGATTTTAAAATATATCGCATTAAATGTAAAGCAGGGGAGCTATCCCAAATCCACCATCAAAACCGCCGGAGGGAGACTGAAACCCGGTTAGCGAGGTTTTTACGAGGGCTGTTTCAGCAATTTGCAGTCCACGACTGTCGAAAACAGACTGCAAAGCTTGTCCAATTCAGCTTCCAGTGCCTCATCTGAGCGCACCTGTCCCGGAACAGTGTTGATAGAGCCTCAAAGAATCCTGGCAGAGCGGCTTTCATTGCGGTGTGCTATCCCGGCGATGCCGCCAATAGAGCGATCCTTCGCCTCGCCTCTATGAGGAGTTCCCCTGATGGGTGATTCCCTGCTATCCGCACCACTAAACGTCGCGCGTGCTCCATCACCCGTCCCGCTATATTGATAATGCCAAACCTCATGGCCTTCATCCTTTTGTTCATCCATGACCCTCCGAGCGCCACCCTCTTTAACAGCACATTAAGGTTGTACGCCAACACCATAATCCCCCACCATGCCGCGTTCTCCCCAAAATCTCCCGAAGGGAAACGTCCTCCTGCAAAATCACTCTTCATCGTAGCATGGGCTTCCTCGCTCTTACCGCAGCGCTGATATGACCACGTGATGAGTTTATCGCCATCCCAATCCATGTTCGTTACTACGCCAAATACCTTGTACCGGATCTCGTGCATACGAAGTACGGGAAAGAGAAACTCCTCATCGCTCTTATCCATTCCCGGAAGCTCCCCCTGCTTCAACTCCTCACGGGTCGCCAAAAACCGATACAAAGGTCCTTTCTTGCTGGTGCTGAGGGCCGCCGGGACGAAACACACCTCCGCCCACTGCCGCCCCGTCTCCTGCGCATGGCCGGCTATGTCACGATACAGAGGCTTCCAATCTGTTTCAGGTACTGCCAACACTGCTCGCCGAAACTCCTGTGTGACATCACAGCCGATGGCGAACTCTATCCGACCAAAACGCTCATCTTTGCCTTCCGCACAGTACCTCAGAAGATCATGCTGGTAGCCAGCCGTGTCAGAGCGTAATCTCACTTTCTTTATCCCCACGGGAAGCTGTCGTAACGCTTCCTTCAATATCCTCAACTGCTCGTATCCCGCAGGCACATTGCCGTCCCGAAACTCCGTGTGCAACATCACCCCTCGCTCATACCAATACGTGTTTAGAGGTTGATAGGCTTTCTCCCCTTTGTAGCTGTACAGGGCGTTGAGCTTTAAGGTCAATGCTACCGTTGCATCCATATCCAGTGTAGCTGTCGCTTCTGTCTTCTTTACCGGCTCGCTCCCTATCAACTCCCGGTTGATTATAGTCAATGCCCGCAGATATGCATTTGCTGCCGGGATAAACGCCTTGCCGGGCTTGCGGAGTTTCTCTTGCTCCTCGTCATGAAATTTCTCCAGATAACGAAATATCGCCGAGGCAGACGGAAATGTGCGTGTCCGCTTCTTCCTCCACCGCTTCTCCTGCTCCCGCCGCTCCTTGCGCTTCAGTCCCATTGCCTCAGCTTTCCGAAATATCCTGCAAAAGCCCTCGTCCCCTTCCAGTTTCTCTATGCCTTCTACACAATCACCGCCTGCAAGATTCAGCATTATAAGCGATAGTACGATCTGCCGGTCTGTCCAGCCCTGATCTCCATCTCTTGCCGTTAAATGCCGATCAATTACGCTTAGAAGCCCTGTCGCCGCCGCCATGTCCAGATATAATGGCAATCCCCCCAGCGACGTCAAGCCTGTTTTGCTTCCCTCAATTTCATATTCATACGGAAGGACCTTTTGTGCCATACTATATTCACCTCGTTGGTGTTAGTTTTTTGTTCGCACAAATATTCTAACAGGAGTTTAAGGAATAACCTAACGTGTCACC